>NZ_CP171358.1:2142353-2448403 GCF_043518605.1 Agromyces sp. MMS24-JH15
CGGCGCGGAAGGCCGCGGCGCGCTCCTTGAGCAGCAGGTAGGTGCGCATGTTCGCGGCGGCCGACTCCCAGACGCCCTGCTCGTCCTCGGTTCGCGAGGGCTTGTAGTCGAAGTGGCGCGGGCCCTCGTACGCGGGGACGCCGCCGGGGCCGCCGTTCTCGAGCAGGTCGACGAGCGCGAACGCGTTGTGCAGGTCGCCGTGGCCGAAGACCAGGTCCTGGTCGTACTTGATGCCGCGCTGGCCGTTGAGGTCGATGTGGAAGAGCTTGCCGTGGAACAGCGCCTGCGCGATGCCGGCGGCGAAGTTGAGGCCCGCCATCTGCTCGTGGCCGACCTCGGGGTTGAGGCCGACGAGCTCGGGGCGCTCGAGCGAGTCGATGAAGGCGATCGCGTGGCCGAGCGTGGGCAGCAGGATGTCGCCGCGGGGCTCGTTGGGCTTCGGCTCGATCGCGAAGCGGATGTCGTAGCCCTTGTCGGTCACGTAGTCGCCGAGGAGGTTCACGGCCTCGCGGTAGCGCTCGAGCGCGGCGCGGATGTCCTTGGCGGAGTCGTACTCGGCGCCCTCGCGGCCGCCCCACATGACGAACGTCTTCGCACCGAGCTCGGCGCCGAGGTCGAGCTGGCGGAACACCTTGCGGAGCGCGAACCGGCGCACGTCGCGGTCGTTCGCGGTGAAGCCGCCGTCCTTGAAGACGGGGGCCGAGAAGAGGTTGGTGGTCACCATCGGGATGATGAGGCCGGTGTCGGCGAGCGCGCCCTTGAGACGGTCGATCTGGGTCTGGCGCTCGGCGTCGGAGGAGCCGAAGGCGAACAGGTCGTCGTCGTGGAACGTGAGGCCGTAGGCGCCGAGCTCGGCGAGCTTCTCGACGGCGTGCACGACGTCGAGCGGCTTCCGCGTCGGGCCGCCGAAGGGGTCGGTGCCGTTGTAGCCGACGGTCCAGAGGCCGAAGGAGAACTTGTCGTCGCGGGTGGGCGCGCTGGCCATGGGTGATCCGCCTTTCAGCGTCATCGGTGATTTGTTGGCGTGTCCAACATAAACGACGGATGCCCCGGGCGCAAGCCGCGCGCGGGCCTCCGGCGGTCGAGGAGCGAGCGACGCAGGCGCACGCGTCTCGAGACCGGGTGAGCGGGTCTCGAGACGCGTCGCCGCTGCGCGACGGCGCTCCTCGACCACCGGAGCCGCGCGCCGCCCGCCGTCACCGAACCGACAGCACCGCCGACACGGGGAGCTCATCGGCGGACGGGCCGGCCGCGATCCGGTATGCGGCAGGCTGCACGCGGAGCGCACCGGCGTGCAGCCAGTCCTCGGGCGCGCCCGGGATCCGCACGTCGTCGTCCCACACGGCGAGCCGCTCGACTTCGAACCCGAGCTCGACGCGTCGGGACTCGCCGGGCTCCAGCCGCACCCGCTCGTACGCGACGAGGAGCCGCCGGGGCGCGGGGATCGCCAGGCCCTCGGGCGCGAGCGCGTAGACCTGCACGAGCTCCTCGGCGATGCGGTCGCCCGCGTTGCGCACCTCGACCCGCACGCGCGCCGCCCCCGGGTCGGTGGACGACGGCCGGAGCGCCGGATGCCGGTGCGTCGGCGCGGGCGCGGCCACCTCGGCGTCGAGCACCTCGACGCCGATGTACTCGACGCGCGAGTACGTGAGTCCGTGCCCGAGCCCGAACGCGGCCGCGCCGGGTCGGTGCCGGTAGGTCGCCTGCTGGCGGAGGGTGTCGTAGTCGAACAGGTCGCCCGCCTGGGCGGCGTCGACGGGCCACGACTGCGTCAGCCGGCCCGTGGGCTCCCGGTCGCCCGCGAGCACGTCGACCAGACCGTGCCCGAGCTCCTGCCCGCCGTGGCTCGACCAGACGACGGTCGCCGCGGCATCCGCCTCGCCGAGCACGTACGGGTAGCTCGAGACGATCACGAGCGCCGTGCGCGGGTTCGCCTCCCGCGCGGCCCGCCAGACGTCGACGGATGCCCCGGGCAGCCCCAGGTGCGGCCGGTCCTCGGTTTCCCGGCCCGACAGGTGCGGGTCGTTGCCGACTGCGACCACGACGACCTCGGCGGCCGCCGAGACGCGTGCGACCTCGGCGAGGCCTGAGCGCACGACCTCGACCTCGAACCGCTCGGCGTCGGCCGCGGTGACCGCGTCGGCCACGAGCAGCCCGGCCTCGCGCACGACGCGCACCCAGCGGCCCGATCCGCGGTGCAGCAGCGACCAGGTCCCGTCGGCGTGCACCTCGCGCTCGAAGCTCTCCTGCACGACCCAGCCGCCGACGCGCGTCGCGTCGGCCCGCATCGGCCACGCGCCGCCCGTGAGCAGGCGGCCGCTGGCGTGCGAGCGGAAGGTCAGGATGCCGTCGCCCCAGTCGGCGACGTCGAACTGCGACGCGTCGGATGCCTCGCCGGATGCCCCCTCGCCCGCGAGGCCCGCGCCCGCGAGACCCGCCGCCTCGACGACCGCGCCGGTCGCGTCGGCCACGACGAGCCGCCCGTTCGAGCGCGCGCGCAGCCGCACCGTGTCGGCGCCCGTCGCGGTCTCGACGCGCGCGCCGGGGTACCGCTCGGCGAGCGCCGTGGCGAGCCCGACGGCGTACGGCGGGGTGCCCGAGTACCAGTCGGTGAGCACGGCGTCGGCGAGCGGGCCGACGACCGCGATCGATGCGGGCTCGGCGAGCGGCAGCAGCCCGTCGTCGTTGCGGAGCACGACGACCGACTTCCCGACGGCTTCGCGCGCGAGCTCGCGCGAGGCATCCGCGTCGATCTCGTCGGCGCCGATGGCCGCGTACGGGTCGGCGTCGCCGTCGAACTCGCCCGTCCGCACCCGGAGTTCGAGCAGCCGCAGCACCGCGCGGTCGACGTCGGCGTCGTCGAGCAGGCCCTGCTCGAGGGCGCCGGTGACGTTCGCGATCGTCGGCTTCGCGTTCGCGTCGTCGTCGGTGAACGAGTCCATGCCGCTGCGCACGAGCGCCGCCGCGGCGTGCACCGGGTCGGGCTGGGCACGCTGGATGGTGACGAGGAACGTGGGCGCGCCGGCATCCGACACGATCGCGAGCGAGCCGGCGTCGTGCCCGGCCTGGCTCGCCCATGAGCGCGCCTCGGCGACGAGCTCGGGCTGGGTGTGGGCGGGCACGCCGTTCACGCGGTTGTACGCGAGCATCATCGAGCCCGCGACGCCCGACTCGATCGGTTCGCGGAACGCGGGCAGCTCCTCCTCGTGGAGGGTGCGCAGCGACAGTTCCGACGAGGTCGCCGAGCGGTCGGTCTCGTTGCTGTACCCGAGGAAGTGCTTGAGCGCGGGCACGGTCTTCCACACGCGCTCGTGGTCGCCGCGGAGGCCGCGGCTGTACGCGGTCGCGAGGTGCGCGGTGAGGTGCGGGTCCTCGGAGTAGCCCTCCTCGTTGCGGCCCCACGCCGGGTGCCGGAGCGTGTTCACGACCGGCGCCCAGACGTTGAGGCTGACGAGCGGGTTCTCGGCGCGCTTCGCGCGCACCTCGGTCGACACGACCTCGCCGATGCGACGGAGGAGCTCGGGGTCCCAGGTCGCCGCCATGCCGACCGGCTGCGGGAACGTCGTCGCGCGGCCGAGCCACGCGACGCCGTGCAGCGTCTCGCAACCGGTGCGGAACTCGCCGACGCCGAGCCGCTCGATCGCGGGCGCCGCCTGGTGCAGCATCGCGATCCGCTCGTCGCGGCTCAGGCGGCCGAGCAGGTCGCGTGCGCGGTCCGCGACCGGCCGCGTCACGTCGCGGAAGGCGGGAGCGGATGCCCCGGCGGAGACGGCGGACGCCTCGGTCGACGCCCCAGCGCCGGTCACGACGGATGCCTCGCCCATCACGCCCCCTGTGCGACGAGGTCGCGGTCGCGGTCGCCGTCGTGCGCGGACGCGGCGAGGAAGAGCACGACCTCGCCGGCGCCGTCCGCGGCCACCGTCGTGTCGCCGACGCGCAGGCTCCACGGCGCGCGGGCGTCGTCGCTCGCGGCGATGACGCGGTCGCCCTCGCGGCGCACGCGGAACGTCGTGGCGGGGCCCGCGAGCCCGGGCACCGTGGTCACCGCGTCGTAGCCGTCGGGCAGCGCGAAGCAGCGCAGCACGACGCCGTCGGCCCATTCGTAGTCGGGACGGTCGTCGCGGGCGCCCCACGGGAGCACCGTGCCGGGGCGAACCTGGAGCGGCACCGAGTCGTAGCCGTGCCGCTCGGCGACCCAGCGGCGTCCCTCGACGGCGGCGCCGTCGAGCAACGAGGTCCACTCGCCCTCCGGCAGGTAGTACTCGACGCTGCCGTCGGCCGTGAACACGGGCGCGACGATGAGCGAGTCGCCGAGCGCGTACTGCGTGTCGCAGTCGTGCGTCGCGCGGTCGTCGGGGAACTCGAGCGCCATCGGCCGCATCATCGGGATGCCGTCGACGTGGGCCTCCTCCGCGATCCGCGCGAGGTAGGGCATGAGCCGGAGCTTCAACTTCGTGAAGCGGCGCGTGACCTCGACCGCCTCCTCGTCGAACGCCCACGGCACGCGGATCGAGTTCGACCCGTGCAGCCGCGAGTGCGACGACAGCAGCCCGAACGCGAGCCAGCGCTTGAAGAGCCCCGCGTCGGGCGTGCCCTCGAAGCCGCCGATGTCGTGGCTCCAGTAGCCGAACCCGCTCATCGCGAGCGAGAGCCCGCCGCGCAGGGTCTCGGCCATCGACAGGAACGTCGAGTCGTTGTCGCCGCCCCAGTGCACCGGGAACTGCTGGCCGCCCGCGGTCGCCGACCGCGCGAAGACCACGGCCTCGCCGAGCCCGCGACGGCGTTCGATCGCGCGGAACACGATCTCGTTGTACAGCTGCGGGTAGAAGTTGTGCATGCGCTGGGGATCGGAGCCATCGTGCCATGCGACGCCGTCGGCGGGGATGCGCTCGCCGAAGTCGGTCTTGAAGCTGTCGACGCCCTGGTCCATGAGCCGGTCGAGGTGCTCGACGTACCAGTCGGCCGCGGCCGGGTTCGTGAAGTCGACGAGCGCCATGCCGGCCTGCCACAGGTCCCACTGCCAGACGCCGCCGTCGGTGCGCTTCAGGAGGTAGCCGAGCTCGGATGCCTCGTCGAAGAGCTTCGACCGCTGCGCGATGTACGGGTTGATCCACGCCGAGACCTTGAGGCCGCGCTCGTGCAGGCGCGAGATCTGGCCCGCGGGATCGGGGAACGTGCGCTCGTCCCACTCGAAGTCGGTCCACTGGTACTCGCGCATCCAGAAGCAGTCGAAGTGGAACACGCTGAGCGGCAGGTCGCGCTCGGCCATGCCGTCGACGAACTCGTTCACGGTCCGCTCGTCGTAGCTCGCGGTGAACGACGTCGTGAGCCACAGCCCGAACGACCACGCCGGCACGCGAGCGGGCCGGCCGGTGAGGGCGGTGTAGCGGCGCAGCACGTCCTTCGGGGTGGGGCCGCCGATGAGGTAGTAGTCGAGGGTCTCGCCGGGCACCGAGAACTGGACGCGCGAGTTGATCTCGCTGCCGACCTCGAACGAGACGTGGTCGGGGCTGTCGACGAGCACGCCGTAGCCGCGGCTCGTGAGGTAGAACGGCACCGACTTGTACGCCTGCTCGCTCGACGTGCCGCCGTCGGCGTTCCACGTCTCGACGACCTGCCCGTTCTTCGTGAACGCGCCGAAGCGCTCGCCGAATCCGTAGACGCGCTCGCCGGGCTCGATCGAGAGCTGCTGGTGCACCCAGGTCGCGCCCGTGTCGGCCGCGCCGGTGCCCGAGATGCCCGAGAGCGCGCGGCCCGGGGCATCCGTCGCCGTGATGTGCCCGATCGAGCGCGGCAGCGAGGTCGTCAGCACGCGGTCGCCCTCCTCGAACGAGACGTTCCACGGGCCGGATCGCGGGACGCGCACGCGCACGTCGCCGGTCTCGAGCACGCCCTCGACCTCGTCGACCGCGATGCGCGGTCGGAAGCCCTCCTCGTGCCGGATCGCGAAGTCCGGGCCGCGGTGCACGCGGCCCGCGTGGTGCTGGACGCGCACCTTCACGACCCCGGAGGCCGGCGACGAGAACGTGACCGTGACCATGGGCCGGTTCAATGTGTCGCCGCGGTGGCGGATCGCGGCCGTCGGCGCGAAGACCGTCATCGTGCCGGCTTCGGGGTCGACGCGGATGTCGTCGACCTCCACCGCGAACAGGGGACTCATGCCCGGCCGCGTCAGCCAGTACCCATCGGTGAACTTCACTCGGATCGCCTTTCCATCAGCACTCGCACGTCTCCGGGGGCCACGGTCACCGAGCCCCCGCTCGTCTCGTCGGTCAACAGGTCGACCACGCCGGCGGGCACGGCGACCGTGACCGGCGCGTGGCCGTGGTTCAGGAGGAACAGCGCGGCTCCGCGCCGCACGGCCTCGAGGCCCTCGGGCAGTTCGCCGGCCGTGCCGAGCGCCCCGCGGACCCCGGCGTCGCCCAGCGCCTTGTCGAGCACGGCCGCGAGCAGGGCGTCGTCGACGACCGTGCCGAGGTACCACGCGGCGCCCGCGCCGACGGCGTTGCGGGTGATCGCCGGGCGGCCCTCGAGCGGGCCCGTCGCGAAGGCCGCGAGCACCCGGGCGCCCTCGGTGCGCAGCCGCTCGGCGAGGATCGTCGCGGTGTGCGAGCCGTGCGCGGTGGATGCCCCGCCCGCGGGCCCGTCCGCTTCGACGCGCAGCGGCGTCGGCTCGTCGGGCAGGCCGCCCCACTCCTCGCCGCTCACGCCCACGAGGTCGCGCAGCAGCACGGGGGATCGGCCTTGGAGGAGGTGGCCGTTCGCGTCGGCGACGCCGCTGAACGGCCCGACGACGAGCTGCGCGCCGGCCTCGACGGCGGTGCGGAGCCCGGTCGCGGCATCCGGTTCGATGACGTAGCTGTGCGGTGCGAGCACGACGCGGTACCTCGAGAGGTCGGCGCCGGGCGCGACGACGTCGATCGCGACGCCCCGGCGCCAGAGCACGCGGTACCAGCGCCGGAGCTGCTCGAGCGTGCGGAGGCGGTCGGTCGGGCCGGTCGGGTCCTCGCCGGCCCACCAGCTCGTCCAGTCGAACAGCACGGCGACCTCGGCGGGTACGGTCGTGCCGACCACCGGACGGAGCGACCGCAGCTCGGCGCCCTGCCGGACGACGCCCGCGAACACGTCGGTGTCGGCGCCCGCGTTCGGCAGCATCGCGGAGTGGAACCGCTCGGCGCCCGCGCGCGACTGCCGCCACTGGAAGAAGCAGACGCCGTCGGCGCCGCGTGCGACCGCCTGGAGCGAGTCGCGGCGCGCGCGCTCGGGCGTCTTCGGCAGGTTGTGCGCGCGCCACGAGGTGGCGCTCACCGCCTGCTCCATGAGCAGCCACGGCCGGCCACCGCCGAGGGAGCGCATGAGGTCCTGCACGAGCGCGATGTCGGCGGGGGAGTCCGGGTCGGCGGGGTCGGGGTACTGGTCGTCGGCGATCACGTCGAGCTCGTCGGCCCAGGACTGGGAATCGACGTGCGGGAAGAACCCCATGAAGTTCGTCGTGATCGGCTGCGTCGCGCCGGCGTCGCGGATGGCGTCGCGGAGCTCGGTGCAGCACCGCAGCAGCTGGTCGGACGTGAACCGGCGGAAGTCGAGCGCCTGCGTGGGGTTGACCACGTACGGCATGCGCCGTGGCGGCAGGATCTCGTCGAACGCGTCGTACCGCTGCGACCAGAACGTGGTCGCCCACGCTTCGTTGAGCGCGTCGATCGTGCCGTACCGCTCGATGAGCCAGGCGCGGAACTCGCGTGCGGCCTCGTCGCCGAAGTCGACCTGTCCGAACTCGTTGCCGACATGCCACATGCGCACCGCGGGGTGCCCGGCGTAGCGCTCGGCGAGGTCGCGCGTGATGGCGAGGGCGTGCTCGCGGTACACCGTCGACGAGGGGGAGAACTGGTTGCGCGACCCGGCGACGAGCCGCACGCCGTCGGCGTCGACGGGCAGGATCTCGGGGTGCCGCACGCCGAGCCACGGCGGCGGCGACGCGGTGGGCGTCGCGAGGTCGACCGCGATGCCGGCGCCGTGCAGCAGGTCGAGGACCTCGTCGAGCCAGCCGAACTCGCGGGCGCCGGGCCGCGGCTCGAGGATCGCCCAGCTGAACACGCCCACCGTGACGAGGTTCACCCCGGCCCGCTGCATGAGTTCGACGTCCTCGCGCCAGGTCTCGCGCGGCCACTGCTCGGGGTTGTAGTCGCCCCCGAAGAGGATGCCGCGCTCGGCGGTCAGGTCGTCGAACGCACGTCGTCGGACGGTCGGGGATGACATGGATGGGAGCCTCACTGCTGCAACTGTCGAAGCGCTTCAACAGTGGAACCTATACTACGGGAATGAGCTTGTCCACGCAGGGCTTCGAAGCGCTTCACCAGTTGCGCTCCAGGCATCCCGTCGAGCGCTGGACCGACGCGTTCCCGGTCGGGAACGGACGCCGCGCCGCGATGTGCGGCGGGCGCCTCGGCGGGGAGCGACTGTGGCTCAACGACGCGCTCGCGTGGTCGGGCACGGCCGACGCCGATCCGCTCGCGGGCGTCCTAGATCGCGGCGCCGACGCGATCGACGCGGTGCGCGCGTCGATCGCCGCCGGCGACCGCGCCGAGGCCGAACGACTCCTGCAGCGACAGCAGACCGGGTGGGCGCAGGCGTACCTCCCGCTGGGGTGGCTCGATGTCGAGGTCGTCGGTGCGGAGCCACCCGGCGCCGGGGCGTCGGACGGGCGCGATCGCAACGACGACGGGATTGGCGGCAGCGCCGGCGGGGCATCCGCCGCGGTCCGTCGCGAACTCGACCTCACGACCGGCGTCGCGAGCCTCGAGTACGACGTCGCGGGCAACCGGGTCCGCCACGAGACGTGGGCCGACCGCGTGACCGGCGCGATCGCGCACCGGGTCGTCTCGGAGGCGCCCGTGCGCGTGCGCGTCCGGGTCGGCAGCCTCCTGCGGGAGCGGCGCGCACCCGCCGTGACCGCCGACGGCGGCCTCGACGCCGAGTGGTGGCTGCCCGTCGACGTCGCGCCCGGCCACGAGCACCCGCCGGAGCCCATCCGGTACGACCCCGAACGCGGGGGAGCGGGCGGCATCGTCGTCGCGGCATCCGTGGCGCTCGAGGCATCCGGCGACGGGTTCGAGACCGCGCCCGTGACCGACCTGCTGCTGCAGGTCGGCACGACGGTCGCCCCCGCGGCCGCCGGCCTGGATGCCTCGCCCGCGCGCCTCGACCGCGCCGCCGACGCCGATGCGCTCCTCGCGGCGCACGTGCGGGTGCACCGCGAGCAGTACCTGCGCTGCACGCTCGAACTCGAGTCGCCCGCGGGCGCGGGCGCGGGCGCCGACCCGCTCGACCTCGCCGTGCCCTACACCGCCGCGCTCGACCCCGCCGCGCTCGACACCGTCGAGCGCGTGCTCCGCGCGCAGGAGCGCGCCGATCCCGGGCTCGCGGCCCTCACGTTCCACTACGGCCGCTACCTGCTCATGGCGTCGTCGCAGCCCGGCGGCCTGCCGCTCAACCTCCAGGGCATCTGGAACGCCGAACTGCCCGGCCCGTGGTCGAGCGCGTACACGACGAACATCAACCTGCAGATGGCGTACTGGCCCGCCGAGACGACGGGCCTGCCCGAGTGCCACGAGCCGCTGCTGCGGTTCGTCGAGCGCGTCGCGGCGACCACTGGGCCCGTCGTCGCGCGGGACCTCCACGGCGCCGACGGCTGGGCGCTCCACCACAACTCGGATGCCTGGGGGCACGCGGCCCCCGTCGGCGCCGGCCACGGCGACCCCGCGTGGGCGTTCTGGCCCATGGGCGGCGTGTGGCTCGCGCTGCACGCGTGGGACCACTTCGCCTTCGGCGGGGACGCCGCCGGGCTCGAGGCATCCTGGCCCGCCCTGCTCGGCGCCGCGCGGTTCGCGCGCTCGTGGATCCGGGCCGACGGCGACCGCGCATGGACGAGTCCGTCGACCTCGCCAGAGAACCGCTTCCTCGACGCGGCGGGCGAGCCGCGCGCGGTCGACGAGTCCTCGACCATGGACGTCGCGCTGCTGCGCGAGCTGGCCGCGGTGTGCCTGGAGGCCCGCGCGGTGCTCGGCCGCGAGGGCGATCCCGACACCGACGTCGTCGACGACCTCGCGACGCTTGTCGCCCGGCTGCCCGACCTGCGCGCCACGACCACGGGCGAGCTCGCCGAGTGGAGCCGCGACCTGCCCGACGCCGAGCGCGGGCACCGGCACCTGTCGCACCTCGTCGGCCTGTTCCCGTTCTCGGGCATCACGCCCGAGCGCACGCCCGGACTCGCCCGTGCGGCGGCCGCGTCGATCCGCGGACGCGGGCCGGAGTCCAGCGGATGGGCGCTCGCCTGGCGCGCCGCAATGCAGGCCCGCCTCGGCGACGGCGCGGCCGTCGAACGGCAGGTCGCGATGGCGCTCCGGCCCGCCGACGACTCGGGCGGCGCGCACCGAGGCGGTGTCTACGCGAACCTGTTCAGCGCCCACCCGCCGTTCCAGGTCGACGGCAACCTCGGGCTCACCGCCGCGATCGCCGAGGCGCTCGTGCAGTCCCACGACGGGGTCATCCGGCTCCTGCCCGCGCTCCCGCCCGGCTGGCGCAGCGGGCGCGTGCGGGGCCTGCGCGCCCGAGGGGGCAGTACGGTTGACCTGCGCTGGACGGACGGGCGGCTCACCGGCGCGACGCTGCGCGCGGCGCATCCGATCGTCGTCGAGGTGACCGGGCCGGGGCTCGGCTCGCGCGTCGTCGAGCTGCGACCCGGGGTGCCCGTTCACCTCGAACCCGAACTCCACCTCGAACCGAAGGGGATCCAGTGACGACCATCGCGGATGTCGCGCGCGAGGCGGGCGTGTCGATCTCGACCGTCTCGTACGTCATGAGCGGCAAGCGCACGATCTCGCAGGAGACCCGCGAGCGCGTCGAGCAGGCGATGGCGCGGCTCGACTACAGCCCGCACGCCGGCGCCCGCTCGCTCGCGTCGCGTTCGACGCAGGTGATCGGGCTGCAGGCGCCGCTCCGCGCCGGCGTCGACGTGCACGTGGTCATGCAGATCGTCGCGGGCGTGGTCCGCGAGGCGCGACTCCACGAGTACGACGTGCTGCTCCTCACGAGCGACGACGCGAGCGGGCTCGAGCGCGCGGCGCGCGCGTCGAAGGTCGACGCGCTGCTCATGATGGACGTCGAATCGGATGACCCGCGTATCGCGACGCTGTCCGCGCTGAGCGCCCCGAGCGTGCTCATCGGCCTCCCGACCGGCGCGGGCGAGCTCACCTGCGTCGACTTCGACTTCCAGGCCGCCGGCGCGCTCGCCGTCGAACGGCTCGCGGCGCGCGGCCACCGGCGCATCGCGCTCATCGGCTCGCCGCCCGAGGTCGTCAGCCGGCACACGTCCTACGCCGACCGGCTCGCACGCGGATTCCTCGACGCGTGCGCCGCGCACGGCATCGAGGGCACCGTGCACCCGTGCCCGAGCACCGCCGAGGCGACCGCCGTCGTCGACGAGATCGTCGCGGCCGACCCCGCGATCACGGGCGTGTTCGTCCACAACGAGGGCGCGCTCCCGCACGTCTCGGCGCGCCTCGCCCGGCTCGCCGCGCGCGGCGAGGGCCCGTCGGACGTCATCGCGCTGTGCCCGGTCGACGTCGCCCGCGCGGTCCACGGGCTCACCGAGGCGATCGACCTGCCCGCGGAGGAACTCGGCTCGGCCGCCGCGCGCGTGCTCAACGAGATCCTCGCGGGCGGGGCGCCCGACCGGGTCCACCTGCTCGCGCCGCGCGTCGTCCCGATCGTCGAGCCCTGAGGAACGCCATGCAGATCGACCCCGAGAGCAGGACCGTCCACGGCCTCTCCACCTTCCTCGCGTTCGTGGCGCTGAACGTGCTGTACCTCGTGAGCTGCCTGCCGCTCGTGACCATCGGCGCGGCCACGAGCGCGCTGTTCGAGGTCACGATCCGGTACGCCGACGAGGAGAGCGGGCGGCCCGTCGCCGACTTCTTCCCCGCGTTCCGCCGGAACTTCGGTCGTGCGACCCTGCTCATGCTCGCCACGCTCGTCCCGTCGGTGGCGCTCGCGTTCAGCGGCGTGTTCTGGCTGGGGCATCCCGAGCCGCTCCTCACCGGGCTCGCGGTCGTGGCGTTCGTCGCGGCCGCCGCCCTCTTCGCGGCCTTCCTGCACGCGATGGCGCTCGTCGCGGTCTACCGCAACACGTTCCGCCAGACGCTCCGGAACGCGCTGCTGCTGCCGGGCGCCGAGCCGGTGCGCACGATCGGCCTCGTGCTGGTCCCGATCACCCTCGGATGCCTCATGGTCGTGTTCCCGCCGTTCGGCATCCTCGTCGCCACGATCGGCTGCTCGGTCGGCGCGTACGGGATGGCGTTCCTCTTCCGCTCGATCCACTCGCGGCGCTCGGGGAACGCCGACGCCTGACCGCGCGCAGCGGCGGATCGGCGGCGCGAACGGGCGCTGAGCGGCGGGCGAGGCGCGGGTCGTCGCAACCGGAGGACTTCCGCGGCTCGCCGGCCGGCGTCAGTGCTGAGGCCGGAGCCCGGCGAGCAGGGCGTCGACGAAGAACTCGCGGTCGTCGCCGCCGATGCGGACGGCATGCTCCACGCCGCACACGAGCCGCTGCAGCCGGGCGGTGGTGAGGTCCGCGCGCACGACGCCCGCCTCGCGCGCGGCGGCGACGACGGTCTCGGCGACGGCCTCGAGTTCGCGCTTGAGTGCCGCGACCTCGGCGCTGGCGTCCTCGGTGGCGAGGAGCACCGACTGGAGGCCGCCGTCCTCGAGCTGCATGGCGAGGCCGTCGCGCACGAGCGATTCGAGCGCACGGGCCGGATCCGGTTCGGCGGCCGCGCGTCGCGCGAGGTCGCGGTAGCGCTCGAGGTCGGTCGCGACGACGGCCTCGACGAGGGCGTGCACGGTGGGGAAGTGGCGGTAGACCGTTCCGACGCCGAGACCTGCCCGGCGCGCGACCTCGTTGAGCCGCAGGTCGGCGGGGTCGCACTCGCGTGCGACCTCCAGGATGCGCACGCGGCTCCGGGCGGCGTCGGCGCGTTGCGGGGTCACGCGATCATCGTACCCGAACAAGTGGATGACTCATCCGCTTGTGTTAGCATCCGAAACGGATAGCAAATCCGCATAGCCCCGGACCGAGGAGCGCGCATGCCCTGGAACCCCATCGAACCGCCCGACCAGCGCGGGCGCGTCCACGTCGTCACCGGATCGACCGCCGGGATCGGCTACTTCGCCGCCGAGCAACTCGCCGGCACGGGCGCGCACGTCGTGCTCGCCGCCCGCTCGCCCGAGAAGCTCGGACGCGCCCGGGACTCGATCCGATCGCAGGTCCCCGGCAGCACGGTGTCCACGGTCGTGCTCGACCTGGCCGACCTCGGCTCCGTCCGTCGCGCCGGCACCGAGCTGGCGGCCTTCGGCCGCATCGACGGCCTCCTCCTCAACGGCGGCACGATGGCACCGGCCGCGGGAGCGACCACCGTCGACGGCCTGCCGCTGATGCTCGGCACGCACGTGATCGCCGGCGTCGCGCTCACCGGGCTGCTGCTGCCGACCCTCGCCGCGACCGGCGAGGCCGCGGGCACCGCCGCACGCATCGTGCACACGTCGACCGGCTTCGTGCGGAGGCTGAAGCTCGACGTGGACGCCGCCGCCCGTCCCCAGCGGGGCTTCCTCCGCGACTACACGTGGGCCAAGACCGTCACCGAGCTGCACGCGTACGAGCTGGACCGGCGCCTGCGCGCCGCCGGGGTACCGGTCGCCTCGATCGTCGCCCACCCCGGCATCGGCGTCGATGCGAAGACGCCTGCGCGGGACGGTGTCCACGACCCGCGCGGCCCGCGTCGCCGCAACCCCTTCACGCCGTGGGCGCAGGGCAAGGACGCCGCCGCGTGGCCGGCGGTCCGCGCCCTCACCGACCCGGCGCTCGCGGGCGGCGAGTACCTCGGCCCCGAGGGCGGCCGCCGGGGCGCGCCCGTCGTGCTCGAGCCGAACCCGCTCACCGCGCGGGCCGACCCGGCCCGGGTGGCACGGGTCTGGGACGAGCTCGAGTCACTCGCCGGCGTGCCGGTCGGCGTGTGAACGGGAATGGGCCCGGGGCGTTCCGCCCGGGCCCATCCGCGTGGGTGGCTCAGATCAGCCGGCGAAGGCCTTGGTGACCGCCTCGCGCTGGGCGTTCTGGTCCTTGGCGTTCGTCAGGTCGAACTCGAGCACGTCGTCGTAGCCGAGGCCCTTGGCCTGCTCCTGCAGTTCGGCGAGGAGCGAGTCGAACTTCGCCTCGCTCTCGGCGAAGACCATCTGCCACGAGTACTGCACGATGACGGCCTTGACCTGGTTGCGCAGCGTCTCGATCTCCGAGCTGTCGGCCGGTGCGGCGTAGCTCGCGCCCGGGGCGACGAGGAGCTGGTCGTTGGCCTGCAGGTACTCGATCGTCGAGCTCGCGCCGTCCGTCTTCGACTTCCAGTCCTCGCTGAGCGGGGTCTGGACCAGCGCCTGGTACGACGGCCAGAACTTGTAGCTGTACGGGTAGCCCGTGTTCGGGTCGACGTCGATCGGCAGGACCGCGCTGATGTTCAGCGTCGAGGTGCCGTCGATGTAGCTGCCGCCGCCCCACTCGGCCGGGACCTCGGCGTCACCCTCGAGGAAGACCTGCTCGCCGAATTCGGTGAGGGCCGGCTCGTCGCCGTCCAGCTCCCACGTGAGGCCCTCGGGGCCCGCGGCGCCCTGGGTCTGGCTGTTGTTGGCGAGGGCGCCCTCGGGCGAGTAGAGCCAGTCGATGAAGGCCGCGATGCGCTCGGGGTCCTCGGCCTTGGAGCCGATCGCGAAGACCTGCTTGCCGCCGTACGCCTCGGCGCCGTACGAGAAGATGTTCTGGTCGGCGATGGGGGCGAGCATGAAGCCCTTGCCCGCGGCGGTGTTCTCCGCGGTGTTGTACGCCGACTGCGCGAGCCACGGCCAGAATCCGTAGAGCACCTGGCCGTTCTGGTACTTCGTGAACAGCGTGTCGTAGTTCTGGGTCGTCGAGTCGGGGTCGACCAGGCCCAGCTGGTTCGCGTCGTAGAAGAACTTGAGGGTGCGCAGGTACTGGCCGTCGTCGTCGAGGATGCCCTGGTAGTCCGAGCCGTCCGCCTTGGCGAGCACGAAGCCGAGCTCGTCGTAGCCGTAGTACGTCGTCGGCTGCTTGGCGTTGTTCATCATGTTGCCGTCCCAGTCCTTGAACAGGGAGATGCCGTAGGTCTTCTGCCCGTTGGGCGCGGTCGGCTCGAGGTCCTGCATCTTCTTCAGGGTCGGCAGGAGGTCCTCGAGGGTGTCCAGCTCGGGGTATCCGGCCGCCTTGTAGAGGTCCCAGCGCACGTATGCGCCGAACGTGGGGTCGAGGCCCTCGGACGGGTCGGTGGGCTTCAGGGACGAGACCGAGCTCGGGAAGCCGTAGGTGCCGTCGGCGCCGTCGTTGAGGTGCTCGACCGCCTGGTCGAAGCGGGCCGTGTTCTTCATCGCGGGGTAGTAGTCCGCCGCGTCGATGACGAGGCCGCCCTCGATCAGCTCGTCGAGCTTCTGGCCCTTGTCGGTGATGATGAGGTCGCCGAGGTCGCCCGCGGTGACGCGCGTGTTGTAGAGGGTGTCGCCGCCGCCCGCGACGTTCGGGGCGATGATGTTCAACTTCATGTTGAACTTGTCCTTGACGATCTTGGCGAACCAACCCTCCTGGACGCCCATGTAGTTGGCGAGGCCGTCGAAGACGTCGATCGTGATCTCGTCGTCCCACGAAGACGGGAACTCGGAGATCGGCCCGGAGGTCGTGGATCCGGAGCTGCCCGTGCAGGACGTCAACAGTCCCGCGAGCGCGAGGGCGGACACCACGAGGGCCGCCTTCTTGTTCAGCTTCATTGCTTTCCTTTCTGGTGGTGCTCGGGGGGTGGTGCGGTCAGCCCTTGACCGCGCCGAGCATGATGCCCTTCACGAAGAAGCGCTGGAACAGGGGGTAGACGAGGATGATGGGCAGCACGACGATCACCGAGATGGTCATTCGGATCGAGGTCGGCGTCTGCGTGGTCGCGAGGTCGGCGAGGGCGCCGATGTTGCCGCTCGAGTTCGCCATCGCCTGGGCCAGGCTGTTCGCCTGGTTCAGGAACATGTAGAGCAGGTACTGGAGCGTGTACAGGGCCTGGTCGGTGATGTAGATCAGGGTGTCCTGGAAGCTGTTCCACTGCGCGACGGCCGCGAAGATCGCCACGGTCGCGAGGATCGGGGTCATGTTCGGCAGGTAGATCCGGAAGAAGATCTGGACGATGTTCGCGCCGTCGACCTCGGCGGCCTCCTGCAGGGACGCGGGCATCGATTCGACGTACGTCTTCACGAGGATGATGAAGAACGGCTGGACGATGAACGGGAGGATGTAGACCCAGAAGTTGTTCGTCAGCCCGAGGTTCTTCATGACGATGAACACCGGGATGAGGCCCGCGCTGAAGTACATCGTGATGATCGTGAACCGGTACCAGAACTGCCGGCCCCACATGCGCTCCTGCGTGAACATGAACCCGAGGAACGCCGAGGCGAGCACCGTGAACGCAGTCCCGAGCACCGTGCGGGCGAGGGTCACCGCGGTCGCCATCGGCAGGCCGTGCAACTGGAACACCTGCTCGTAGTTCGACAGGTGGAATCCGACCGGGAACCAGCGCACCTCGCCGAGCGCCGCGAGGTCGTTCTGCGAGACCGAGTTGATGATCAGGTAGTAGAAGGGGTACGCGCAGATGAACACGAGCACGGCGAAGACGGCGTAGTTCACGGTCGCGAAGACGACGCTGCTCGCGGTCGTGCGGTGCTTGGGCGCGGTGGGGGTGCCGGCGACGATGACCGAGGTCTCGGTGGCGGTGGGTGCGGACATCGCGGTTTCCTCAGACGATCGACTGGCCGCGGACGCGCTTGGCGATCGCGTTGACGGTGAACAGGAGGATGACCGAGATGATGCTCTTGAGCATGCCGACCGCGGTCGCCATCGACAGGTTGTTGCCCGTCATGCCGATGTTGTAGACGTACAGGTCGAGGACCTGGATGTGCTCCTTGTTGAAGGCGTTCTGGAACACGTAGTACTGCTCCATGCCGTTGTTCAGGAGGTTCGCGACCGACAGCAGCAGGAGCACGAGGTAGGTCGGCATGAGCTGCGGCACCGTGATGTACCACATCTTCTGGAACCGGCCGGCGCCGTCGATGTCGGCCGACTCGTACAGCGACTGGTCGATGCCCGAGATCGCCGCGAGGTAGATGATCGCGCCCCAGCCGAGGCCCTTCCAGACGCTCCAGAGCGTCATCGTGATCCAGACGTTCTCGCTCGTGTCGAGGAACTTCACCGGGACGGTGATCAGGCCCAGGTCGGTCAGCACGCCGTTGACGAGCCCCGTGCTCGAGAACAGCGAGAACGCGATCATGTAGACGAGCACCCACGAGATGAAGTTGGGGAGCGTGGTCAGGGTCTGCACCGCGTTGCGGAACCACGGGACCCGCACCTCGTTGAGGAAGATCGCGAACGCGAGCGGCAGGATCGAGGTCGCGATCCCGAGGAAGCTGATCGCGAGCGTGTTGAGCAGCACCTGGCCGATCTGGGCGACCTGCGTGGGGGAGCTCACCAGCAGCTGGAACCACTGGAGGCCCACGAACTCGCTGCCCTCGAGTCCGAGGGCCGGCTTGAAGTCGTAGAGCGAGTAGATCCAGCCGTACAGCGGGAAGTACGAGAAGAGGAAGACGAGCACGATGAACGGCACGATGCACAGGAACATCCCGAAGGATTTCCGCCCGCCCGCGTGCTTGCGCAGCTTGCGCGCATCCTGCTCGGTGGTCTCGCCGACCTCGGTCACCGCGGCTTCGCGCAGGATGACCTGGCTGGTCACGAGGTCACCCGCTCGGCCCGCGCTGGGCGGACGGTCCGGTGCTGGTTCATGTCACTCCTTTGTGGGGATCGAAGCGCTTCGAGACCTTCGGGTTCCGGCGGCTGTTGAAGCGCTTCGACAGTGAAGATAACCGGCCGGGGGGCATCCCGTCAAACATCCGATGTAACGCACGGATAACGATGGGAGCGCTCTCACGCTACCTCGGCCCGTGCGGGCGCCCGAATCGGCCCTCAGGACTCCGCGATCGTCACGTGTCGCACGAGCGCGCGACCCCGTTCCACGCGGACGCCGACGACGCGTCCGGTGAACCCGGCCGCGACCTCGGTCGAGAGGTAGCGACCGTCGACGACGCCGAGCCGTCGGCCGTCGGCCGACAGCACGAGGTCGTCCGGTCCGCCGGTCGTCGACGGCACCGAGGCGATCTCGAGGCGGTGTGCGGAGGTGCCGGACCCCGCGGTCCCGTCGGAAGCGACCGTGGATGCCCCGTCGGACACGTCCTCGGATGCCCCGTCGCGCCCGCCGCCGCCCACGTCGACGACGTGCCCGCCGACCGTCCACTCGGCGCTCGCCCGGCCGTCGGCGAGGCGCACGCCGGCGCGGTGCCGCTCGTCGAGCCGCACCTCGGCGTGGACGACCGAGCCGGGATCGACCTCGAGGTCCACCGTCGCGGTCCAGTGCACCGCCTGCAGGCGCGCGTAGACGCCCGAGCCGTCGCCCGCCCCGCCGCCCGGGGCCCCGACCTCGAGCCCGTCGGGCACGAGCCGGGCGAACTCCTCGATGCGTCGGCGCGGTGAGACCCATCGCGGGTGCAGGGTCTCGAAACGGTCGTCGACGTCCCACGCGCGATCGGGCGGCGTCGCCTCGGAGGCCGTGAACACGGGCCATCCGTCGACCCAGTCGACCTCGGCGAGGAAGGTCTCGCGGCCGTTGACGTGGTATCCCGGGGTCATCCCGCGCGGCCGGACGCCCAGGTGCACGGCCGCCCACGAGCCATCCGGTCGCTCGACGAGGTCGGCGTGCCCGAGGTTCTGCACCGGATGCTCCGTGCTGCGGTGCGTGTACGCGGGGTTGTGCGGCGCGTTCTCGAACGGCCCGCGCGGGTCGCGCGAGCGGGCGACGCTGACGACGTGCCCGCGCTCGGTGCCGCCCTCGGCGGCCACGAGCACCCACCAGCCGTCGTGCCGGTACAGGTGCGGCCCCTCGGTGTGGCCGAGTCCGGTGCCGGCCCACACCTTGCGGGGCGCTTCGAGCACGCGACCGGTGTCGGGGTCGATCGCGGCCTGCCACGCGGCCGACGCGCCGTCGGTCCACGAGCAGTAGGTGACCAGGCACTCGCCGTCGTCGGTCCATACGAGGTCGGGGTCGATGCCGCGCAGCTCCGGCAGCTCGATCGCGTCCGACCACGGCCCCTCGATCGCGGGCGCCGAGTACAGCCGGTGGCCGCCGTGCTCGTCGCCCACGTCGGACGTGATGAGCCAGAACCGGCCGGCGTGGTGCCGCAGCGTCGGCGCGTAGATCCCGCCGCTGTCGCCCGCGCGGGCCGCCGGGAACTGCGCGTCGCGCACGAGCACGTTGCCCACCTGCGTCCAGTGCACGAGGTCGCGCGAGTGCCAGACCGGCACGCCCGGCACGTACTCGAACGACGAGTTGACGAGGTAGTAGTCGTCGCCGACCCGGCAGACGCTCGGGTCGGGGTGGAAGCCGGGGATGACCGGCACGGTCGCCGCGGTCGCGCTCATCGGCTCGCCCCGATCCGCCGCTCGACCACCGGTGCGAGTGCGAGCGCGAGCCCGAGCACGTTCCGGGCGCCGCGCTGCAGCTCGCCGAGGGTGAGCCCGTCGCCCCGGCCGAGCGAGTCGAGGATCGTGTCGTCCGCGACCGCCTGCGGCCCCTCGTCGGTCTTCAGGCCGCCGGGCATGAGCACGTCGACCTGCGCGCGCACGCGGTACGCGTTGTCCTCGAGCGCGGGGAAGTCGGGGTCGGTCGCCGATTCCATCCACCAGTCGGTGATCACGCACCCGCGGTAGCCCCACTCGTCACGGAGCACGGCCGTGACGAGGTCGTGGTGGTAGTGCGACCAGACGCCGTTGACCTTGTTGTACGAGGTCATGAGCGCGAGCGGCGCGGCGTCGCGGATGCACCGTTCGAAGCCGCGCAGGTAGAGCTCGCGGAGCGCCCGCTCCGACACGCGCGAGTCGTTGCGCGTGCGCGACGCCTCCTGGTTGTTGGCCGCGAAGTGCTTCGGGCAGGCCGCCACGCCCCGCGACTGGATGCCCTGCACGACCGCCGTCGCCGTGACGCCGGTGACGAGCGGATCCTCCGAGAAGTACTCGAAGTTGCGCCCGCACAGCGGATCGCGGTGGAGGTTCATGCCGGGGCTCAGCAGGACGTCCGAGCCCTTCCGCACCATCTCCTGCCCGTGCGCCCCGGCGAGCTCGCGCACGAGCGCCGGGTCCCAGGTCGAGGCGAGCGCGGTGCCGGACGGCAGCAGCGACGCGTAGGCCGCCAGGCGGATGCCGCTCGGCCCGTCGGTCGTCGTGATCGGCGGGACGCCCTTCTCCCGGAGCGACGCCGAGACGCCGCCGAGCACGCCCGCGTTGCCGGGCGTGCCGAGCGGGCTGTTCATCGTGAGGTCGCCGCGCGCGAGCAGCGCGAGCTCGACGGGCGACAGCTGGGCGAGGAAGGCGTCGAGCGTCGCCGCGCCGATCCGCACGTCATCGAGCCGGATGCCCCGGTCGCCGGTCGGCGGGATCTCGTCGGGCAGCGATCCGAGGATCCGCTCGCGCCGCGAGACCGTCGCGGTCGGGGCATCCTCCCACGCGACCCGCGGGCTCCCGTCGGCGTCGCGCTCGAGCGTCATCCGCCGGAACGGCGTCGCCGGGTCGACCGCGGCCGCCTCGGCGACCCGGCGGACGACGCGGAGCGCGTCGACGGTGACGGATGCCTCGTGCCGGGCACTGCGCACGTCGGTTCCGACGAAGAAGCGGAACTCGCCGGGCTCGAGCACCCACGCGCCGCGGTGCCCGGTCGCACCCGAGTCGTCGAAGGACGCGAGCTCGTCGAGCACGACCTCGAGCACGACGCGCTCGCGCCCGCCGGGCGCGAGGAGCGCGGTCTTCCGGTACGCCGCGAGCACGCGCGCGGGCTGCGGCAGCGCGCCGTCGGGCGACGAGGCGTAGACCTGCACGGTCTGGCGGCCGGCGTGCTCGTCGCCGGTGTGCACGACGTCGACGACGAACCGCACGCGGTCGCCGCGGACCGCCGCCTCCCGGACCTGCACGTCGAGCGTCGCGTAGCCGAGCCCGAAGCCGAACGGGAACACGACCCGGTCGCGTGCGAAGGTCTCGAAGTACCGGTACCCGACGAAGACGTCCTCGGCGTAGACGCTCACGTCGGGGTCGCCGAAGTTGCCCGCGCTCGGGTAGTCGTCGTAGGAGTGCGCGAGCGTCGAGGTGAGGCGGCCGCTCGGCGCGATCTCGCCGGCGAGCACGGCGGCGACCGCCCGGCCGCCCTCCATGCCGCCCTGCCAGGCGGCGAGGAGCCCCGCGATGCGGTCGCCGTAGCGGTCGAGCCATCCGAGGTCCATGGCGTTGCCGGTGTCGAGCACGACGACCGTCCGCGCGAAGGCCGCCGTCACCCGGTCGAGCATCGCGAGCTCGCCGTCGGTCAGGAACCAGCTGCCCGGCTCGAGCACGCTGTCGCGAGCCTCGCCCGCGGCGCGGCCGATGACGACGAGCGCGGTGTCGCTGCGGGATGCCGCGGCCGCGACGACCTCGTCGGCGAGCGGCATCTCGGGGAAGTGATGCGGCCAGCGGCCCCAGGTCGCGTCGAATGGCGGGCGGTTCGCCGTGGTCCACGTCGCGTAGACGGCGGCGAGGTCGTCGTCGACCGCGACGCCGGCGTCGCGCAGGCCCGCGAGCAGGTTCCACGAGTACGGCACCTTGACGTCGCCGCCCGAGCCGTAGCCGACCGCGAACCAGTCGAGCTGGGTGCGACCGAACACGGCGACCCGACGCTCGGCGCCGAACGGCAGCACGTCACCGTCGTTGCGCAGCAGCACGACCCCGTCGGCGGCGGCCTGCCGCGCGAGCGCCGCGAGTCGCGGGTCGAGCTCGGGGTCGGTGTTCTCGAGCACGGTCGAGATCTGCGCGACCGACTCGACGGGCACGAGCGCGTGCGAGCGGTCGCCGGACTCGACGGCGGCGGGGGTGGGAGGCATGGCGGCTCCTGTGGAACGGGAAGGGAACGTCGACCAGTATGCCGTCGAAGCGCTTCGAAGCACAGGGCTGCGAGCAGATCCGCGTGCCGGGCGACAGCGACTCGCGCGACTCGGGAAAACGCATGCCGCAACTTTCGGCGCTAGGATTCGAAACATGTCATCGGATGTCTCCGCCGAACGCGTTACGCTCGCCGAGGTCGCCGAGGAGGCGGGCGTGTCGCTCTCGACCATCTCGAAGGTCCTCAACGGCCGCACGGACGTCTCGCCCGGCACGCGCGCCCGGGTCGAGGACCTGCTCCACCGTCGCGGGTACACGCGTCGAGGCATCGGCCGCAGCGAAGGGCATGCCGAGCTCATCGAACTGGTCTTCCACGAGCTCGACGAGATCTGGTCGATGGAGATCATCGGCGGCGTCGAGTCCGTCGCGAAGGAGCACGGCCTGAGCGTCGTCCTCACCGTGTCGGGCAGTCGCCACGCGCCGGACCCCGACTGGATCGACGGGGTCATCCGACGTCGGCCGGTCGGCGTGGTCCTCGTGTTCAGCGAGCTCGCACCGGAGTACCGCGAGCAGCTTCGCACGCGGAGCATCCCGTTCGTCATCGTCGACCCGGCCGGCGATCCGTCGCCCGATGTCCCGAGCGTCGGCTCGGCGAACTGGTCGGGAGGCCTGGCCGCGACGCGGCACCTCATCGAGCTCGGCCATCGGCGCATCGCGACGATCACCGGTCCCGACGACATGATGTGCTCGCTGGCGCGCGTCGACGGGTACCGGTCGGCCATGAACTCGGCCGGACTCCCGATCGATCCGTCGTGGATCCGGTTCGGCGACTTCCACGTGACGGGTGGGCGCAACCACGCCACCGAGCTGCTCAGCCGGCCCGCGGGCGAGCGGCCCACGGCGATCTTCGCGGGAAGCGACCTGCAGGCCCTCGGCGTCATGGACGCCGCACGAGCCGCGGGGCTCTCGGTGCCCGGCGACCTCTCGATCGTCGGCTACGACGACGTGCCGATCAGCCGATGGGTGAATCCGCCGCTCACGACCGTGCACCAGCCGCTCCGACGGATGGGCGAGGAGGCGGTTCGGCTGGCGCTGCGGCTCGCCGGCGGCACGCGCGGGGCGACGCCCCGGATGGATCTCGCGACGAGCCTGGTGGTCCGGGAGAGCACCGCGCCGCCGGCCTGACCCGGCCGCCGGTCGGCCCCGGCGCCGCCCGGCCCGGCCGCCGCTCTGCCCGGCGCCGCTCGGCCCGGCCCTGCGTTGCGCTCGCGTCCGAACGCATGAGAATCGGCCCCATCCCCGCTGACAACGGGGATGGGGCCGATGCTCATGGAGCGCGGCCAGCGACGGGTCGCCGCCGGCCGCGCGTCGATCAGGGGAACAGCGACGGGGGAGACGCCGCGGCGGTGCGGGGGTGCGGGTGGTGCGCGTCGTGCAGAGCTGCCTGCGAGGGCACGACGAGGGGCGCCGGCCGGCGGAGGGGACTGGGCGGATGCCGCCGGCCGGCGGCTCTGGGGAGGGCTACGCGATGACGGATGCCTCGGCGGCGATCGGTTCCTCGGCGGCGACCCGTTCCACGACGACGTCCGGGTGCAGTCGGCGCGTGTGGTCGACCGTGCGCGCCGCGCCGACGAGCCGGACGGTGTGCGCGTACGGCAGGTCCGCGCTCGACGTCCCGAGGCTGAGCACGAGATCGCCGGGCTCGACGATCCGGCCGCCCGCGCGCGACGGGAACGACGCCAGGTCGGCCGGCACCGTGAACGTCACGTCGGCCGCCTCGCCCGCGGCGAGCTCGACGCGCGCGTACCCGATCAGGCGCTGCACGGGACGCACGACGCTCGCGACCGGGTCGTGCAGGTACAGCTGCACGACCTCGACGCCGGCGCGGTCGCCGACGTTCTCGACCCGGACCCGCACCGACGCTTCGCCGTCGGTGTCGATCTCGGCCTCGCCGCCCGCGAAGCCGCTCCACGCGAAGCGCGTGTACGTCAGCCCGTGGCCGAACGGGTACCGGGGGGTGGGGTCGATGCTCGACACCCCGCCCTTCCGGGCGAGGGGCGCCGCGAGGTAGGTCGACGGGTGGACGCCCGCCGACGCGGGCACGGACACGGGCAGGCGGCCGGCCGGGTTCACCCGGCCCGACAGGACGCCCGCGATCGCACGCGTTCCCTCCTCGCCGGCGAAGAACGCCTCGAGGATGCCGGCGGCTCGATCGGGTGCGGTGCCGAGCGTGTAGGGACGGCCCGCGAGGAGCGCGACGACGGTGGGCGTGCCCGCGTCGAGCACGGCCTCGAGGAGCGCCCCCTGGGCACCGGGGAGCGCGAGCGACTCGGCGTCGCATCCCTCGCCGCTCGTGCCGCGGCCGAAGAGCCCGGCGCGGTCGCCGAGCGCGAGCACGACGACGTCGGCTGCGGTCGCGGCGGCGACGGCCGCATCGAACCCGGTGGTCTCGCCGCCGTCGATCGACGTGCCGGCGACGAACTCCAGGTCCGCGTCGGGGAACTCGGCGCGGAGGGACTCGACGAGCGTGGGCAGCGTGATGCCGTCGCCCGATTCCGGGTGGTGCACGCCCACGTGCGTCGGGAACGCGTAGCAGCCGAGCACGGCGAACCGGTCGTCGCCCGTGGGCCCGACCACCGCGATGCGCCGCGGACTGCTCCGGCCCGGCGCGATGAGCGGCAGGCTGCCGTCGTTGCGCAGGAGCACGATCGCGCGCTCGGCCACCTCGGCCGCGAGCGCCCGGTTCTCCGGCGGGTCGAGGTCGACCGTGCCGCGCACGGCCTCGAGGTCATCGGCGAGCCCGTGCAGCGCGGCCGGCGTGGCATCCCAGCCGGCGTCGAGCAGGCCGAGCTCGAGCTTCTGCGCGAGCACGCGCCGCAGCGCGCGGTCGAGGACGGCCTCGTCGAGCCGGCCGTCGGCGACGGCCTCGACGAGCGGTGCGCCGAAGGCGTGCACGGTCGGCAGTTCGACGTCGATCCCGGCCTCGAGCGCGGCCGCGGCGGCCTCGCCGAGCGAGCCGGCGGTGCCGTGCAGCGTCTGCAGGAACGCGACCGAGAAGTAGTCGGCGACGACCGTGCCCTCGAACCCCCAGACCCCGCGCAGCAGCTCGGTGAGCAGGGTCGCGTCCGCCGCCGTCGGCACGCCGTCGAGGTCGGTGTAGGCGTTCATGACGCTGCGCGGCCGACCCTCGCGGATCACCATCTCGAACGGCGGCAGCAGCACGTCCTCGAGTTCGCGACGACCGACCGAGACCGGCGCGAGGTTGCGGCCGGCCTTCGACGCCGAGTAGCCGACGAAGTGCTTGAGCGTCGCGACGATGCCCGCCGACTCCAGGCCGCGCACGTAGGCCGCGCCGACCGTGCCGATCAGGTACGGGTCCTCGCCGATGGTCTCCTCGACCCGTCCCCAGCGGGCGTCGCGGACCACGTCGAGCACGGGCGCGAGGCCCTGGTGCACGCCGACCTTCCGCATGTCCTCGCCGATCCGGCGGGACATCCGCTCGATGAGCTCGGGGTCGAACGTCGCGCCCCACGAGAGGGGCACCGGGTACGCGGTCGCGCCCCACGCCGCGAAGCCGGCGAGGCATTCCTCGTGCGCGAGGGCGGGGATGCCCAGGCGGCTCTCGGCGACGATCCGGCGCTGCGTGCGGGCGAGCGACAGCGCGCCGACGCCGGGGTCGACCGGGGCGGTGCCGAACGGGCGCGTCAGCTGGCCCAGGCCCTTCGGGAACAGTCCGTCGAGGTCGACGTCGCCGATCATCTCCTGCTGGTTCGGCGCGACGTCGGTGCCGTCCGCCGAGGCGCCGACCCAGACGCCGTAGAGCTGGGCGATCTTCTCGTCGAGTCCGAGCTCGGCGATGAGCGCGTCGACGCGCTCGGCGGCCGGCAGCGAGGCATCCTGCCACTTCATGGTCATCCCTTCACCGCTCCCTGGAGACCGCCGACGATCTGCTTCTCCGCAGCGAGGAAGAAGACGAGCGCGGGGATCATCGCGAGCGAGGTGTATGCGAGCACCGCTCCGGTGTTCTGCGAGTACTGCGTCGAGAACTGCGTCACGCCGAGCGGCAGCGGCCAGAAGTCCTGCGGCAGCGTGCCCGTCGAGATGACGAGCAGCGGAAGGAGGTAGCCGTTCCAGCTGCCGATGAAGGCGAGCACGCCGACGGTCACGAGGCCGGGCTTCGAGAGCGGCAGCAGGATGCGCCAGAAGAACCCGATCC
Organism: Agromyces sp. MMS24-JH15; assembly: GCF_043518605.1. Lineage (GTDB taxonomy): Bacteria > Actinomycetota > Actinomycetes > Actinomycetales > Microbacteriaceae > Agromyces. The sequence goes on from NZ_CP171358.1 coordinate 2,168,660, forward strand.
GGCTCGTGCCGTCGATCGCGGCGGCCTCCTCGAGCTCGTCGGGGATGGCGCGCAGGAACGGCACGAGGATGATGATCGTCGTCGGCAGCGCGAACGCGATCGACGGGATGATGACGCCGAGGTACGTGCCGTGCAGGCCGAGCGTGCGCAGCAGCAGCGTGAGCGGGAGCGCGGCGACGGTCAGCGGGAACATCAGCCCGGCGGTGAACATCGTGTAGAGGCCCTGCCGTCCGCGGAAGTCGTACCGTGCGATGACGAACGCGGCCATGATGCCCAGGATGACGACGCCCGCGGTGGTCGCGACGGCGAGGAGGATGCTCGCCAGCACGTTGCCCCAGAACCGGGTCGAGCCGAGCACGGTGGCGTAGTTCTCGAACACCCACGGGTCCGGCAGGCCGGCCGGGTTCGCGTTCAGGTCGCCCGTGGTGCGGAAGCCGCCGATGATGACGTACAGCACCGGCCCGATCGCGAGGCCCGCGACGACGAGCGCGATGAGGTAGACGAACGGCTGGCCCCAGTCGAATCGGCGGCCGGCCGAGCGTCGCGGCGGCAGCTTGTCGAGGTCGGGCACGACGAGGTTGGTCGTGGCGGTCATGTCAACGCACTCCGGTGGTGACGGCTCCGGCGAGGTCGCGGCGGAGGGCGAAGCGCTGGTAGACGAGCGCGACGACGAGGGAGATGAGGAAGAGGATGACGGCGATGGCGCTGCCGTATCCGGGCTGGCCGGCGAACTGGCCCTGCTGGACCATGTACGTCGCCATCGTCTCGGTGGACAGGCTGCGCACGGTCGGCGCGACGGTGACCCACACCATGTCGAACAGCTGGAGCGCGCCGATCATCGACAGGAATGCCCAGATGCGGATCGTGGGGCCGAGCAGCGGGATGGTGATGTGGCGCTGGATCTGCCACCAGCTCGCGCCGTCGATCGCGGCCGCCTCGGCGAGCTCCTCGGGCACGCCCTGCAGGCCGGCGAGCATGAGGATGATCGCGAAGCCGACGTACTTCCAGGTGAGGATGCCGAACAGGGTCCAGAGGGCGATGTTCGGGTCGGCGAGCCAGTTCTGCTGCCAGGCGCCGAGCCCGACGGCCTCGAGCAGCGCGTTGACGCCGCCCTGCGGCTGCAGCAGCAGCTTCCAGGCGAGGCCGGCGATGACCTCGGCGAGCACGTAGGGCACGAAGATGAGGAGTCGGATGACGCTCCGCCCGCGCATGCGGCGGTTCAGCAGGAGCGCGATCCCGATGGCGATGGGCCCCTGGATCAGCAGCGAGGCGACGAGGATCGCGAAGTTGTTGCCGATCGCGCGCAGGAACTCGGGGGTGTTCAGCGCGCGGACGTAGTTGTCGAAGCCGACGAACCGCTCCGGGTCGGCGAGGTCCGACCAGCGGAAGGCCGCGGGCAGGTTGTAGAACGAGTACACCGCGGCGAGCACGACCGGGACGATCACGAAGCCGACGAAGACGACGAGGGCGGGGCCCGCGAGCAGGGCGATCTCGATGCGGGTGCGGATCGCGCCGGCGCGGCGGGGGCGGCGCGGCGCGGTGGCGACGGCCGCGCCGGCGGCGCGGGCGGCGCCGGACGCGACCGCCGGGGCGGTGCCGGTGGCGGGGGCCGGGCCCGCGGAGATCGCGGACCCGGCCTGGTTGACGACGGTGGCCATGACTAGAGGGTGGCCGCCGCGTCTTGCATCTTCTTCACGATGTCCTCGGGCGTGCCCGTGCCGGCGAAGAGGTTGACGATGCCCTCGTTCATCGCGTTGCCGACGGTGGTGCCGAACGCGGTGTCGAGCCAGAGCTGCACGAACGACGCGTTCGAGAGGCCCTCGGCCACGGCCTTGAGGTTCGGGTCCTCGAGGGAGTCCATCGCGGCGGGCACGGTCGGGATGCCCGAGCCGGAGGCGGCGAACTTCTTCTGGACGTCCTCGCTCATGATGTAGGCGAGCAGATCGGCGCACTCCGGCGGAGCGTCGGCGGAGCAGCCGAAGCCGTCGCCGCCGCCGAGTGCCGCCGTCGGGTCGCCGGCCGCGCCCTCGATGCCGGGGAAGGGGAACCAGCCGAGGAACTCGGGGACCTGCCGGTCGGCGGTGAGTCCGCCGATGGTGCCCGCGTTCCAGTGGCCCATGAGCTCCATGGAGGCCTGGCCGTTGGCGACGAGGCCGGCCGAGCTGCCCGCGCCCTGCTGGGCGGGGGTGCCGAGGAAGCCCTCCTGGAACGGCTCGGTCTTGATGAACGCCTCGAGCTGCTCGCCCGCCTCGACCCAGCAGTCGTCGCTGAAGTCGAACTCGGTCTCGGCGGCCTGCAGCGTCTCGGGGGAGCAGGAGTGCAGCGCGAACTGGTACCACCAGTGCGCGGCCGGCCACTTGTCGCCCGCACCGACGGCGATGGGCGCGGCGCCGGTCGACCGCAGCTTGTCGACGGCCGCGTTCAGCTCGTCGAGGGTCGTCGGGGGCTCGGCGACGCCGGCCTGCTCGAACAGGTCGGTGTTGTACCAGAAGCCCTCGATGCCGAAGGTGAAGGGGATGCCGTAGGTCTTGCCGTCGACCTGCCACGGGTTGACCGTGGCGCCGACACTGCTGATGGTGTCGGCGATGGAGTCGTCGAGGGGCATGAGGTAGCCGTTCTCGACCTGGTCGCGGAGTTCGCCGCCCGGCCACACCTGGAACAGGTCGGGCGCGTCGCCCGAGGCGAGCGCGTTCGGGATCAGCGTGCGCTGGAGTTCCTCGTTCTGGTAGCCGGTCTGCTCGACCTTGATGCCGGGGTGGGATGCCTCGAAGTCGGCGGCGACTTCCTCCCACACCGCGGGAAGCGGACCCGAGGTGGCGTTGTGCCACCACGTGAGGGTGACGGTGTCGTCGCCGCCGTCGTCGCCCGACGGGGTGCAGCCGGCGAGTGCGAGGGCGGCCAGTGCCGCGCTCGCACCCACTGCGACGAGCCTGGTGCTGCGTCTGTTCATCATTGAACCTCTCGAAAGTTTCGACCGCAACGTCGAAAGTGATCTGGACGTGACGAATATACGTCCTCTTCGATTTGCGGTCAAGCGCAACATATTGACCGTGTCGTGCAGCCCTCCGCGCGCCCGGGAACCTAGAGTGTTCGCGTGAGCGACCGCACCGGGACGTTCGACGGCGTCCACCGTCGAAACTTGTCGAGACTCCTCGGACTCGTGCACCTCGAGGGGCCGCTCTCTCGGGCGCGCCTGACCGCGCTGACCGGGCTGAACCGTTCGACCGTCGCGACGCTCGCGGGCGAGCTGGTCGACCTCGGCCTGGTCGAGGAACGCCCGCCGGACCCCACCAATCGGGTCGGCCGCCCGTCGCCGGTGATCGCGCCCTCGGGTCGGGTCGTCGCGATCGCGGTCAACCCCGAGGTCGACGCCGTGACCATCGCGGCCGTCGGCCTCGACGGCGGCATCGCGGTGCGCGAGCGGCTCGACATGGCAGGGCTCGTGACCCCCGACGAGACCGCGGCCATCGTCGCCGACGCGATCGCCCGCTGGGGCGCCGGACCGCTCGCGGGCGCGCGCGTGATCGGCGTCGGCCTCGCCGTGCCCGGCCTGGTCCGCGCCGACGACGGCCTCGTGCGGCTCGCGCCCCACCTGGAATGGCGGGATGCCCCGGTGCGCGCGCTCGTCGAGGCCGCGACCGGCCTGCCCGCGGTCGTCGGCAACGACGCGACGCTCGGCGTGCTCGCCGAGCACCTCTTCGGCGCGGGCCGCGGGGTCGAGGACCTCGTCTACCTGAACGGCGGCGCGAGCGGCATCGGCGGCGGGCTCGTCGTCGCGGGGCAGCTCGTGGGCGGCGCGAGCGGCTACGCGGGGGAGTTCGGGCAGAACCGCCCCGGCATTCCGGACCCGGCCGATCGGCGCGCGGCCGGCGGCGTGCTCGAGGACGAGGTCGCGCGGGCGCGGCTGCTCGCGGTCGTCGGGCTCGACCACGTCGACGAGCCGACGCTCGCGGCCGCGATCGCCGCGAGCGAAGCGCCCGAGGTCGAGGCGGAGCTCGCGCGCCAGCGGCGCATCCTCGCGACCGCGCTCGCGAACGCCGTGAACGTGCTGAACCCGTCGCTCATCGTCCTCGGCGGATTCCTCGCGACGGTCGCCGCACGCGACCTCGAGGCGCTGCGCGACCTCGTGGTCGCACAGGCGATGCCGGGCGCGGCCGACCAGGTCGAGGTCCGCGTCGCGGCGCTCGGCGAGGACCGGCTGCTGATCGGCGCCGCCGAGGCCGCGTTCGCGGACGTCCTGGCCGACCCGGCCTGAGGCCCGGGGGAGCGATCCGCCGGCGGACCGGCGGACCGCTCCGGGCGCCGTCGCTTCCGTCGGATGGAACCGCGGTTGCGCCGACTCGGGGGCATCCGTCTACAATGAATCGAGTCAGTCGAATCGATTCGAGCCGGATGCCGCGGCTCGCCGATTCCCGTGGCGATGCGATCGCACCGCCACCGTCGTACCGGGCCCGTCGTCGCGCGCCGGCGGCGCCCGATCCTCCGCCGCCCGGCCCGACCACGCCCGTCGGGGCGCGGCGCGCGCGTTCCCACGCGCACCGACCCCACGCGTCACCGAATCCCAGGAAGCCCATGTCGACCGCCTCCATCCCCATCGTCCGGCCCGACGACCTCCACCGCGCAGCCCACCCCGGCGACCGCCTGAGCCGCCCGCAGCGGCTCACCTACGTGCTCGTGCTCGGCGCCCTCACGGCGCTCGGCCCGTTCACGGTCGACCTCTACCTCCCCGCGTTCCCCGTGCTCCAGGACGAGTTCGGCATCAGCGCGGCGGCCGTGCAGATCACGCTCACGGGCACCATGGTCGGCTTCGGGTTCGGCCAGCTCATCGTCGGCCCGTGGAGCGACAAGGTCGGCCGCCGGCTGCCGCTCATCCTCTCCACGCTGCTCCACATCGCCGCCTCGATCGCGGCCGCGCTCGCGCCCGACATCGTCTGGCTCGCCGCGTTCCGCCTCCTGCAGGGCTTCGGCGCCGCGGCCGGCGGCGTGGTCGCGATGGCCATGGTGCGCGACCTGTTCGGCGGCAAGCCGCTTGTGAAGATGCTCTCCAGGCTCGCGCTCGTCAACGGGCTCGCCCCGGTGCTCGCGCCCGTGATCGGGTCGCAGCTGCTGCGCGTCATGGACTGGCGCGGCGTGTTCTGGGTGCTCGCGGCCTACGGCCTGTTCGTCGTCATCGCGGTCTCGACCTCGCTCCGCGAGACCCTGCCGCCGGCGCGCCGGCACGCCTCCGGGCACTCGACCGTCCGCCAGCGCTACGCCGTGCTCTTCCGCGACCGCGTGTACCTCGGCGCCGCGATCGTCGGCGGCATGACCTTCACGGGGCTGTTCGGCTACCTCTCCACGTCGTCGTTCCTGTTCCAGGAGGTCTACGCGTTCACGGCGCAGCAGTACGGCATGCTCTTCGGCGTCAACTCGATCGGCATCATCATCGGCGTGCAGACGAGCTCGAGGCTCATGCGCGGCCGGGTCGCGCCGCAGTGGATCCTCGCGACCACGACCCTCGTGCACCTCGCCATGGCCGCCTCGATCATGGTGCTCGACACGGCCGGCGCCGGCTTCTGGGGCACCGCGATCCCGCTGTTCGTCTACATCACGGCGTGCGGGTTCTCGTTCCCCGCGGTGCAGATCCTCGCGCTCGCGAACCACGGCGCCGAGGCCGGCACCGCGGCGTCGCTCCTCGGCGCGCTGAACTTCGGCCTCGCCGGCATCATCTCGCCGTTCATCGGCCTGCTCGGCGTCGGCAGCGCGGTCCCGATGGCGTTCGTGCAGGTGCTCGCGGCGCTCGTCGCGATCGCGGCGCTGTGGGGCCTGATCCGGCCGCGGACGGTCCCGGCGCTCGCCGACTGAGGATGCCCCGCCCGGGCGGCCTCCCGGCCGCCCGGGCCCACGCGCGCCCCGGGGATCCGCGCCCGACCCGGACTCCCCGTCGGCGGCACGCCGTGCGGGGCGGACGACCCGGATCGGCGCGTCCGCTCGTAGGGTTGGCGCATGACGGATCCGGAGTCGCCCGCCCGCGGGCCGGTGCACGGGATCTCCACGGCGACTCCAGCCGCGGGGCGCGAGGCGCGCGTGCTGCGGTTCAGCCGCCGGATCCCGCTCATCGCGGGCCTCTCGGCGGTCGGCGTCGGATTCCTGCTCGGCCTCGTCATCATGGTGCGCGCGGGCGGGCTGCCCGTCGAGCTCGACGAGGAGTGGGCGGAGGAGGTCCTCACGCTCCACGGTCCGGTCGGCGACGTCGTCGCGCTCTTCATGGACTGGCTGGGCGGCGGCCTCATGGGCGTCATCGTGATCCCGATCGGGGTCGCGGTCCTGCTCATCGCGCTGGGTCGGCCGTGGGGCGCCCTGTACTTCGTGCTCGCGTCCGCGCTGAGCGCGGCAGCGGTCCAGGTCCTCAAGGAGTTCTTCGGCCGCGCCCGCCCCGAGGACATGCTGGTGACGAGCGACTACGGCTCATTCCCATCGGGGCATGTGGCGAACGCCACGACGATCGCGGTGGCCGTCGCCGTGCTCGTGCCACGAGCGTGGGTCATCGTCGCGGGTGCGGCCTACGTGCTCCTCATGGCGATCAGCCGCACCTACCTGGGCGTGCACTGGATCACCGACACCATCGGCGGCATGCTGGTCGGCGCGGGCGCGGCGCTCATCGTGTGGGCGTGCCTGGCGATCCCGCTCGAGCGCGAGCGGCAGCGCCGTCGGGCGCGCATCTCCGCGCGGAACGCGGACGCGGCGCAGTCCCACGTCACGCCGCCCGAGCGGCCGCGCGCGCCCGGCGGGGAGTCGGCGGGCGGGCCGCCACCCGGCCCGTCGTCGGGGTCGCGGCCCGGGCCGACCCCCGGTCTCCCGCCCGGCGCCGGCTCCGGGGCATCCGACTCGTCCCGAACCTGACGACGCGCTCCCCTTCGGGTAGTACAACGTTGTAGAGTGAGCGCGACCTAGGAGGTGGCCATGGCCACGACGTTGCACGACGTCGCGCGGCTCGCCGGGGTGTCGATCAAGACCGTCTCGAACGTGATCAACGACTACCCGCACATCAAGCCCGAGACGCGCGCACGCGTCGAGCGCGCGATCGCCGAGCTCGGCTACACGCCGAACCTCACCGCGCGGAGCCTCCGCTCGGGCCGCACCGGCGCGATCGCGCTCGCGATCCCCGACCTCGGCCTGAGCTACTTCGCCGAGCTCGCGGCGGCCGTCATCGCGGCCGCCGAGGACGCCGGCCTCGTCGTCCTCGTCGAGCAGACGGACGGCGAGCGCGAGCGCGAGCTCGCGCTGCTGAAGAGCCCGCGATTGAAGCTCACGGACGGGCTCATCTTCAGCCCGCTCGGGATGTCCCAGGACGACGTCGCGCTCCTCGAGGTGCCGTACCCGATGGTCGTGCTCGGCGAGCGGATCTTCGACGGCCCCACCGACCACGTCACGATGCAGAACGTCGCGGCCGCGCGCGCCGCGACCGAGTACCTCATCGCGGGCGGCCGGCGGCGGATCGCGATCGTGGGCGCGCACGAGGGCGAGGTGATCGGCTCGGCAGGGCTCCGCCTGCGCGGGTACCGCGAGGCGCTCGACGCGGCGGGGATCCCGTTCGACGACGCGCTCATCGGGCACACGACCCTCTGGCACCGCTCGAACGGCGCGCGCACGATGCGCGAGCTGCTCGATCGCGACGTCGAGTTCGACGCGGTGTTCGGCCTGAACGACACGCTCGCGCTCGGCGCGATGCGAGTCCTCCAGGAATCGGGACGGCGGGTGCCGGAGGATGTGGCGGTCATCGGCTTCGACGATCTCGACGAGGCGCAGTACTCGATCCCGAGCCTGACCACGGTGCATCCGGGCCAGGACTGGATCGCGCGGACCGCGGTCGCGACGCTCCTCGAGCGGATCGGGGCGCCCGGGAGCGGGATCGCGCCCCGGACCCTGCTCGCCGACTTCCGCATCGAAGCGCGCGAGTCGGCGCCGGCGACGGTCGGCGCGGCGCGCTGAGCCGATCGCACCGCCTCAGCGTCCGGTCGACTCCCTGACGACGAGCCCGAAGTCGACGAGCACTCGTCGCGGCGCCGGTCGCTCGCTCGTGAGCACCTGCTCCGCGAGTGCGGCGACGGCCGTCTCGGCGATGCGCCGTCCGCCGAGGTCGACGGTCGTGAGGCTCGGGATCGAGTAGGCGGCCTCCGCGATGTTGTCGATGCCGATGACCGCGACGTCGCCCGGCACGTGCAGGCCGGCGTCGTCGAGCGCGCGCATCGCGCCGAGGGCGAGGCTGTCGTTGAAGGCGAAGACCGCGTCGAACTCGACGCCGCGATCGAGCAGTTCGCGCATCGCGGCCGCGCCGTTCACCTGGGTCCATGGATCGGCCTCGGCCACGAGGTCGCGATCCACGGCGATGCCGGCCCGCTCGAGGACGGTGCGGTAGCCGTCGAATCGGAGGGCTGCCGAGCCGCGGGTGTCGGCGCTGCGCGCGCCGATCGCGGCGATGCGGCGCCGGCCGGTGAGCAGCAGGTGCTCGGTGGCGAGCTCGGCTGCCGCACGCTGGTCGGTGCTGACGTGCACGGCGGCGCCGCCCACGGGATGGTCGCCGAGCACGACGGTCGGCACCGAGAGCTCCACGCCCTCGAGCTCCTCCGCGCCGTGGTCCATCGGGTTCAGGATGAGCCCGTCGATGTGCTGGAGCCGGGGGCTGTCGAGGAGGGCCCGCTCCCGCTCCGCGCTGCCCGTGCGCTCGATCTGCACGACGAGGCCGTGCTCCTCCGCCGCGGCGATGGTGGCCTCGGCGAGCTCCGCGAAGTACGCCACCGTCAGGCTCGGCACCGCGAGCCCGATGACGCCGCTGCGGCCGGAGCGGAGGTTCCGCGCAGCGAGGTTGAGCTTGTAGTCCAGGGCGGCGATCGCGGCCTCGACCTTGATCCGCGTCTCGGCGGACACGTACGGCCGCGCGTTGATGACGTTCGACACGGTCTTCGTCGACACGCCCGCGAGGCGGGCGACGTCCTGCATCGTCGTGGTCACGCGGGCCCTCCCTTCAGCGGTCTCATCGTACATCGATGTAATACCCGGGATTCCGCAGGTTGACGCGCGCCGCACGGATCCGCATACTGTGTCTTACATCGATTACCTACATCGATTACCTACGCCATGGACCGAGCCGGCGACCGCCCGTCCCCGGCCGACACGAAGGAGTGCCCCATGAAACGAACCCTCGCGCTCGCGAGCCTCGGTGCGGCCGCCGTGCTCGCGCTGGCCGGCTGCACCGGCGGTGCGCCCGAGGCATCGGACGGCCCGGTCGAGTTGACCTTCTGGCACGGCTACACCGAGGCCGACGGCGACGTGCTGCAGCAGATCGTCGACGACTTCAACGCCTCCCAGGACGACGTCGAGATCACCACCGAGGTGAAGACCTGGGCCGTGATCGACGACACGCTGCTTCCCGCGCTGTCCGCCGACGAAGGCCCCGACATCGTCGCCATGCCCGCCGAGCGGTTGCCCGTGTACGCCGACCGCGGCGCGTTCGTCGACCTCGGCGACTGGTACGACGGCGACGGCAGCAACACGGAGACGCTGAACCCGCAGGCCGTCGACATGGTCACCGTCGACGGTGCCCCGTACGGCGTTCCGACCGGCTTCGTGCCGCTCTCGGTCTTCTACAACAAGGCGCTCTTCGCGGCCGCGGGCATCACCGAGTTCCCCGAGACCTGGGACGAATGGCGGTCCGCGGCCGAGCAGCTGACGGTCGACGCCGACGGCGACGGCACACCCGAGCAGTACGGGCTCGCGCTGCCCGATCACGACACCGTGGCGAACGGGCTGTGGCCGACCCTGTTCTACGGCGCAGGCGGCGACCTGGTCGAGGACGCGGAGACCGCCGTCATCGACTCCGACGCGAACCGCGACGCGCTCGAGTACTGGGTCTCGGCGATCCGCGACGGCAAGATCTCGCCGACCGGACTCGACGGCATCGGCGCCGACGAATTGTTCAGCTCGGGCAAGGCCGCCATGCACGTCGGCGGCCCGTGGATGGCTTCCATCGCGACCGACAGCGGCATCGACTACGGCATCGCCGCAGTCCCCGCCGGACCCGAGGCGCAGGCGGCATCGACCATCGGCGTCGCCATGGGAATCACCGCGCAGGCCGGCGAGGCCGAGACCGAGGGTGCCGAGGCGTTCTTCTCGTACTTCTTCGACCTCGACGTGGCGACCCAGTGGTCGCTCGGCTCGGGCTGGCCGCCGCTGCGGACCGACGTGCCCGCCGACGCCGTCGCCGAGAACCCGACCGTCGTCGCGCTCACCGAGATCGCGCCGACCAGCCGCGCGCTCCTGCCCGGCGTCGTGAACAGCGTGGACGTCCTCGACGCGGTCGACGACCTGACGCAGCGCGCGGTCGCGGGGGAGGACCTCGACGACCTGCTGCCCACCGCGCAGGACGAGGTCCAGGCGGCGCTCGAGTAGCGCCGGCCGACCTGCGCCGAACCCATCCGGATCGGGGCCGCGGGCGCACCCGCCCGCGGCCCCAGGAGAGATACATGTCGAGCATCACGCAACGCCGGTACCGCCCGGCGCCCCAACTGGGCGGTCGAACGCCGGTCGGGTCGACGAGGCGGACCTCGCTCATCGCGCTGGCCTTCCTCGCGCCCGCCCTCATCATCCTCACCGTCTTCGTCGCCTGGCCGATGCTGTCGGCACTCCGGCTCTCGTTCACCGATGCGTCCGGGTTCGGGCAGGAGGCGTTCGTCGGGCTGGACAACTACGTGCGGGTCTTCACCGACCCGGACGTGCTGCAGGCGATGGGCAACACGGCGTACTACGCCATCCTGTTCACCCCGACCGCGATCATCGCGGCCCTGCTCCTCGCGCTGCTGGTGAACCACCGTCGGCTGCCCGCTCGGGGCGCGTTCCGCACGGCGCTCTTCCTGCCGTTCATCGTCTCGCTCGCGGTGGCCGCCTTCGCGTGGTCGTACCTGCTCGATCCCCAGATCGGCCTCCTGAACCACTGGCTCCGCGCATTCGGGATCCAGCTCGGGAACGTCCTGCAGGACCCGGCGCTCGCGATGCCGACGGTCGCGCTCGTCGCGGTCTGGAAGAGCTTCGGCTTCTACCTCGTGATCTTCATCGCGGGCCTCCAGGAGATTCCCGGCTCGCTCTACGAGGCCGCCCGCGTCGACGGGGCGAGCAGCTGGCAGCGATTCCGCCACATCACGTTGCCGATGCTCGGCAACACGCTCGCCTTCGTCATGATCGTCGCCCTGATCGCAGCGCTGCAGGCATTCGACCAGATCTACGTCATGACGGGCGGCGGCCCGTACGGCACGACGCAGACGGTGGTCATGGAGATCTACACGTCCGGGTTCAAGAAGCTCGAGCTCGGCTTCGCCTCGGCGCTGTCGTACGTGCTGCTGCTCATCACCCTCGTGCTGAGCCTCGTCCAGTTCCGATTCTTCAGCCGACGAGAGAAGGACGCGCAATGACCTCGCTCACGACCCGCTCGGCGGTGGTCGCCGCCCGCTCGGTCCGGGCGTCGCGTCGCCGCCGCCCGGGCAGGACGAGCACCGTGCTCCTCCTCGTGGCCGCGCTGGCGGCCTCCGCGTTCGTCCTGCTGCCGATCGCGATCATCGCGTTCACCGCGTTCAAGCCGGTGTCCGAGGTGAACGCCTACCCGCCGACCCTGCTGCCGGAGGCCTGGACCCTCGACAACTTCGCGGCCATCTTCGACGAGCTGCCGTTCGGGCGGCTCATCGTGAACAGCTTCGTGTTCGCGGGCGGCGTGACGGCCTTCGCGCTGGTCTTCGACTCGCTCGCCGCCTACGCGCTCGCGCGGCTCGACTTCCGCGGCAGCCGCGTGCTCCTCATCGCGATCATCGCGAGCCTCATGATCCCGTTCCAGGCGACGCTGATCCCGATCTACCAGCTCGTCAGCGACCTCGGCTGGGTGAACACCTACGCGGGCCTCATCGCACCGCGCGCAGCAGACGCGTTCGGCATCTTCTTCCTCCGGCAGTTCTTCCTCTCGCTGCCGCGCGACCTCGACAACGCGGCGCGACTCGACGGGGCATCCGAATGGCGGATCTTCCGGAGCGTCGTGCTGCCGAACGCGAAGCCGGCGCTGCTCACGCTCGCCATCTTCACCTTCGTCAACAACTGGAACGACCTGCTCTGGCCGCTCGTCTTCACGACCGACGCGGAGATGGGCACGATCACGTCCGGGCTCACGCTCCTGACCGGTCCCGGCGGGATCATCCCGCAGGGCGTCATGATGGCCGGCTCCCTCATCGCGGTGCTCCCGCTCGCGATCATGTTCCTCCTCGTCCAGCGCCGCTTCATCGAGAGCGTCGCGTCGACCGGTCTGAAATGAGGCATCAATTGCACAACTGGTACACCGAGGGCCCGCTCAGGTTCGGGCTCGGCATCGAGAACACGTTCGTGCCGCAGGGCGGCCCGGGCCTGCGCCCGATCGACGAGTACGAGCTGACCGAGCACTACGCCCGGTGGCGCGCCGACCTCGACCTCGCGGCGGGCGTCGGCGCGGAGTTCCTTCGATGGGGCATCCCGTGGCATCGCGTGAACCCGGAACGCGATGTGTGGGACTGGGGGTGGACGGACCGGGTGATCGGCCGGATGGTCGAGCTCGGCATCCGTCCGGTCGTGGACCTCCTGCACTACGGCACGCCGCTGTGGCTGGAGGGGCAGTTCGCGGCACCCGACTACCCGCAGCGGGTGGCCGAGTACGCGGTCGCGGCCGCGGAGCGGTACGCCGACCTCGTCACCGACTACACGCCGGTCAACGAGCCGATGATCCACGTGCTGTTCTGCGGAGAGTACGGCTACTGGCCGCCCTACCTGCACGGCGAGGCGGGTGCGGTGCGGCTCGCGCTCGCCGTCGCCGAGGGGTTCCAGGCGACCCAGCACGGCATCCGCGAGGTGCTGGGCGAACGCGCGACCTTCGTGCACGTGGATGCCTCGATGCGATACGTCGGCGCGATCGAGGCACCCGAGCACCGGGCGACGGCGGAGCGGCTCCGGCACCAGGCGTTCCTGGTGGAGGACCTCGTGACGGGTCGCGTCGGCGAGGGCCATCCGCTGCTCGACGTGCTCCTGCGGAACGACGCGGACGAGCGGGTGCTCGCCGGCCTCGCCGCTCGGCCGGCCCAGCCCGACATCATGGGCGTGAACTACTACCCGCGGCATTCGACCGAGGTCTTCGAGGCGGGGGTTCACCACGGCGGAGGCTTCGCCGATCCGCGGCCGACCCGCGATGACGGAGCGGCCGGGCTCGGCGAGATGCTGGAGGAGTACGCGCGGCGGTACGGCGCGCCGGTCATGGTCACCGAGACCTGCGTGACGGGGAGCGTCGCCGAGCGCATCGGCTGGCTCGAGGCATCCGTCGCCGAGGTCGATCGCCTGCGCGCCGGCGGCCTCCCCGTCGTCGGGTACACGTGGTGGCCGCTCTTCGACATGTACGAGTGGACCTACCGGCACGGCTCCGGGCCGCGGGCGGACCACCGCCTCTCGATGGGGCTCTTCGAGCTCACCGAGACGGCCGACGGGCTCGAACGCCGTCGCACGCCGGTCGCGGACGCCTTCGCGGCGACCGCCCGCCGCCCGCAGGAGGTGGCCGCGGGTCTGGGCTGAGCGAGGGGTGCCGCGCGTTCGGCCGGGGTGGCCCACCCCGGCCTTGACAGCCGCGCGTCCGTTCGCCTAGATTTCCTCTACAACGTTTACTTACAACGTTGTACAAGCCTCGGACTCAGCGTGGAGCATCCCTCTCACGCTGGCTGAGCCCCCATCGCCAGTGACAACGGTGTCGAGACACCGCGAGAGGAAATCACAGCAATGAAGCGGAAGCTCCTGGCCGCATCCGGCGTCGTCGCCGTCGCGGCCGCGGCCCTCACCGGCTGCAGCGCCGGCGCGTCGGAAGACGCGTGCACCAACAAGATCGTCAACAAGGACGCGACCCAGGTCAGCGTCTGGGCCTGGTACCCGGCGTTCGAGGGCGTCGTCGACCTGTTCAACGAGTCGCACGACGACGTCCAGATCTGCTGGACCAACGCGGGTCAGGGCAACGACGAGTACACCAAGTTCTCGACCGCCCTCGAGGCCGGTTCGGGCGCTCCCGACGTCATCATGCTCGAGAGCGAGGTGCTCTCGAGCTTCACCATCCGCGACGGCCTCGTCGACCTCACCGAGTTCGGCGCGAACGACGTCAAGGGCGACTACACCGAGGGCGCCTGGAAGGATGTCTCGTCCGGCGACGCGGTCTACGCGATCCCGGTCGACGGCGGCCCCATGGGCATGCTCTACCGCCAGGACATCCTCGACCAGTACGGCATCCCGGTCCCCACCACGTGGGACGAGTTCGCCGCCGCCGCGCAGGCGCTGAAGGACGCCGGCGCCCCCGGCGTGCTGGCCGACTTCCCGACCAACGGCCGCGCCTACAACCAGGCGCTGTTCGCGCAGGCCGGCTCGGTGCCGTTCGTCTACGACTCCGCGAAGCCGCAGGAGATCTCGATCGACGTCAACGACGAGGGCTCCAAGTCGGTGCTCGCGTACTGGGACGACCTGGTCAAGAACGGCCTCGTCGCGACCGACGACGCCTTCACCGCCGACTACAACACCAAGCTCGTCGACGGCTCCTACGCCATCTACGTCGCGGCGGCCTGGGGCCCCGGCTACCTGTCGGGCCTCTCCGACGCCGACCCCGACGCGCAGTGGAAGGCCGCGCCGGTCCCGCAGTGGGACGCGGCCAACCCCGTCCAGATCAACTGGGGCGGCTCGACCTTCGCGGTGACCTCGCAGGCCGAGGACAAGGAGGCAGCCGCGGTCGTCGCCAAGGAGGTCTTCGGCACCGAGGAGGCGTGGAAGATCGGCATCGAGGAGGCCGCGCTGTTCCCGCTGTGGAAGCCGATCCTCGAGTCGGACTACTTCCGCAACCTCGAGTACCCGTTCTTCGGCGGGCAGCAGATCAACAACGACGTCTTCCTCGACGCCGCGGCCGGCTACACCGGCTTCACATTCAGCCCGTTCCAGAACTACGCGTACGACCAGCTCACCGAGCAGCTCGCCGCGATGGTGCAGGGCGAGAAGGACAGCGCGACGGCGCTCGACGACCTGCAGGCGTCGCTCGAGAAGTACGCCACCGAGCAGGGATTCACCCTGCAGTAGGCCGCAAGGCACCACACTGGGCCCTGTGAGGGGTCCCGGGGCTCCGGACCGGGATGCGGCGGGCGACCGCGAAGGCTCGCCCGCCGCATCCGCACCGGGGCATCCGCACCGGGGCATCCGGGACATCCACCGGGGCCCGCCCCGCAGCCATCGCGCGCCACGACGCGGCAGACCACGCGACCACAGAAATGAGCACCATGACCACCACCCTCGCCGGCGGCGCGCAGGCCGCCCCGCCGCGCGGCGGACGTCGCCGCGGCGCGAGCCTCGAGCAACGGCGCCAGCGCGTCGGCTGGCTGTTCGTCACGCCGTTCCTCGTCGTGTTCGCGACGTTCCTCGTCTTCCCGCTGTTCTACGCGTTCGGCATGAGCCTGTTCACGTCGACGCTCGCGACCGGCACCAAGTTCACCGGCATGGCGAACTACGCGAAGGCGTTCACCGACCCGCTCTTCCTCGAGGGCATGCTGCGGGTCGCGGCGTACGCGGTCGTGATGATCCCGCTCCAGATCGTCGTCGCGCTCGGCGCCGCGCTCGTGCTCGACACGCTCGCGACCTGGATGTCGAAGGCCTCGCGCCTCCTGATCTTCGCGCCCTACGCGATCCCCGTCGTCATCGGCGCGCTCATGTGGAGCTTCCTCTACAGCCCGCGGTTCGGCCCCGCCGGCACGCTCTTCGAACTCGTCGGCCTGCCGACACCCGACTTCCTCGCCCCGGACACCGTCTTCGGCAGTCTCGTCAACGTCGTGACCTGGCAGTGGTCGGGGTACTACATGGTCGTGATCTACGCGGCGCTGCGCTCGATCGACCCCTCGATCTACGAGGCCGCGCGCATCGACGGCGCCAACGGCTGGCAGACGGCCCTGCGCATCAAGGTGCCGATGATCTCGTCGTCCATCGTCATGGCGGTCACGTTCGCCCTGATCGGCACCCTGCAGTTCTTCACCGAGCCGGTGGTCATGCGCAACATCGCGCAGGGCGTCATCGACGCGGCGTACACCCCGAACATGTACGCGTTCTCGCTCGCGTTCTCGTACAGCCAGTTCAACTACGCGTCGACCATCGCGTTCTCGCTCGGCGCGATCGTCTTCGTCGGGTCGTACCTGTTCCTCTTCCTCACCCGCAAGCAGAGCGGACTCAAGTGATGTCCATCGCATCCCGAATCACGCCGAAGACCGACGCGTACACGACCGTCACCGGCGTGCCCAGCCACGTGGACCGCAGCGTCCGCGGACGCCGCACGGGCGGCCGCCGCATCGGCTCGCACGCCTTCCTCGTCATCCTCGCGATCTACTTCGTCGTCCCCATCTGGTGGCTGTTCGTGGCATCCACGAAGAGCACCGCGGGCCTGTTCTCGAGCCCGGCGTTCTGGTTCGAGGACCCGGCGAACTTCTTCACCAACATCCAGGGCCTGTTCACCCACCAGGGCGGCATCTACTGGCGCTGGCTCGGCAACTCGTTCCTGTACGCGTTCACGGCGGGACTGGGCGCGACGGTCCTGTCGATCCTCGCCGGCTACGGGTTCGCGAAGTACCGCTTCCGCGGGCGCGGCGCGGTGTTCGGCGTCGTGCTCGGCTCGGTCATGGTGCCGCTCACGGCGCTCACCATCCCGACGTTCATCCTGCTGAGCCAGTACGGCCTGATCGACACGCCCTGGGCGGTCATCCTGCCGAGCCTGCTCAACCCGTTCGGCGTCTACCTCATGCGCATCTACACGCAGGACGCGGTGCCGGACGAGATGCTCGAGGCCGCTCGCATCGACGGCGCGGGGGAGTGGCGGACGTTCTTCCAGGTCGCGCTGCCGCTGCTGCGACCGGCGATCGTGACCGTGCTGCTGCTGGCCGTCGTCGGCACGTGGAACAACTTCTTCCTCCCACTCGCGGTGCTGACCGATCCGACGCTCCTGCCGGTCACGGTCGGCCTCAACCGCTGGACGACCCTGTCGAACTCCGGCGCGGGCGGCGAACAGGTGTGGAACCTCATCACGTCGGGCGCCTTCATCTCGGTGCTGCCGCTGCTGCTGTCGTTCCTGTTCCTCCAGCGCTACTGGCAGGGCGGCCTCGCCATCGGCAGCATCAAGTAACCGCGGCGCGCACGCGCCGCCAGAGACGCGAGGATGCCCCGGCCCGGGGCATCCTCACCAGACCACGGATGCCCCGTCGGGGCCTCCGGCAGACCGACCCGCATCTCGCGGACAGCACACGCACAACCCAGGGGAGCACCACCATGCCCAGCGCACGCCTCACGATCGACCCGCACTTCGCGGTCGGCCGCATCGAGCGCCGACTCTTCGGCGGCTTCGTCGAGCACCTCGGCCGGCACGTCTACGACGGCATCCACGAGCCGGCCCACGAGTCGGCCGACGCCGACGGCTTCCGCCAGGACGTCGTGGAGCTCGTGAAGGAGCTCGGCGTCTCGACCATCCGCTACCCGGGCGGCAACTTCGTCTCGGGGTTCCGCTGGGAGGACTCGGTCGGCCCGCGCGACCAGCGCCCCCGCCGCCTCGACCTCGCCTGGCACTCGACCGAGACGAACCAGGTCGGCCTCCACGAGTTCCAGGGCTGGCTGGACCAGGTCGGCAGCGACCTCATGCTCGCGGTCAACCTCGGCACGCGCGGCACGCTCGAGGCGCTCGACCTGCTCGAGTACTCGAACATCGCGGGCGGCACGACGCTCAGCCAGCGCCGCATCGACAACGGCCGGACCGACGCGTTCGGCGTGAAGATGTGGTGCCTCGGCAACGAGATGGACGGCCCGTGGCAGCTCGGCCACCGCTCGGCAGAGGACTACGGCAAGATCGCGTCGCAGACGGCCAAGGCGATGCGCCAGCTCGACCCGTCGATCGAGCTCGTCGTGTGCGGGTCGTCGAGCGCGCACATGCCGACCTTCGGCGAGTGGGAGCGCGTGGTGCTCACGCACACGTACGAGGACGTCGACTACATCTCGTGCCACGCGTACTACGAGGAGAAGGACGGCGACCTCGGCTCGTTCCTCGCGTCCGCGGTCGACATGGACGGCTTCATCGAGACGGTCGTCGCGACGGCCGACCACGTGAAGGCCGTCGTCGGCAGCTCGAAGACCATCGACATCTCGTTCGACGAGTGGAACGTCTGGTACCTCTCGCGGTTCCAGAACGTCGAGAAGATCGAGGGCGTCGACAACTGGCCGATCGCCCCGCGCCTGCTCGAGGACGTCTACTCGGTCGCCGACGCGGTCGTGTTCGGCAACCTGCTCATCTCGCTGCTGCGCCACGCCGATCGCGTGCGGAGCGCGTCGCTCGCGCAGCTCGTCAACGTGATCGCCCCGATCATGACCGAGCCCGGCGGCCCGGCCTGGCGCCAGACCACGTTCTTCCCGTTCTCGATCACCTCGCGGCTCGCGCAGGGCGAGGCGCTGCAGCTGAAGCTCGACGCGCCGACCTACGAGACCAAGGACTACGGCACCGTGCCGCTCGTCGACGCGGTCGCGACGCACGACGCCGAGACCGGGGCATCCGCGGTGTTCCTCGTGAACCGCAGCCAGGACGAGGCCGTGACGCTCACGATCGACATCGCCGCCCTCGGCGACGTGTCGGTGCTCGAGTCGCACCTCATCGCCGACGAGGACGTGTACGCGAAGAACACGCTCGCCGACCGCGAGCGCGTCGCCCCGCGGGCGAACGACACCGCCGCGATCGCGGGCGGCGAGCTCACGATCACGCTGCCGCCCGTCTCATGGACCGCGCTGTCGCTCGGGTGATGCGACGAGGGCCCGCCGTGCGGCGCCTGGTCGCGTACCTGGCGATCGCCGCGGCCGTGGTCCTGGGGACGAGCGTCGCGCTCGCCGGCTGCGCGCCGACCGGCGCGCAGGAGTTGAGCGGCGACCTCATGACGCACGACCCGGCGCTCGCGAAGCAGGGCGACACCTGGTACGTGTACTCGACGGGCAACGGGACCGTGGCCGACGGGAACATCCAGGTGCGCTCCTCGAGCGACGGCCGCGCGTGGCGGTACGAGGGCGAGGTCTGGGACCGCAAGCCCGAGTGGCTGCGCGAGGCCGTGCCGGGCGTCCAGAACCTCTGGGCACCCGAGCTCGTCGAGCACGACGGCACCTGGTACCTCTACTACTCCGCATCGACCTTCGGGAAGAACACGTCGGTCATCGCGC
This sequence comes from Agromyces sp. MMS24-JH15, assembly GCF_043518605.1. Taxonomy (GTDB): domain Bacteria; phylum Actinomycetota; class Actinomycetes; order Actinomycetales; family Microbacteriaceae; genus Agromyces. The sequence continues at coordinate 2,187,938 of NZ_CP171358.1, forward strand.
TCGCGACGAACACGACCCTCGACCCGGACGACGCCGAGTACGAGTGGGTCGACCGCGGCGCCGTCGTGTCCTCGTCGGCCGTCGACGACTTCAACGCGATCGACCCGGGCGTCGCGACCGACGAGGACGGCACGCCATGGATGGCGTTCGGCTCGTTCTGGAGCGGCATCCGGATGGTCGAGCTCGAGTGGCCGGGCGGGCTGCGGGCCGGCACGGCGGCGGGCGACGCGGATGCCTCGGAGCCGCTGCGCCTCGCCGACCGCGGCGCCCCGCCGAATGCGATCGAAGCGCCGTACCTCGTCGAGCACGACGGCGACTGGTTCCTGTTCGTGTCTCGCGACTCGTGCTGCCGCGCCGCGGAGAGCACGTACAAGATCGCGGTCGGACGCGCCGAGGAGATCACCGGGCCCTACCTCGACCGCGACGGCGTCCCGATGCTCGAGGACGGCGGCACGATCCTCGCCGAGACCGCGGGTTCGCGCATTGGTCCCGGCGGCCAGTCGGTCGCCGATGGGATGATGGCGCTGCACTTCTACGACGGCGACCTCAACGGGCAGTTCCAGCTCGCGCTGGTGCCGCTGGAGTGGGATGACGACGGATGGCCCGTGCTGCGGTGGTGACCGCACGCCACGCGAGAGGACTCGGATGAGCGACGCGATGACGGACGGACGGCCGGCGGGCGACCCGGGGGACCGGGCCGCGCCCGGACCCGTGATCGACCCGGCGATCGGGACCAACTGGGCCGGCAACCTCGCATACCGCGCGGCGCGCATCGCGCGGCCGGGCTCGATCGACGAACTCCGGCACGTGCTCGCGCAGGGCGCACCCGTCCGCGCGCTCGGCAGCCGGCACTCGTTCAACGACCTCGCGGACACCGACGGCACGCTCATCGCGACCGACGGGCTGCCCGCCGACGTGTCGGTCGTCGTCGACGAGCCGGTCGGGGCTGCGGGCCCGCCGACCGCCGTCCGCGTGTCGGGCGGCCTGCGCTACGGCGACCTCGCGCCGCGTCTCGAGGCCGACGGACTCGCACTCGCCAACCTCGCATCGCTCCCGCACATCTCGGTCGCGGGCGCCGTCGCGACCGGCACCCACGGGTCCGGCGACCGGATCGGATCGCTCGCGAGCGCGGTCCGCTCGGTCGAGGTCCTCACGGCCGCGGGCGACCTCGTCACCCTCCGCCGCGGCGACGCGGACTTCGCGGGCGCGGTCGTCTCGCTCGGGGCCCTCGGCGTCGTCGTCGCGCTCGAACTCGACGTCGAGCCGACCTACGAGGTCGCGCAGACGGTGTTCGACGGCCCGTCGTGGGACGCGATCCTCGCCGACCTCGACGCCGTCACCTCGCTCGGCACGAGCGTGAGCATCTTCACCACGTGGGCGGATCCGGCGCGCGCCGACCAGCTCTGGGTCAAGCAGCGGATGTCCCGTGCCGGCACGCTCGCCGACGGGGCGCCTCCGGCCGGGGCATCCTCGCACGACGTCGCGGCCGTCGCCGACGTCGCCGCCGGGCTCGGCGCGGTGCCGGCCGATGCGAAGCGGCATCCCATTCCCGGCGTCGAAGCCGACGCGTGCACCGACCAGCTGGGCGCGCCCGGCCCGTGGTTCGACCGCCTGCCGCACTTCAAGCTCGAGTTCACGCCGTCCGCCGGCGCCGAGCTCCAGAGCGAGTACCTCGTGCCGCGCGCCGACGCGGTGGCCGCGCTCGAGGCCGTGCGCTCGCTCGCGCCGCGGATCGCGCCGCTGCTGCAGGTGTGCGAGGTGCGGACGGTTCGCGCCGACGACCTGTGGCTCAGCCCGGCGTACGGCGCCGACGTCGTCGGCATCCACTTCACCTGGACGCTCGACGAGCCGGCGGTGACCGCGCTGCTGCCGGACCTCGAGGCGGCGCTGCCCGCGTCCGCGCGCCCGCACTGGGGCAAGCTCTTCACGCTCCCCGCCGCCGAGCTCGCCCGACGGTACCCCCGCTGGGAGGACTTCCGTGCGCTCCGCGCCCGCCTCGACCCGGAGGGCCGGTTCCGCAACGCGTACCTGGACCGCCTCGGCCTCTAGCCCGCGCCGGCGGCCCGCCCGCGGCCGCGGGGGAGCGAGTTGGGGACTCCCCGCCGTCGGGCGCGGGCACTAGCGTCGGAGCATGCGGATCCTCCTCGTCGGCGCCGGGGGCGTCGGAGACTCCATCGCCAAGATCGCCGCGCGGCGCGACTTCTTCGAGCACCTCGTCGTGGCCGACTACGACCCGGGCCGCGCCGCCCGCACGGTCGACTGGATCCGGGAGCACCACGGCGACGCGGTCGCCGAGCGCTTCAGCGTCGCGCGGATCGATGCGAGCGATCCCGACGTCGTGGCATCCGTCGCTCGCGAGCACGGCGCGACCCACGTGATGAACGCGGTCGAGCCGAAGTTCGTGCCGTCGGTGTTCGCGGGCGCGCTCGCCGCCGACTGCGACTACCTCGACATGGCCATGAGCCTCAGCGAGCCGCACCCGACCGATCCGCACGCGCAGACCGGCGTCATGCTCGGCGACGACCAGTTCGCGCAGGCCGACGACTGGGAGCGCGCGGGCCGGCTCGCGCTCGTCGGGATGGGCGTCGAGCCCGGACTCAGCGACGTGTTCGCGCGGTACGCCGCAGACCGGCTGTTCAGCGAGATCGACGAGCTGGGCACGCGCGACGGCGCGAACCTGGTCGTGCGCGACGAGACCGGCGAGGAGGTCTTCGCGCCGAGCTTCTCGATCTGGACGACGATCGAGGAGTGCCTGAACCCGCCCGTGATCTGGGAGCGGGAGGCCGGATGGTTCACCACGGCGCCGTTCTCGGAGCCGGAGGTGTTCGAGTTCCCCGAGGGGATCGGCCCGGTCGAGTGCGTGAACGTCGAGCACGAGGAGGTGCTCCTGATGCCGCGCTGGCTCGACGCGAAGCGCGTGACCTTCAAGTACGGCCTCGGCGCCGACTTCATCGGCGTGCTGCAGACCCTGCACCGGCTCGGACTCGACTCGACCCTCCCGCTCCGCGTCCGGAGCGCTGCCGGGCCGGTCGAGGTCGCGCCGCGCGACGTCGTGGCCGCGGCCCTGCCGGATCCCGCGACGATCGGACCGCGCATGACGGGCAAGACGTGCGCCGGCGTCTGGGTGACGGGGCGAGGACTGGACGGCGCGCCGCGCGGCACCTACCTGTACCACGTGGCCGACAACGAGTGGACGATGCGCGAGTACGGGTCGCAGTGCGTGGTCTGGCAGACCGCGCTCGGCCCGGTCCTCGCGCTCGAGCTGCTCGCGTCGGGCACCTGGTCGGGTGTCGGCGTGCTCGGACCGGAGGCGTTCGAGGCCGATCCGTTCCTCGAGCTGATGGCGCGGCCCGTCGAGGAGGGCGGGTACGGGCAGCGGTGGGGGCTGGAGGATCGGCCGGTGCGATGACGGTGGATCCGAACCCCGACGGCCCGGGCGCTCAGGCGCCGGACGCCGGGCGCGCCGGGGACACCGAGCACGCGCCCGCGCCCGCGCGCTCCCGGTCGCGACCGCACGCCCAGGCGGAGGCGCGCGCGCGGGTCGCCGACGCGCACGCGCTGGCCGACGCCTGGGATGCCGCGGCGGGAGTCCGCACGCGCCCGGCGGAGGTCGGCGACCTCGACGGGATCGTCGAGCGGATGGAGGCCACGTGGGGTCCGGGCCGCTCGCCCGACCGGGCGTTCCTCCGCGCGCTCTCGCACGCCGGCAGCACGGTCCTGGTCGCCGTGCCGGCCGACGGGGCTCCCGATCCGGCGGCCGTGCCGCTCGGCGCCGCGGTCGGCTTCCTCGGCTGGAGCGACGGCCTGCATCTGCACTCGCACATGAACGCGGTCGATCCGTCGTCCCGCGGGCACGGCATCGGCGTCGCGCTCAAGCTGCGCCAGCGCGCGGCCTGCCTCGAGCACGGGGTCGACGAGATCCGCTGGACCTTCGACCCGCTCATCCGTCGCAACGCCTACTTCAACCTCGTGCGCCTGGGCGCCGAGGTCGCGGCGTACCACCGCGACTTCTACGGCGACCTCCGCGACGCGATCAGCGGCGGCGACGTCAGCGACCGCTTCGAGGTGCGGTGGCGATTGGATGCCCCGCGCACGCGCCGCGCGCTCGCGCACGGCCCCGACCTGGTGCGCGCCGCCGCAGGAGCCCGGCCCAGGCGGCGGCGGCACTGGCCCGCGTGGGCGGCCGACGGCGAGGCGCTCGAGCTCGTGGCCGATTTCGAGGCGGTCCGCATCGAGAGCCCAGTGGTCGCGGCGGAGCTCCGGGCGCGCTCCCGGACCGTGTTCGACGACGCGTTCGCACGGGGGCTCCGCCCGGAGCTCGTGGTGTCCGGCGACTACGTCTTCACCGCCGACGACCCCGATCGGGAGGCGTGATGTCCGAGATCCCGGTGGTCGAGTCGATCACGCTCCATCGCCTCGACGTGCCCCTCGTGCGCCCGTTCGAGACGTCGTTCGGCCGCGAGACCGTGCGCGACGTGCTCCTCGTGCACGTGCGCACCGACCGCGGCGAGGGCTGGGGCGAATGCGTCGCGGGGCGCGACCCGTTCTATTCCTCCGAGTACGTCGACGGCGCGGCATCCGTCATCGAGCGGTACCTCGCGCCCGCGCTGCTGCGCGGTCGGGTGGATGCCCCGCGAGCCGGCGCAGTCGGGGGCACCGGGGCGGGCGCGGCGATCGCGAGCGTCCCGCTCGCGGCGTCCGTCGCGCCGGCGCTGGACTTCGTCGCCGGACACCGGATGGCCAAGGCCGCGCTCGAGGCCGCGGTGCTCGACGCCGAGCTCCGCGCGCAGGGCCGGTCGATGAGCGAGTGCTTCGGTGCCGTGCGCGAGTGGGTCGACTGCGGCGTCTCGGTCGGCATCGCGCCGACGCTGGAGGAGCTGCTCGACGAGGTCATGGGCTACGTCGAGGCCGGGTACCGCCGCATCAAGCTGAAGATCAAGCCCGGCTGGGACCTCGTGCCGGTCGGCGCGGTCCGCGAGGAGCTGGGCGCGGCGGGCCTGCTGCAGGTCGACGCGAACACGGCGTACACGACCCGGGACATCCCGCTGCTCGCGCAGCTCGACGCGTTCGACCTGCTGCTCATCGAGCAGCCGTTCGCCGAGGAGGACCTCGCGGCGCACGTGCGGCTGGCGCGCGCGTGCGAGACGCCCGTGTGCCTGGACGAGTCGATCCTCGGCACGACGACCGTGATCGACGCGATCGAGCGCGGCGCGACGTCGGTCGTGAACGTGAAGCCCGGACGCATGGGCGGGTACCTCGAGGCGCTCCGGGTGCACGACGCGTGCGTCTTGCGCGGCGTGCCGGTCTGGGCGGGCGGGATGCTCGAGACCGGCGTGGGGCGTGCGGCGAACGTCGCGCTCGCCGCGCTGCCGGGATTCACCCTCCCGGGCGACACGTCGGCGAGCGACCGCTACTTCGCCGAGGACCTCACGGAGCCGTTCGTGCTCGGCGACGGCGAGCACCGCGGGCAGCTTCGGGTGCCGGATGCCCCGGGCACGGGCGTGACCGTGCGCGAGGAGCTCGTGCGCGCGTGGGCGACCCGCGCGCCCGTCGTCGTGCGCTGAGCGCCGCGCCGGTCAGGCTCCGTCGTCGCGGCCGAGCCCGAGGGCGAGCTCGCCGATGGCGGCGGCGGATGCCGCGTGCTGCGGGTCGTCGTCGGCGGCGAACCAGGCCGACGACAGGGCGCACCACGCCAGCAGCCAGTCGGCGAGGCGACCCGCTTCGACGCCGCTCGCCTCCGCCGCGACCGCGAACTGCCGCGCCAGTCGACCCGGCAGCAGCGCCCGCTCGTGCGAGGGGTTGCACAGCGGGTTGCAGAGGTCGAACGTCGATTCGCCGATCAGGCCCTTCGGGTCGATCGCGAGCCAGCCGTGCGTGCCGAAGTCGAGCACGTTGCCGTGATGCAGGTCGCCGTGGAGCACGACCTCGTCGCGTGGATCGTCGAGCAGGCGGGCGGCGACGTCGGCGCCGCGACGGTGCAGTGGCGTGAGGTCGTCGGCACGGGCGAACAGCTCCCGGAACCAGGTGCGCAGGTCGACGAGCTCCGGCACGGGCTCGAGGGCCAGCACGGCCGGCGTCGCGCGGTGCAGGCGCTCGGCCGTCGCGACGAGGATCCGCGTGGCCTCGTCGTCCTCGCCCTCCTGGACCATCCGCACGAGGTCGCGCCCGCCCGTGGCACGCTCGATCAGCACCGCGTGGCCGTCCCAGCGCAGCACGCGTGCGGCACCCCGGCCCGCGAGCGCGACGAGCAGCCCGTTCCCCCGCGCCTCCTCCTCGAGCCGGGCGACCTTCAGCATCGCCGGCTCGCCGCGGGCCGTCCGCACCGGTTGGAGCGTGCTCGACGCGGTGACGAGGAGGTCGCCGTCGGCTCGCAGCCGCCAACGGCGCAACCACGCGGCATCCGCGGCGTGCCCCGGATCGACCGGGCCGATGTCGCTCACCGGCGGTTCCCGGGCGCGGCCGCCGCGTGCGCCGCATACCGGGCGGGCGACTCACCCACGACGTCGCGGAAGTCCCGCGAGAAGTGCGCCTGATCCGCGAATCCGAGGTCGGTCGCGAGCTCTGCCAGTGGCCGGTGGTCGGGGCGCGCCAACTCCCACGCGGCTTCCTGCATGCGATGCCGCTGGATGAGCTGCTTGGGCGTGAGCCCCAACTGGTCGCGGACCAGGCGTTGCAACGCTCGCACGGTCCGTCCCGTGGTCGCCGACAGGTCGTCGACCCGGAGGATCGATCGATCGCGCTCCACGAGGTCGAGCACGTCGCGCACCGCGACCCCGTCGGCCCCGAGCTCGATCGCAGCGCCGGCGAACCACGCGTCGACCGTCTCGACGGCAGTCGCGTCGTCGCCGTCGGCGATGGCCGCACGAACGCCCGCGACGACGTCGTCGAAGCCGGGCAGCCCGTCGACCGCAACGGATGCCCCGACCGCGCGCCGCACCGCATCGCCGACGAGCGCTCGTGCGGTGCCCGGCTGCAGCAGCACCCCGAACGCCCAACCCGATCCCTCGAGTCGCTCCACCGTGCTGCCACGCGCCGGACCGTGGAGGGCGACCCGGTCGGGCTCGATGACGAGGTTCGACGACGGGTAGTCGAGCGCGCGCTGCTCCACGACGGCGCCGGGCGGCAGGTGCCACCGCGGCACCCAGTAGTGGCGCACGAACGGCTCGACGGCCGCCGAAGGCGCGTATCGGTCGAGCCGCACCGGCGCGTCGACCGGTGCGTCGGCCGTGGCCCGCAGTCCGCCGTCGGTGTCGAGCACGCCCTTGACCGCGGTGACCCCGGCGCGACGGCGCCAGTGCGCATCGCCGGCGTGCACCGCTTCGTCGACCATGCCTCCGAGTATGGCGCGATCCGCCGACGATGCGCCGTCGACGCATTCCTTCAAGACGACCGCATCCGGCCCGCCGTACGTTCACCCCATGACGAATGCGACCGAGACCGAATCCACCACCGATCCCAGCACCGACCTCGCGGCCGAGCCGGGGGACTTCGAGACGACCCTCTACGTCGCCGCCGATCCGCAGCAGGTGTGGGCGGCGATCACGGGCGACGACGGCAACCGCGCCGTGATGTGGGGCAGCGTGCTGCGGGGGCGCCTCGCGGCCGGCGAACGATACGAGTACGTCGGGCCGGGGCAGGACGGCGACGAGACCGTCCACGTGTACGGCGAGGTCCTCCGCGCCGAGGCGCCGAACCTCCTGCAGCTCACCGAGCACCCCGGGCCGACGTACCGCGCGAACCACGCCGAGCTCGAGAGCCGCATGACGTGGCGGATCGAGGCAGCGGGCGAGGGCCTCACCCGCCTCGCCTTCGCGAACGACCGCTGGAGTGCCGGCCACCCCTCCCGTGACGAGGCCGCCGGCACCTGGCCGCTCCTGCTCTCGAGCTACAAGAGCTGGATCGAGACCGGCCGCGCCCTGCCGTTCCCGAGCTGAGCGCGGGCCCTGGCGGCGCCGGCTCCCGGGCGCCCGACCGCCGCAGGCGATTCGGATGCGTCGCTTCGCGTAGGCTCGGCCCACGCGTTCGGCCGAGCAGAGGAGGACTGGATGCGGCTCCTCGACGTCCGGATCGTGCGGTGGTACTCGAAGCTCGCCTATGTGCTCGGTGCGCTGGCCGCAGGGTGGGTGCTCAGGTCGTCGCTGAACGCGCTCGGCACTCCGCCGGTCGCGACGGTCGCGATCGGCCAGCTCTTCGACCTCGTGGCGATCCTCTACGGCGCCCGGGTGTTCCGCGGACGGCGCGAGCCGGTCGGCCCGGCGCGGCCGTGGTGGCGGATGACCGCGTGGGCGCCCGCGGGCTGGGTCATCGGCCTGCTGGCCGTGTTCTACGTCGCAGTGGGCGTGATCGCCGTCTTCCTCCCGGTCGAGGCCGTTGGTGCCGAGGCGTCCAGCGGAGCAGCCTCCGTCGCGTCCAGCGTGCTGTCGACCGTCTGGTTCGCCGTCGTCGCGATGCTCTACCTGAACAGCGCCCGCCGGTCGACGACGGCACCCAGCGCCGAACCGACGCCGAACGTCAAGCCGACGGTGCGCTGAGCGCGGCGGCACCGATCAGCTGAGACACGGAACGCCCGGGTGCGTCGCCGTTCGCACGGCGACGCACCCGGGCGCACGACCCGGTCACCCGGGCGCAGGGTATCGCGACTACTCGAGCTCGACCGCCGGCCGCGCGCGGGCCACGATCGGGCCCGCGATGAACGCGGCCGCGAACAGCGCGATGATGCCCCACGAGAACGGCCCGTAGCCCTCCTCTGCGACGAGCACCGGGAGGTTCTGGAAGATGATCACGGTGAACGCGAGGAGCCCGAGGAGTCCGAGGCCCGGCGCGACGAGCGTCTTCCAGCGGCCCAGCCCGTGTGCGTCGCGGCGGAAGATCGCGAGCACCGCGACGCTCGTGAGGACGAGCAGCAGCACGATGCCGACCGACGAGATGCCGCCGAGCCACGTGTAGAACTGCGCGATCGGGTCGAGCCCGAGCGCGACGGCGACGACGATCAGCACGGCGACCGTGGCGGATGCGGTGACCGACGCGCGCGCGGGCGAACCGTGCCGTGCGTGCGCGTCGCCGAGGGCGCGGGGGAGCACGCCGCGCCCGGCGAGCGTGAAGACGTACCGCGCGACGATGTTGTGGAACGACAGGATGCACGCGAACAGGCTCGTGACGAACAGCACCTGGATGAGGTGCGCGCCGACGGTGCCGAGGTACTGCTCGGTGGTGGTCGCGAGGATCGTGCCGGCATTGTCGGTGGCGTCCTGGACGATCGTGCTCTCGCCGTTGGCGGTGATGAGCACCCAGCTCGAGACGGTGTAGAACAGGCCGATCGCGATGAGGGCGATGTACGTCGCACGGGGGATCGTGCGCTCCGGGTCCTTCGCCTCGTCGCGGAACACCGCGGTCGCCTCGAACCCGATGAAGCTGAGGATGGCGAACAGGATCGCGAAGCCGGGTGCGCCGGAGACGATCTCCGACGGCGTGACGAACGCGGTCGAGAAGCCCTCGGGGCCGCCGCCGGAGAAGATCACGGCCGCGTCGAGCGCGAGCACGATGAGCACCTCGGCGATGAGCAGCACCGCGAGGACGCGGCCCGACAACTCGATCTTGAAGTAGCCGAGCAGGGACACGACGGCGAAGCCGACGGCCGCATAGACCCACCACGGGACATCCGGGAGCCCGTAGCTCTTGAGCAGCTCGTTCGCGCCCGGCCCGAAGAGGCCGAACACGCCTGCCTCGAGGGCGAGGTACGACAGCAGGGCGGCGAACGCGGCGCCGAGGCCGGCGCTGCGACCGAGGCCCTTGTCGACGTACGCGAAGAACGCGCCGGCCGACTTCACGAACGGCGTCGCGTTGGTGAAGCCGACCGCGAAGAGCAGCAGCACGGCGGTCACGACGATGAACGTGAACGGGAACGCCGCGCCGTTGCCGAACGCGATGCCGAGCGGCACCGGGCCGCCGATGACGCCGAGCGGCGAAGCGGCCGCGACGACGATGAAGACGATGCTCGCGACGCCGAGCGAGCCGCGGAGGCGGCGGAACTCGGGCGGGACGATGGCCGCCTCGGGGGCGGTCGACGTGGCCTCGGCCGCGTCGGTGGTGGTGTCGGTCATGGCGGGGTTCCTTGGTGTCAGAGGGGGAGGTGACGGGGAGGGGTGTTCAGGCCGAGGCGGCCGGCGTGGTCGGGGGCACGCCGATCGCCCATTCGTAGGGCGGTTCCGCGTCGTTGACGAGCGCGTCGCCGACGATGCGCGCCTTGAAGGCGACGGGGTTGTGCGATGCCACGGTGCGGGCGTTGCGCCAGTGCCGGTCGAGCGCGAGGTTCGTCGACGTGGCGGATGCCCCGAGCGCGTCGAACAATCGCGTCGCCGAGTCGAGGGCGAGCGGTCCGACGGTGAGCTGCGCCCGCGACGCGGCGAGTTCCGCCGCGCGCTTCGCAGCGCCTCGCACCTCGTCGGATGCCCGGCGCACGTCGTACGCGGTCTGGAGCGCGGTGGCCGCGTGCAGCACGATCGCCTCGGCCGCGAAGGCGTCGGCGTCGATGCGCCCGACGATCTCGAGCACCTGCGGGTCGTTGCGGGTGTGCGCCGCGTTGCCGTGGCTGAACGTGCGGGCGCGCGTGGCGACCTGGTCGGCGGCGTCGGTCGCCGCAGCGCGGGCGATGCCGGCCTGCACGGCGACGAGCACGAGCTGGTACAGCGACGTCTGGTAGTCGAAGCGGTCGGCGAACGGGTAGACGTGCTCGGCGCGTACGGGGGCGGCGTCGAACACGGCGGTGCCGCTGCCGGTGAGCCGCTGGCCGAACCCGGTCCAGTCGTCGGTGATCGTGACCGTGTCGCCGGTGGTCGACACGAGGGCGGCGACCTCGACGCCGTCGGGCGTGACGGCGGTCGCGTCGATCCACTCGGCGAAGATCGAGCCGGTCGTGTAGTACTTCCGGCCGGTGATCGCGAAGCCGTCGGCCGTGGCCGCGAGGCTCGTGGAGGTGGTGCCGACGACGACGTTGCCGATCTCGGTGACGGCGTTGCCGACGAGTTCGCCGGCCGCGAAGCGCCGGAGCCAGTCGTCGCGCTCGGCGGAATCGGGTGCGTTCAGCCGGTCCTCGACGAACGCGAGGTGTCCGCGCAGTGCCTGCGGCACGTGCGGGTCGACGGCCGCGAGCGCGATGAGCAGCGAGAACAGCTCGGGCAGGGTGGCGCCGTCGCCGCCGTGCTCGACCGGCACGCGCACGCCGGTGAACCCGGCCCGCTTGAGCGCGTCGATCGCCGCGAACGGCAGTTCCCGGTCGAGTTCGCGGCGGAGGGCGCCCGCGCCGATCTCGGCGAAGACGGGGCCGTACTTCTCGAGGAGCGCGCTCACGTGTAGAGGCTCACGGGCTGCACGGTGCCGTTCAGGAAGTGCGCGCCGACCTCGATGCGCTTGTAGTCGACGGGGTCGTGGAGGCTGTGCGTGCGGATGTTCCGCCAGTGCAGGTCGAGCCCGGTCGCGGTCGTGGTCGAGCTCGCGCCGGTGACCTCGAACACGCGGTTCGCGACCTCGAGGCCGACCTCGGTCGAGACCACCTTGAGCGCCGCGACGGCGACCTCGAGCTCGGCGCGGTCGGCCTCGGTCGTGTCGAAGCCGCGTGCGACGGCGACGTCGTACGTGCGGTTGAGCCGGTCGGCGAGCGCCTCGACGGCGGCGGTGCGGGCCACGAGTTCGCCGAACACGCGGTGCGTGACCGGGTCGTCCGCGTACCGTTCGACGCCGGAGAGGAACCAGGAGTTGCGGCGGGCGCGGGTGATCTCGCGTGCCTGGGCGAGCGCGCCCTCGGCGATACCGAGGTAGACGTTGCCGAAGAGGAGCTGCACGCCGGGCGTGACGACCGTCGAGAACGGCTCGCCGAGGTCGACGCCCACGAGGTCGTCGGCCTCGATCCGGACATCCGTGTACTGGATGCCGCCGCTCGCGGAGGCGCGGTAGCCGATGTTGTCCCAGTCGCCCACGTGGCGGACGCCCTCGCGCGTCGTCTCGACCGCGAACACCAGGAACTGCCCGTCGCGCTCGCCGCCCTCGGCGACGGCGCCGGCGATGACCACGTCGGCGACGGCGGCGCCGGTGGCGAAGGCCTTGCGGCCGGTGAGCCGGTATCCCGCGCCGTCGGCGACGAGCGAGAGGTCGGGGCTGACGGGGTTGAACGAGTCGCTCCACACCCAGTTCGCCTCGGCGCTGCGGCGCAGCCAGGCGTCGGTCGTCGCGGTGTCGGCGCCGTAGAAGACGGCGCAGGCCTGGTTGAGCCAGCTGTAGCCGAGGATCTGGGCGATGGATGCGTCGACCCGCGCGATGATCCGGGTCACCGCGAAGGCGGTCTCCCAGTGCGCGCCCGCGCCGCCGAGGGCCGCCGGGACGAGGAGGTTCGCGAGGCCGGACTCGCGGAGGAGCTGCACGGGGGCGACGGGCAGCAGGTTCCCGCGGTCGCGCTCCACGACGTCGACGGCGAGGGCGTCGGCGACCTCGCGGGCGATGGCGCTCCAGTGCGCGAGTTCATCGGCGGAGGCGTGGCCGTGCCACGGGGTCGCGCGGTCGGCGGTGGTGGGTGGAGCAAGGGTCATGGCGCCAGAGCGTCGCGCAAACGGGCCGCGCCCGCCAACTCGGCGCAACATGGTTTCGCTCCGTGACGCCGTGTGTCGACGCGGCGGTCGTGCGCGGGGACTTCGGCCACGATGGATCGGTCAGAAAGGCGGACCCCATGTCGCAACGACCCATCCGATTCAACGCGTTCGACATGAGCTGCGTCGGCCACATCTCGAGCGGCCTCTGGCGGCACCCCGACGACCAGGCCCACCGCTACACGGACATCGCCTACTGGACGGAGCTCGCGAAGCTCCTCGAGCGCGGCGTGTTCGACGGCATCTTCATCGCCGACGTCCTCGGCACCTACGACGTGTACGGCGGCACCGCCGACGCGGCGATCCGCCATGGTTCGCAGGTCCCCGTGACCGATCCCCTGCTCACGGTCTCGGCGATGGCCGCCGTCACCGAGCACCTCGGCTTCGGCATCACGGCGGGCACCGCCTACGAGCACCCGTACCCGTTCGCGCGCCGGCTCTCGACGCTCGACCACCTCACCAAGGGCCGCGTCGGCTGGAACGTCGTGACCGGCTACCTGCCGAGTGCCGCCCGCAACATGGGCCACGACGACCAGCTCGAGCACGACCAGCGCTACGAGATCGCCGACGAGTACCTCGAGGTCCTCTACAAGCTGTGGGAGGGCTCCTGGGAGGACGACGCCGTCCTCCGCGATCGCGAGTCGGGCGTGTTCACCGACCCCGAGAAGGTGCACGCGATCGAGCACGACGGCGCGAACTTCAAGGTTCCCGGCATCCACCTCGTCGAGCCGTCGCCGCAGCGCACGCCGGTGATCTACCAGGCGGGCGCGTCGAGCCGCGGCATCGCGTTCGCGGCCGCGAACGCCGAGGCGATCTTCGTCGCCGCACCGAGCAAGCGCGCGATCGCGAGCCAAGTGCGCCAGATCCGCGACGCGCTCGAGGCCGCCGGGCGCGACCGGTACGCCGCCCGCATCTACGCGATGGCGACCGTCATCGTCGACGCGACGCCCGAGCTGGCGCGCGCGAAGGAGCAGGAGTACCTGGCGTACGCGAGCGATGAGGCGGCCCTCGTGCTCATGTCGGGCTGGATGGGCGCCGACCTCTCGAAGTACGACCTCGACGACCCGATCGGCGACGTCCAGAGCAACGCCATCCAGTCCCTCGTGACCTCGCTGCGCGAGGAGTCCGACGCGGGCGAGACCTGGACCGTCCGCACGCTGGCCGAGCGCGGCAAGATCGGCGGCTTCGGCGTGCGCATCGTCGGGTCGGCCGAGGAGGTCGCCGACGAGCTCCAGGCCTGGGTCGAGGAGACCGACGTCGACGGCTTCAACCTCAGCTACGCGATCACGCCGGGCACGTTCGAGGACATCGTCGAGTTCGTCGTGCCCGAGCTCCAGCGGCGCGGCGTGTACCCCACCTCGTACGAGGAGGGCACCCTGCGGCACAAGCTCCACGGCCGCGGCGACCGCCTGCCCGAGGAGCACCGCGGGGCGAACTACAAGGTCGGTTCGCGCGTCGCCGCGGGCTGACGCGCGGCCCTGATCCGAGCCGCGGCGGGCGCTCGTTCCGGCGGCGCGCGCCGCGGATAGGATCGGCCCATGGGGGACGAGGCGGTCACGCGAGCACAGGCGGCGGCGGCTTCGGCCGCCGCCCACGCGGCGGAGTTGCAGCGCCAGGCGCAGGAGGCGATCCGACTGGCGCAGGAGGCCGCGACCGCCGCCGAGGCCGCGGCTGCGGCGGCAGCGCAGCAGGCGGTGGCGCCGGCGGTGCCGCCTTCGGATGCCCCGCCGCCGGGCTCGGACCCGACGGATGCCCCGCCCGGGGCATCCGCACCGCCCGGAGGCCCGACCGGAGGCCCGCTCGACGGCGCCGCGATCGACGCGATCCGCGCCGGGTACGCGTTCGAGGGCGCCGCGCTCGAGCTCGGCGCGCTCGTCAACGGCGACCCGCGGCCCGATGTCCAGGTGCGCATCCCGATCGCGATGACGAACCGGCACGGCCTGGTCGCGGGCGCGACCGGCACCGGCAAGACGCGGACGCTGCAGGGCCTCGCCGAGCAGCTCTCGGCGCACGGGGTCTCCGTGTTCGCCGCCGACGTCAAGGGCGACCTGTCGGGCATCGCGACGCCGGGGGAGGGCGGTGAGAAGCTGCTCGCCCGCACCGCGGGCATCGGGCAGGCGTGGTCGGCGGCGTCGTTCCCGGTGGAGTTCTTCTCGCTCGGCGGCGCGGGCCGCGGGGTGCCGATCCGTGCGACGGTCGCCGGGTTCGGGCCGTTGCTGCTGTCGCGCGCGCTCGGGCTGAACGCGACGCAGGAGTCGAGCCTGGGGCTCGTCTTCCACTACGCGGAGGATGCCGGGCTCGCGCTCCTCGACCTCGAGGACCTGCGCGCGGTGCTCCAGTACCTCGTGAGCGACGAGGGTAAGGCCGAGCTCGCGGGTCTCGGGGGCCTGAGCAAGGCGACGGTCGGCGTCATCCTGCGCGAGCTCGTGGCGTTCGCCGAGGCCGGCGCCGACGTCTTCTTCGGCGAGCCCGAGATCGACACGGCCGAGTTCCTGCGGACCGCCGCCGACGGGCGCGGCATCGTCAGCCTGCTCGAGGTGCCGGGCGTCGCGGACCAGCCCGCGCTCTACTCGACGTTCCTCATGTGGCTGCTCGCCGACCTGTTCAACGACCTGCCCGAGGTGGGCGACCTCGACCGGCCGAAGCTCGTGTTCTTCTTCGACGAGGCGCACCTGCTGTTCGCCGACGCGTCGAAGGACTTCCTCGCCCAGGTCGTGCAGACCGTCCGGCTGATCCGCTCGAAGGGCGTCGGCGTGTTCTTCGTCACGCAGACCCCGAAGGATGTCCCGTCCGACGTGCTCGGCCAGCTCGGTTCGCGGATCCAGCACCAGCTCCGCGCGTTCACGCCCGACGACGCGAAGGCGCTGCGCGCGACGGTGTCGACCTACCCGAAGTCGGCGTACGACCTCGAAGAGGTGCTGACGACGCTCGGAACGGGCGAGGCGATCGTGACCGTCATGAACGAGAAGGGCGCGCCCAGCCCGGTCGCGTGGACCCGTCTGCGCGCACCGCAGGCGCTCATGTCGCCGACGCCGGATGCCTCGATCGACGCGGCCGTGGCGGCCTCGCCGCTCCAGGCGCGGTACGGCGCGGCCGTCGACCGGGAGTCGGCGCGCGAGCTGTTGGCCGCACGGATGAACGCGGCCGCCGCGGCGGCGCAGGCCGCGGCCGACGCGGCCGCGAAGGCGAAGGCCGACGCCGAGCTCGCGAAGCAGCAGGCCGCGATCGAGAAGGAGCGGGCGAAGGAGCAACGGGCCGCGCAGGCCGAATACGATCGCATCATGCGTCAGACCCAGGCTCCGTCGCGTGCGCGCGGCGGTTCGCGTTCCCGGTCCTCCGGGACCCTCCTCGACCAGGTGCTCGGCTCGAGGGCCACGCGCGACGTGCTCACGAGCGTCGTCGAGGGCATCCTCGGCACCCGGAGGCGTCGATGAGCGCCGCGCCGACGCTGACGGGGAATCCGACGATCCGGCCGTTCCGGCCCGAGGATCGCGACCGGCTCGCGGAGATCTGCCTGCTCACGGCCGCGGGTGGCGGCGACGCGACCGGGGTCTACTCCGACGACGCGCTCATGCCCGAGGTGTGGTGCCTGCCGTATCTGGCGTACGCGCCCGACCTCGCGTTCGTCGTCGCCGACGGACACGACGTGCTGGGGTACGTCCTCGGCGTCGCCGACACGGCCGATTTCATCGACTGGTACGCGCGCGAGTGGGCTCCCGGCTTCCGCGAGCGGCATCCTCGCGTCGGACCGCCGACCGGGCGGAACCCCGGGTACACCGAGGCCGACCTGCTGGAGTCCGGCGGCGACCCGGAGCGGATGCGCATCGCGGAGCTCGCCGAGTATCCCGCGCACCTGCACATCGACCTCGTCCCGGCGGCGCAGGGGCGTGGGCTCGGCCGCGCGCTCATCGATCGGCTGCGTGCCGAGCTCGCCGCGCGCGGGGTGCGCGCGGTGCACCTGAGCATGGATCCGGGGAACACGCCCGCGCGCGCCTTCTACGACAGGCTCGGATTCCACGAGCTGCCGTCGAGCCGGAAGGATGCCCCGCTCCTCGGGATCGCGACGAGCTGAACGGCCGCGCGCGGCACCGCGCGCGCCGCACCGCGCGGGGCGTCCGGCGGCCCGTGGCCAAGTGGACCGGGGCCGGGTGGACCGTGGCCGTCGCGCCGCCGTGGCGGCCACGGCTCACGCGTCGACGCGCTCGGCGGCCGGGTCGACGCGGTTGGTCGCGCGCTCCCACCAGTAGAGGAGCTCGGGCTCGGAGCGCCGGAGTTCGGCGAACGTCACGGGCTCCTCGCGCACCTCCTCGGGCACGTCGACGGCGCAGGCGACCGAGTCCATGCAGACCGCGTCCCAGAACGAGCCGCGCAGGCGCATCAGGCAGCGGCCGTCATGGCCGACGACGAAGAGCTGGTCCTGGGTCTCGAGGCTCGGACCGCGATAGGTGCGCAGGCGCACGATCCGCTCGATGTCCTGCGCGGCGACGACGCGGATCCGACCGAGGAATCCGACCTCGACGAACCCGTCCGGGCCCACGGTGACCATCGTCGCGCGGAGGCGGAGCAGCGCCCACCCGCAGGCCACGAGCAGGAGGAAGGTTCCCGCGATCAGTGCGATGCGCGACGGCGCATCCGATCCGAGCATCGCGATCGCGAGCACGAGCGGCAGCACGAACATCGCGACCTGGAGGCCGATCGAGGTGACCAGTGAGCGACGCGGCCTCAGGGTGATCACCCTGAGGCCGTCGCCCCCTTCTGCCGACGGCGACGGGTCGGAGCCCCCTGCGTCCCCACTCCGTGGCCCAACGTTCGCCGCTGACATCCCCGCCATCATCCGTGGCGGGTGGGCGGATGCGCCATTCCGCATTTAGGGGGACACCGGGGGACCGGCCGCCGTGCGATGGCGCACGTGCGGTTGGAATGGGTGAGAATGACCGCGAATGCGGTGCTATCGTGCCGGATATGACGCAGTATCGGATCACCGAGGCCGCAGACGTGCTCGGCGTGAGCGACGACACGGTCCGGCGCTGGATCGATGCGGGAACGCTGCCCGCGACCACCGACGACGCGGGCCGGATCGTGGTCCCCGGCGCGGTCCTCGCCGCACGCGCCGTCGAACTCGCCCACGCACCGGACGACCCGACGAACGTGCTGCGGAGCGCCCGCAATCGCTTCCCCGGCATCGTGACGCGCGTCCTCGTCGACGGCGTGATGGCCCAGGTCGAGATCCAGTCCGGCCGGCACGGCGTCGTGTCGCTCCTGTCGGCGGAGGCGGTCCGCGAACTCGGCCTCGAGGTCGGCTCTCCGGCGGTCGCCGTCGTGAAGGCCACGAGCGTGATGGTCGAGGCCCCCAAGCCCTGAGCCCGATCCACGCGCATCCGTCCCCGACCCCACCGAGAGGATGTCCCGATGACCCGCACCCCCCGCCGCGCGCTCGCCGCGGTGCCCGTCGCGCTCGCGGTGCCCGTCGCGCTCGCGATGCTCGTCGCCCTCGCCGGCTGCGCCGGAGGCGCGGCGGACGGCCCGAGCGAGCCGGCGCCCGTGTCGACGTCGCCCGAGCTGTCCGGCGAGCTGACGGTGTACGCCGCGGCATCCCTCACCGCGGCCTTCGACGAGCTCGCCGCCGAGTTCGAGGCCGCGAACCCCAGCGTCGACGTGCTGCCGATCGTCTCCGACGGCTCGTCCACGCTCGCCACGCAACTCGTCGAGGGCGCCCCGGCCGACGTCTTCGCGTCGGCCGACGAGCGCACGATGTCGACGGTCGCGGATGCCGGACTGCTCGACGGCGATGCGGAGCTCTTCGCGACGAACACGCTGCGGATCGCGACGCCCGCGGGCAACCCCGGCGACGTGTCGTCGATCGACGACCTCGCCGACCCGGCGCTCGCGGTCGTGCTCTGCGCGCCCGAGGTGCCCTGCGGTGCGGCATCCCACCAGCTCCTCGACCTCTCCGGCGTGCGTGTCGCGCCCGTCAGCGAGGAGCAGAACGTCACCGCCGTGCTCGCCAAGGTGAAGGCGGGCGAGGCGGATGCGGGCCTCGTGTACGCGACCGACGTCGCAGCCGCGGGCGACGCCGTCGACTCGATCGAGCCCGAGCAGGCCGACCAGGTCGTGAACCGGTACCCGATCGCCGCGCTGGCCGGTGCCGCGGACTCCGAGGTCGCGGCGGCGTTCGTCGCCTTCGTGCTCGGCGACGAGGGGCGGGCGCTCCTCGCGTCGTACGGGTTCGGCTCGCCGTGACCGGCGGCGCGCGCGACGAGCCCGCAGGGGCGCGGGAGGCCGTCGAGGCATCCTCGTCCCACCCGGGCCGTCGCGCGCGCGGGGGACGCTCTCGAGCCGAGCCGTCCCCCCTCGGCGGCGTGCCGCCGATCGTGCTCGTCCCGGCCGCGCTCGCGGTCGGCGTGCTCCTGCTGCCGCTCGCGGCGCTCGTCGCACGCGTCGACTGGTCGACCATCGTCGCCGACCTCACGGCCCCCGAGACGCTCGACGCGCTGCGCCTGTCGATCGTCACCGGCGTCGTGGCGACCGCCGTGTGCCTCGTGCTCGGCGTCCCGCTCGCGATCGTGATCGCCCGCGCGACGCCGCGCGTGGCCGGGCTCCTGCGGGCGCTCGTGACGGTCCCGCTCGTGCTGCCGCCCATGGTCGGCGGCATCGCGCTGCTCTTCCTGCTCGGCCGCACCGGACTCGCCGGCCAGTGGCTGGATGCCGCGTTCGGACTGCGGCTCCCGTTCACGACCGCGGCCGTCGTGATCGCGCAGGCGTTCGTCGCGCTGCCGTTCCTGGTGCTCTCGGTCGAGGGCACCGTGCGCGCGGCCGGCACGAGGTACGAGCAGGTCGCCGCGACGCTCGGCGCGTCGCGGTGGACGACGTTCCGGCGCGTGACCCTGCCGTTGGCCGGCCCCGGACTCGTCGCGGGCACCGTGCTGTGCTTCGCGCGCGCGATCGGCGAGTTCGGCGCCACGGCGCTGTTCGCGGGCAACGCCGAGGGCACCACGCGCACGATGCCGCTCGCGATCTACACGGCGTTCAACGGCGCGGGCGTCGGGCAGGGCACCGCGGTCGCGCTCTCGCTGCTCCTGCTCGTCGCGTCGATCGCGATCCTCGTGCTCGTGCGCGGCTGGCGGCCCGGGAGCGCGTCGTGAGCGGCACCGGCGGCGCCGACGAGCGGGCGGATGCCCCGCGTACGCGTGCTTCAGGCGGGCCGGCGAGCCGCGCGGATGACTCGGGGCGCGGCCGTGCCGGGCGGCTCGACGCCGACCTCGCGCTCGCGCGCGGCGACCTCGCGCTCGACGTGCGGATCCGGCTCGACCCGGGCGAGGTGCTCGCGCTCCTCGGGCCGAACGGCGCGGGCAAGTCGACCGTGCTGGGCCTGATCGCCGGGCTCGTCCGACCGGACGCCGGATCGATCGTGCTCGACGGCCGGACCCTCGCCCGGGCGGGCACGGAGGCCGGCCGGCCGGTCGCACTCCGTCCCGAGCAGCGGGGGATCGGGCTCCTCGGGCAGGAACCGAGCCTCTTCCCGCACCTGACCGTCGCGGCCAACGTCGCGTTCGGGCCGCGCGCGGCCGGGATCGGCCGGCACGAGGCATCCGCGCTCGCCGTGGACTGGCTCGGCCGCGTCGGGCTCGCCGGGTTCGGCGAGCGGCGGCCGGCCGAGCTGTCCGGAGGGCAGCGTCAGCGTGCCGCGATCGCCCGCGCGCTGGCCGCACGACCGGCCGTGCTGCTGCTCGACGAGCCGTTCGCGTCGCTCGACGCCGAGTTCGCGCCGTCGGTTCGCAGGATGCTCGGCGAGCAGCTCGCGGCCTCGCGGACGTCCGCGATCGTGGTGAGCCACGACGTGCTCGACGCGATCGTGCTCGCGGACCGGACCGCGGTGCTGGAGCGCGGACGCATCGTCGACGAGGGGCCGACGGCCGCGGTGCTCGCGGCGCCGCGGAGCCCGTTCACCGCCGCCCTCGCGGGCGTGAACCTCGTCGCGGGCATCGCCGACGGCGGCGGCGTGATCGCCGGCGGGTACCGGTTCGTGGGAGCTGGAACCGGCGCGGGCGCCGCGCCCGTCCCGGACGGCGCCGCGGCCGCGGCCGTGTTCCGGCCGTCGTCGGTGCTCGTCTCGACCGTGCAGCCGGAGCACACGAGCGCGCGGAACGTCTGGCCCGCGACGATCACGGCGCTCGAGCCGACCGCGGGCGGCATCCGCCTGCGCACGACGGCACCCGACGTGCTCGTCGACGTGTCGGCCGCGGCGGTCGCCGAGCTCGGGCTCCGGCACGGGGCATCCGTCTGGCTGCAGCTCAAGGCCGCGGAGACGAGCGTGCACCGCCTGCACTGAGCGGCCTCGGTCGTTCGAGGAACCACGCGGCCGGCCGATGGTCGGACGGCGTTGAGAAGCGGCGAGGTCAGCCCGCGAGCGGGCGTCGCATCGAGATGACGATGCGCCCCTCGTCGCTGCGGATCTGCACGTCGGTCGCGGGAAGCGTCGCGAGTTCGACCTGCTCGACCGGTTCCTCGCCGTCGGCCGCGGCCAGGGGGACGTCTCCGTCGGTGCCGATCGCCTGCTCGAGCTGCTCGATGACGAAGCGGCGGAGGGCGGTCGAATCGTCGACCTCGGTGCCGGTCCGTGCGTTCCGGTCGATCGCGTCAGCCGACGTCAGGTTGCGTACGACCTCGGCGTCGCCAGGCCGGCCGAGTTGTTCGAGCAGGGCGCTCCGTGCGGAGGCGATCTGCAGCAGCAGTTCCCGATCATCCATGTGCGGAACCTCCCTCGGACCTGATCCTACGCTCGACACGTGCTTGGAGGTCGGCGAGCGCCTGCTCGGCCGCATCCTTGTCCTCGTTCGAGATCCAGCGCGACGCGGACTGGTCGCGCAGCACCTGCACGCCGCGCGCCACGAGGAACTCGTTCGACGAGGCGAGCCACGTCATCGCCGTCGTGAACCTGGTGAACGCGTGCTCGCGCAGCGTGATCGTGCCATTCACGAGCAGCAGGATCAGCGAGACGATCGCCGCGATCATGGCGGCGATCAGCGTGGCCCAGTCCATTCGGGGAGCCTATCCGTGCAGGCCGGGCTCGAGGGGCCGGAGTGCACAGGATGCGCGCGACCGCGCCCGAGGTGCGCCGGGCGGAGCCCGACGCTCCTCGACCACGCTCACGACCCTCGCAGCGCCGGCAGCAGCCCGGCGACCTCGTCGAGCACGCGTTCGTCGCCGGCGTAGATGCCGTCGGGGCGCGGCCAGTGGGCCACGACGTCGGTGAAGCCGAGCGCGGCGGCGCGCCCGACGGCGTCCTCGTAGGCTGCGGCACTCGACAGGGAATACCGGTCGGCATCGTCGAGCGAGAGGATGCGTCGCGGAGCGCCCGGGCGGCCCGTCGCGGCCCACGCGTCGTCGAATCGTGCCGCCAGCGACGCGAGATCCGTCCACCAGCCCGCGGCATCCTCGCTCTGGCCGCCCGTCGTGACCCAGCCGTCGCCGACCGTCGCCGCGTACCGAATCGCCCGCGGGCCGTTGCCCGCGACCAGGAGCGGCATCCGCGGCCGCCTGGCCGGGGTCCCGACCATGCGCGCCTCGTGCGCCGTGAACCAGTCCCCGTCGAACGAAATGCCGCCCGAGCCCGGCTCCTCGAACCGCAGCAGCACGTCGAGCGCGTCGACGAACTCGACGAATCGGTCGTGGCGCTCTCGCGGCGTCAGCTCGGCCTGCCCGAGCACGAACGCGTCGAACCCGGTGCCACCCGAGCCGACGCCGAGCAGGATCCGGCCGCCCGAGATGTCGTCGAGCGTCGCGAGGTCCTTCGCGAACGGCACCGGATGCCGGTAGTTGGGGCTCGCGACGAAGAACCCGAGCTCGATGCGCTCGGTGACCGTCGCGGCCGCGGTGAGCAGCGGCACGGTCGCATGCCAGCGCTGGTCGGCGAGGCTGCGCCACGAGAGGTGGTCGTAGGTCCACGCGTGGTCGAACCCGAGTTCCTCGGCCCGTCGCCATCGGCGCGCCGCCTCGGGCCAGTCGTGCTGCGGAAGGATCACGATGCCGAGTCTCACGGGGCCAGCCTAGGCGCGTGCCGGAGGTCGAGGACCGGCGGGTTCCGGTCCTCGAGGAGCCCGGGCGGAGCCCGACGCCCCCTTCCGGTGGTCGAGGAGCGCCGGGCGGAGCCCGACGCGTCTCGAGACCCCCCGATGCGGCACCATGGTCGGGATGAACGGACCGAGCCCGATCGAGGGGTACGAGGACTGGCCGGCCTACGCCTGGGAAACCGCTCGGCGCCGGATCGGCCTCGAGCGCGCCGACTCGGTCGCGGCGGCGATCGGCGTACCGGTGCCGCCACGCGTCGAGCCGCGCATCGATCCGGACGGGGTTGGCGTGGTCGAGACCGACGGCGTCGAGGTCGTCGCGCTGGCGTGGCATCCCGGCTACGGACCCGAGACCCGCGCGTTCCTCCTTCGACCGGCCGGCGAACGGGGCATCCTGCCCGGCGTGCTCGGCCTGCACGCCCACGGCGGCCAGTTCGCGACCGGCGCGCTGCAACTCGTGCGCGCCGCGCCGTGGTCCGGGCCCGAGCACGACGCCTTCCGCGCCCGGTACTTCGACGGCCTCGCGGCGGCGAACGAGCTCGCGCGCCGCGGGTTCGCGGTGCTCGTGCACGATGCGTTCGGTTGGGACTCGCGGCGCGCCCGCCGCTCGCGCGACGAGCGCTCGCCGCAGACCGAGGAGACGCTCTCGAAGGCGGGCGGCATGCTCGGCACCACGTTCGCCGGCATGGTCGCGCACGACGACCTGGTCGCCTTCGACGTGCTCGCGCGGCTGCCCGGGGTCGATCCCGCCCGGCTCGGCGCCTTCGGGTTCTCGGGCGGGGGAGGCCGCGCGTGGCTGCTCGCCGCGCTCGAGCCGCGCCTGCGCCGTGTCGTGTCATCCGGGATGATGTCGACCTTCGAGGCGCTCGTGCCCGAGTTCCTCGACTCCCACTCGTGGCTGCTGTTCGCGCCCGGCCTCCGGCGCATCGCCGAGTGGCCGCTCGTGCCCGATCCGGCGTCCGGCGTCGCGGCGCTCGTCCAGGCCGATACCGCGGACCCGTTGTTCCCGCCCGCGGGCGTCGAGGACGCGGTCAGGATGCTCCGTGCCGCGTGGCCGGCCGACCGGCTCGAGATCTCCGTGCGCGCCGTGGGGCACGTCTTCGACCGCGAGATGCAGGCCGAAGCGTGGGGGTTCCTGGCGGGGTGAGCGGGCGGCTCGCGGAGCCGAATCCTGCATACGGACCATGTGCGAGCTGTACGTGCGCTCGGTGAACGGTGGGAATTCATCGAGGTTCGCTCGAATACGCAGCTGTCTTGAAGGTCGGGGACGTCAGCTGATGGGTTGACCCCACCCGAACGAGGAGCACGATGAGCGCCGCGACGAAGCCGCCCGCCGCTTGGTACCCGGACCCTGAGCACCACTCGATGTGGCGCTATTGGGACGGCGCAGCATGGACGGAGCATCGATCACCCCGAGCGCCGGCGAATGCGGAACCCGTCACGCCAGGAGCGGCCGAGCGGTCACCGGCGGCGACCGACGTGGCGGTCGGGCCGATTCTGCGGTGGCTCGCCCGGCTCACGCCGCTCGGATGGATCGCGCTGATCGGGCTCGCCGTCCTGACAGTCATGTTCTTCGCGACCGCAGGGGTCGGTGGCGGATTGATCGCCATCGGCATGATCGCCCTGATCACCGGCGTCTACGCGTTCGCGACCAAACGCTCCTCCTGGGCGGGGATCGCCGGACGGAAGGTCGCCGCGGGCGTCCTCGCCGGCGGAATGGTCGTCACCGCGTTGGGCGGTGCGGCGTACGGCGAAGCGAACCCGCCGACGACACCGAGCGTGGTCGCGGAACCGAGCGCCGAGCCGAGCGCTGAGCCGAGCGCTGAGCCGAGCGCCGAGCCGACACGTGCACCGAAGTCGACGCCGACGCCGAAGCCGACGCCGACCGGTGAACCCGACGCTCCGGCCACGGTCGTCCCGGCGGGCAGTGATCCGTCGGTGAAGGTCGCCGACAGTTCGGCCACGCAGGGCGCCGCGCTCGCACTGCTCGAGACGCTGCCGATCAAGGGCCGCGCTCCGAAGACCGGCTACGACCGCGAAGGCAAGTTCGGCTCCGCCTGGATCGATGTCGACCGCAACGGTTGCGACACGCGCAACGACATCCTCGCGCGCGATCTCGAGCCCGAGGTGAAGTCCGGGCCGTGCAAGGTCACGTCCGGCACCCTGCAGGACCCCTACACGGGCAGGACGATCGACTTCGTCCGGGGCAACACCACTTCGCTCGCGGTCCAGATCGACCACGTCGTGTCGCTCATGAACGCCTGGGAGACTGGCGCCCAGCAACTGACACAGGCCCAGCGGGTCAGCCTCGCGAACGATCCGATCAACCTGTTCGCCGTCGACGGACCGACGAACAGCCGGAAGGGCGCCGGGGACGCCGCAACGTGGCTCCCGCCCGACAAGACCTTCCGCTGCACCTACGTCGCGCGCCAAGTGTCGGTCAAGGCGACCTACGGCCTGTGGGTCACGAAGGCAGAGCACGACGCCATCGCGTCGATCCTCAGCGCGTGCCCCGGCGAACTCGCGGTGACGTCCTCCTTCACGCCTGCCGCAGCGCCGGCTCCGGCGCCTGCTCCGGTTCCGGTACCCGTGCCCGCGCCCGCTCCTGCGCCTGCTCCCGCGCCTGCTCCCGCGCCGGCGCCGGCGCCTGCTCCCGCGCCTGCTCCGGCTCCTGCGCCGGTGACCCCGTTCGCGAACTGCGATGCCGTCCGTGCCGCCGGCGCGGCGCCGATCCATGTCGGTGATCCGGGCTTCGCTCCGAAGCTCGACCGTGACGGCGACGGAATCGCCTGCGAGTGATCTCGAAGGTTCCGGGCCGGGGTGAGCGGCACCGGTCGCCGCCGAGCGGACGGTAGGCCCTGCCATGCTTGGCGCGTGGCCCAGACGAACGACCTCCTCGCCGTCCTCATCGATGCCGACAACGTGTCGCCTGCCCGGATCGGACCGGTGCTCGCGGAGATCGCGAAGTACGGCACGGCGTCGGTCAAGCGCGTCTACGGCGACTGGACCAAGCCGAACCTGCGCTCCTGGAAGGATGCCGCGAGCGAGCACGTGATCCACCCGATCCAGCAGTTCGACAACACGACCGGGAAGAACGCGACGGACAGCGCGCTCATCATCGACGCGATGGACCTGCTCTACACGCGCCGATTCACGGGCTTCTGCATCGTGTCGTCCGACAGCGACTTCACCCGCCTCGCTTCCCGGATCCGCGAGGACGGCGTCACGGTGTACGGCTTCGGCGAGCGGAAGACCCACGAGTCATTCCGCAACGCCTGCGACCGGTTCACCTACGTCGAGGTGCTCGAGGAGCCGGAGAAAGCGGCAGCAGCCGTGGATGCGGCGGTCCCGGGTCGTACGCCGACGGCCAAGCTCCGCACGGACGGCCGGCTCGTCTCCGTGCTGCGGGCGAGCATCGGCAACGCCTCCGGCGACGACGGCTGGGCGAGCCTCGCGACGGTCGGCGGCCTCGTGCGCAAGCAGCAGCCCGATTTCGATTCCCGGAACTGGGGCTTCGCCAAGCTGTCGGAACTCGTGCGGGAGATCGGACTGTTCGAGGTGGCGGCGAACCCCGGTGGCGGATTGCGCGTGCGGAACGGAGCGCCCGGGCGTTGACTCGGCCGCGACCCGCGCCGCACCCGGCCAGGGTTGACCGCGCTCCGGCCCCCTCATAGCCTTCCAACCGGGGGTCTACGGTGGCGCGGAGGGCGACGAGGTTCGGCAGGCCGACCGCGAAGGATCTCGTCTCGGGACTCGTGACGGGTCTCTTCTCGATCCCCGAAGGCATGGCGTACGCGAGCATCGCCGGGTTCGCGGCCCCGCTCGGGCTGTGGTCGGGCGTGGTGCCGACCATCCTCGGCTCGATCTTCGCGCGCACCGTGCTGATGGTGACGACGCTGACGAGCGCGATCGCGTTGTCGTCGCAGAGCGTGCTCGCGTCGGCGGGTCTGGATCCCGGCGACCTCGGCGCGATCGCGACGATGACCGTGCTGGTCGGCGTCGTCATGCTGATCCTCGGCCTGCTCAAGCTCGGCTCGGTCATGTCGTACGTCTCGACCGCGGTGATGACCGGATTCACGACCGGCATCGCGCTGCAGATCGTCGCGGGCGTGCTCGAGGACGTCACCGGATACGCCCCCGAGTCGTCGAACACGATCGGGAAGTTCGTGGATGTCGCGGTCCACGTCGACGAGTGGCAGTTCGCCCCCTCCTGGTCGCCGCGGCCACCGTCGCGGTGTGGCTGGCGTTCCGGCTGATCGCGCCCCTGCGCTCGTTCGCGACGCTCATCGCGCTCGTCCTCGTGACCGGCGCGGCGGCGCTCCTGCGCATCCCCGTCGAACTGGTCGCGGACATCGCGGCGGTGCCCGCTTCGCTGCCCCCGGTCACCCTGCCCGACGCGACCGCGATCCCGGCCCTGGCGACGGGCGCGGTCGCGATCGCGCTCGTCGCGCTCGCGCAGGCGGCCGGCATCGGCGCCGCCGTCGCCAACCCGGACGGCTCCCGGACGGATGCCTCGAAGGACTTCACCGCGCAGGGCCTCGCGAACCTCGGCGGCGGATTCTTCGGCGCGTTGCCGACGGGCGGGTCGCTGTCGCGCACGGGGGTCGGCACGAGCGCGGGAGCGACCACCCGGTGGTCCGGGATCTTCGCGGGCGTGTGGCTCGCCGTCATCGTGCTCCTGGTGGGGCCGCTCGCGGGCAGCATCCCCATGGCGGTGATCGGCGGGCTCATGATCGTGATCGGCGGGGAGCTGATCGCCGGACGCCGGCTCGACATCGTGCTCGTGCTCCGCACCTCCTGGCCGTCGGCTGTGGCGATGGTCGTGACGTTCCTCGCGACGACGGCACTCCCGTTGCAACAGGCGATCT
Organism: Agromyces sp. MMS24-JH15; assembly: GCF_043518605.1. Lineage (GTDB taxonomy): Bacteria > Actinomycetota > Actinomycetes > Actinomycetales > Microbacteriaceae > Agromyces. The sequence continues at coordinate 2,215,508 of NZ_CP171358.1, forward strand.
TCCTCGGCGCGGGGCTGTCGATCCTGCTCACGGCGATCACGGTCACGCGCAACGGACGGCTCCTCGAGCTCACGCGCGACAACTCCGGATCCTGGGCGCTCGGCGACCCGCCATCGACCCTGCAGTCCGGGCGGACGACCGTGCTCCACTACTCCGGTGCGGGATTCTTCTCCGAGGTCAGCCAGATCACGCAGGAATGGCCGGACGCCTCCGATGCGCAGGATGCCGCGATCGTGCTGTCCGTCCGCGGTTCGGCCGGCGTCCCGTCGGCGACGTTCCTGAAGGCGCTGGACTCCGAGCTCGCGCGGCTGCGCGAGCGGGGCATCCCATTCGTCCTGTGCGGGGTGCCGCCCAGGTTCCTGCGCCTGCTCACCCGGACCGGGGCGCTCGACCGGATCGGCCCCGAGAACGTCGTCGCGGCGACTCCGGTGCTCATGGAGGCGGTCGAGACGGCCTTCGATCGCGCCGAGACGATGCGGGCGGTGAACCGGCCGCCCGGCTGACCGGGCGCCGGCGGGAGCCGCCGGCGATCGGAACGGACCGGAACACCGGATCGACCCGACGAACCCGAACCAACCCGAACGAGTGCGAACCGAAAGGACCATCATGACCTTCCCCGATCCGACCCCCGCGATCGTCGAGCAGAATCGGCGCCTCCTCGACTCGCTGCCGTTCGACGACACGGCCGACTTCGACCTGGCCGATCGCGGCTTCATCGCCACGCTCGACCCGCTCGTGATCCGGAACGACGCGGGCCAGGTCGTCTGGGACGGGCAGTCGTACGACTTCCTCACCGGGGATGCGCCGGCATCCGTCAACCCCAGCCTGTGGCGCCAGTCCAAGCTCGTCGCCCGGCACGGCCTGTACGAGGTGGTCGAGGGCCTGTACCAGGTGCGCGGCTTCGACCTCTCGAATATCTCGTTCGTCGAGAGCGACCACGGCGTGATGGTCATCGACCCGCTCATCTCGGCGGAGCCCGCTGCCGCCGCGCTGAAGCTGTACCGCGAGCACCGGGGGAACCGCCCGGTCGTCGCGGTGATCTACACGCACAGCCACATCGACCACTTCGGCGGTGTGTTCGGCGTGGTGTCGCAGGAGGACGTCGATGCGGGGAGGGTCGAGATCATCGCTCCCGAGGGTTTCGTCGAGCACGCCGTCGCCGAGAACGTGTATGCGGGCGTCGCGATGGCTCGCCGCGCGGGCTACATGTACGGCGCCGCGCTCGCCCGCGGTCCGAAGGGGCAGGTGGGGGCTGGGCTCGGCCAGACGACCTCGAGCGGCCTGGTCGGGCTCATCGTGCCGACCAAGGAGATCACGACGACCGGCGAGACCTACGTCGTCGACGGCGTCGAGATCGAGTTCCAGATGGCGCCCGGCACCGAGGCGCCGTCCGAGATGCACTTCCATTTCCCCAAGTACCGCGCGCTGTGCATGGCCGAGAACGCCACCCACAACCTCCACAACCTGCTGACCCTGCGCGGCGCCGTGGTCCGCGACCCGCACGTCTGGTCGCAGTACCTCTCCGAGGCGATCGAGCGCTTCGCCGACCGCACCGACGTGGTCTTCGCCTCGCACCACTGGCCGACCTGGGGGTCCGACGAGATCCGCGGGTTCCTCGGCATCCAGCGCGACCTGTACGGCTACCTGCACGACCAGGTGCTTCGGTTGCTCAACCGTGGACTCACGGGTGCGGAGATCGCCGAGTCCTTCACCCTGCCCCCCGCGATCGAGCGCGCCTGGAACGCGCGCGGCTACTACGGGTCGGTGAGCCACAACGTGAAGGCCGTCTGCCAGCGCTACCTGGGCTGGTTCGACGGCAACCCGGCGAACCTCTGGCCGCACCCGCCGGCCGAGCTCGGCGCGCGCTACGTCGACGCGATCGGCGGCATCGACCGCGTGGTCGAGCTCGCGCGGGCCGCGTACGACACGGCGGACTACCGCTGGGCGGCGACCCTGCTGAGCCACGCGGTGTTCACGGATGCCTCGCACGAGGCGGCCCGCGCGCTCTACGCCGACACGCTCGTCCAGCTCGGGTACGGGGCCGAGAACGGCACCTGGCGGAACTTCTTCCTCTCCGGTGCGACCGAGCTCACCGAGGGCAACTTCGGCACGCCGACCCGGACAGACGCCCCGTCGATCCTCGTGCAGCTGACACCCGAGCAGTTGTTCGACGCCTTCGCGATCCAGGTCGACGGACCGCGCGCGTGGCACCTCGACCTCGCCACGGACGTGACGTTCTCGGACCTCGGGCGCAGCTTCCGGGTGACCCTGCGCAACGGCGTGCTCGTCTACGTCGAGAAGGACCCCCGGCCTGACGCGCAACTGCACCTCACGCTGCCCAAGCTGCGCCTCATCGCGCTCGCCGGCGGAGACACGTCGCAGGACGGAATCGAGGTCGAGGGCGACTGGAGCGTCATCGAGACGCTGCTCTCGGTGCTGCAGCCGGGCGACCCCGACTTCGAGATCGTCGTGCCGTAGGGCCCGCGAGACGAAGAGCCCCGCACCCTTCGGGCGCGGGGCTCATCCGCATGGCGGAGGATGGGGGACCCCGTCGCTCGGCTCCGCCTCGCTCCTCCCCGAATCCACAGCGTCCATGAACGTGAAACGGCGCCGCACCCTCCGGGCGCGGCGCCGTTTCACATTGGCGGAGGATGGGGGATTCGAACCCCCGAGGGCTTTCACCCAACACGCTTTCCAAGCGTGCGCCATAGGCCACTAGGCGAATCCTCCAGAGACTCCTCACGCACCCGCCAGAGCCCGGTTACCCTTGCTGCGTCTCCGCCCTGGGGGAGTTGGCCTGGATGGCGCCACGTGAGGAGCCTCCGCAAGTCTACCCGAGCCGGATGCTCCGGACGAACACGCGGTGCGCACCCGGTGCTCGACCTTTCCCTGCGCGTGGCCCGCTCGGCCCAATAGGCTGGGCGCGTGGCGCACAGCATCTACATCTGTTCCGCCGAGGGCAACACCGGCAAGTCGACGATCGCGCTGGGGATGCTCGAGACGTTCGCGCGGCGCGCGGCGCGCGTCGGCGTGTTCCGCCCGGTCGCCCGTTCGACCGACGAGCGCGACTACGTCCTCGACCATCTCCTCGACCACGACGGCGCGGTCGAGATCTCGTACGAGGATGCGATCGGCGTCGACTACGAGGCCGTGCACTCCGATCCCGAGGCGGCGCTCGCAACCATCGTGCGGCGCTACAAGGCCGTCGAGGCGCGGTGCGACGTGGTGGTCGTCGTCGGCACCGACTACACCGACATCGGCAGCCCGACCGAGTTGTGGTTCAACGCCAGGATCGCCGCGAACCTCGGCGTGCCCGTCCTGCTCGTCCTCGGCGGTCGCGCGAGCGGCGGGCAGGGGCTCGCCGCGTCCGTGGCATCCGACCAACTCGGCGAGGACCTCGCCCGTTCGCCCGAGGAGTTCGTCCAGATCGCCGAGCTCGCGGTCGACGAGCTCACGCGCGAGCACGCGACGCTGCTGGGCATCATCGCGAACCGTGCCGACCCGGACCGCCTCGACGAGATCGTCGCCGCGGTGTCCCGCGTCGCGCGGCACGAGGCGATCGCCCAGGGGACCGACACCGCCGACGGCGTGCACGTCTGGGCCGTCCCGGAGGACCGCTATCTGGTGGCCCCGTCGATGCGCACGATCATGGAGGCGGTCGGCGGCGAACTCGTCTCCGGGGCCGAGGACCGGCTCACGCGCGAGGCGCTCACGGTCGTCGTCGCGGCGATGTCGATGGAGAACGTGCTGCCGCGACTCGTCGAGGGCTCGGTCGTGGTGATCCCCGGCGATCGGTCCGAGGTGCTGCTCGGCGTGCTGCTGGCGCACGCGTCCGCGAGCTTCCCGTCGCTGTCGGGCATCGTCCTGAGCGGCGGAATCCCGCTTGCCGAGAGCGTCGACCTGCTCCTGTCGGGCCTGCGGTCGACGCTGCCGATCATCCGCACCAAGCTCGACACCTATGCGTCGGCGATCGCGATCACGCAGGCGCGCGGCCGGCTGGCCGCGGAGTCGCAGCGCAAGCACGACACGGCGCTCTCGCTCTTCGAGACGCACGTCGACGGGTCCAAGATCCTCGACCTGCTCGACGTGTCGCGGCCCGAGGTGGTCACGCCGATCATGTTCGAGTACCGCCTGCTCGAGCAGGCGCGCGCGGCGCGCAAGCGCATCGTGCTGCCGGAGGGGTACGACGACCGCATCCTCCGGGCTGCGGCGACGCTGCTGCGGCGCGAGGTCGCGGACCTGGTCATCATCGGCGAGGAGATCGAGGTCCGGGCGCGCGCGATCGGCCTGGGCCTGGACATCTCGAAGGCGGAGGTGATCTCGAACCACGACGCGGTGCTCGTCGGCCGGTTCGCCCGCGAGTACGAGCAGCGCCGCGCCCACAAGGGCATGACATTCGAGCGCGCGCTCGAGATCGTGACCGACGTGTCCTACTTCGGCACGATGATGGTCGAGCTCGGCCTGGCGGACGGCATGGTGTCGGGCGCCGCGCACACGACGGCGCACACGATCCGCCCGTCGTTCGAGATCGTGAAGACGCGCCCGGGCATCGACACCGTGTCGAGCGTGTTCCTGATGGCGCTCGCCGACCGCGTGCTCGTCTACGGCGACTGCGCCGTGGTACCGGATCCGACCGCCGAGCAGCTCGCCGACATCGCGATCTCCTCGGCGCGCACGGCGGCGCAGTTCGGCGTCGATCCGCGCATCGCGATGCTCTCCTATTCGACGGGGGAGTCGGGCTCGGGGGCCGACGTCGACAAGGTCCGGGCGGCGACCGCGCTCGTGCGCGAGCGCGCGCCCGAGCTCCCGGTCGAGGGGCCGATCCAGTACGACGCGGCCGTGGATGTCGCGGTCGCGCGCACCAAGTTGCCGGAGTCGGATGTCGCGGGCCGGGCGACGGTGTTCATCTTCCCCGACCTCAACACGGGCAACAACACGTACAAGGCGGTGCAGCGCTCGAGCGGCGCCATCGCGATCGGGCCGGTCCTGCAGGGCCTGCGCAAGCCGGTCAACGACCTGTCGCGGGGCGCGCTCGTGCAGGACATCGTCAACACGGTGGCGATCACCGCCATCCAGGCCGCGGAGGAGTGAGCATGGACGTCGTCCTCGTCGTGAACTCGGGATCTTCATCGTTCAAGTACCAGCTCATCGACGTGGACGCGTCGCGCACGCTCGCGAGCGGGCTGGTCGAGCGCATCGGCGAGGCCGAGGGTCGCGCGGTGCACAAGGTGCCGCAGGATGCCCCGGGCGGGGCATCCACGTCGGAGTCGGAGCGCACGCTGCCGATCCCCGACCACACGGCCGGATTCGGGGTGATGCTCGAGGCCTTCGCCGAGCACGGCCCGTCGCTCGAGGAGGTGCCCCCGGTGGCGGTGGGGCACCGCGTCGTGCAGGGGGGCGCGCGGTTCTTCGAGCCGACGGTCATCACCGACCTCGTGAAGATCAACATCGACGAGTTGTCGTCGCTCGCGCCGCTTCACAACCCGGCGAACCTGCAGGGCATCGTGGCGGCGCAGGCGGCGTTCCCGGACGTGCCGCACGTGGCGGTGTTCGACACGGCGTTCCACCAGACGATGCCGCCGTCGGCGTACACGTACGCGATCGACCGCGAATTGGCCGAGAAGCACCGGGTGCGCCGGTACGGGTTCCACGGCACCTCGCACCGGTTCGTCTCGCGGGCGGCGGCCGAGTTCCTGGGGCGGCCGGTCGAGGAGCTCCGCCAGATCGTGCTGCACCTCGGCAACGGGGCATCCGCGTGCGCCGTGGACGGCGGGCGTTCGGTCGAGACGAGCATGGGGATGACGCCGCTCGAGGGGCTCGTGATGGGCACGCGGTCGGGCGACATCGACCCGGCGGTGCTGCTGCACCTCCAGCGACGCGCGGGCCTGAGCGCCGACGACATCGACGACCTGCTCAACAAGCGCAGCGGCATGCTGGGCCTGACCGGGCGCGGCGACCTGCGCGACATCGAGGATGCCTCGGAGGCGGGCGACGAGACCGCGGATTTCGCGTTGTCGGTCTACGCGCACCGGATCCGGTCGTACATCGGGGCCTACGCGGCGCAGCTCGGCGGCGTCGACGTGATCTCGTTCACCGCCGGGGTGGGGGAGAACTCGCCGGACATCCGCGGCCGGGCTCTCGCGGGGCTCGAATGGTTCGGCATCGAACTCGATCCGGAGCGCAACGCGCCGCGCTCTCGCGTGGCACGCCGGATCTCGACGGATGCCTCGCGGGTCGAGGTGCTCGTCGTGCCGACGAACGAGGAGCTCGAGATCGCGCGGCAGACCGTGGAGGTCGTCGCGGGCTGAGGCCGGAGGCCCACAAGAACTGTTGCGCAATAACTCTTGTGGAACTACGCTGACGGCATGTCCGATCCCACGCGCATCGACGTGCACGACCCGGGGCCCATGCGCGCGCTCGCGCATCCCGTCCGGCTGCGGATCCTCGGGATGCTCCGCGTCGACGGACCCGCGACCGTCGGCATGCTCGCCGAGCGCACGGGCGAGGCGCCCGGCTCGGCGAGCCACCACGTGCGCACGCTCGCGAAGCACGGCTTCGTCGTCGAGGCGCCCGAACTCGCACGAGACCGCCGGGAGCACTGGTGGCGGGCCGCGCACGAGTTCACCGTGTCCGAACCCGCCGAGTTCCTCGGCGACCCCGAGCGACGGTCCGCGTCCGACGCGATGCGGCGCGCCATCCTCGACTCCTACCAGGTGGAACTCGTCCGCGCGCTCGAGGCCGAGCACGCACTCGACGCGGACTGGGTCGCGGCATCCGACTCGAGCGACATCGCGGCGCACCTCACGCTCGACGAGTTCCGCGAACTCGCGGCCGACCTCGCCGAGGTGCGCGACAAGTGGGTCGCACGAGGGCGCGTGCCACGCGACGGCACGCGGACCGTCCGCGTGATCACGCACGCCTTCCCGAGGAGCGACGCGTGAGCGCGGAATCCGGCGGTCCCGAGGCATCCGGTCCGTCCGGCGCGTCGCGCGCGTCAGCGGTGCAGGACGGCGCGCCCGCCGCCGCCGGCGGGTTCGCGATCGCACCGGATGCCCCGCGCCGCACGCCGCTCGTCGCCGCGCTCGCCGCGGCCCTGTGCTCGCTCGGCGGCAATGCGATCTCGCTCGTCGCGCTGCCGATCATCGCGCTCCAGCTCACCGGGTCGCCGCTCGCGGCCGGGGTCGCGGGCGTGTTCGCGACCGTGCCGCTGGTGATCGGCGGCGCGCTCGGCGGCGTTCTGGTCGACCGGTTCGGCTACCGCCGGTCGAGCATCGTCGCCGACCTGGCGAGCGGGCTCGCGGTGCTCGCGGTGCCGCTCCTGCACGCGGTCGGCGGGCTGAGCTTCCCGGCGCTGCTCGCGCTCGCGTTCGTCGGCGGGCTGCTCGACCCGCCGGGCGACACCGCCAAGACCTCGCTGACGCCCGACCTCGCTCGCCTCGCGGGGGTGTCGATCACGCGCGCGGCCGGCGCCCAGTCCGCCGTGCAGCGCACCGCGATGATGCTCGGCGCCGGGCTCGCGGGGACCGTGATCGGGCTCGCCGGGCCCATGGCCGCGCTCGTCGTCGACGCGGGCGCGTTCGCGATCGCCGCGGTGCTCGTCGCGGTGTTCGTGCCGCGCCGGCTCCTCGCCGCGCCGGCAGCGGAGGCGGCCGTCGCGTCGGCGGGTGCGGCATCCGTGCCGGAGGATGCCGCGCCCGGGGCATCCTCGACCGGCGGATTCGTCGCCGGCCTGCGATTCGTGGCGCGCTCGCCGCTGCTGCGCGCGATCGTGCTGCTCGTGACCCTGACGAACGCGATCGACGCGGCCGGCATGACCGTGCTCAAGCCGCTCTACGCGACCGAGGTGCTCGGCAACCCGGCACTGCTCGGATTCATGGTCGGATGCTTCGCCGCGGGCGCGCTCATCGGCTCGGCCGTCTTCGGCGTGGTCGGGCACCGGTGGAGCGGCCGCGCGATGTTCGCCGCGTGCTTCGTGCTGGCCGGCACGCCGCCGTACCTCGCGATGGCGCTCGGCGCGCCCGCGCCCGTCCTGCTGCCGGTGCTGCTGGCCTCGGGCCTCGCGGCGGGCGCGCTCAACCCGATGATCTCGACGGCGATGTACGGGCTCGTTCCCGACGGCATGCGCGCGCGGGTGTTCGGCGTGACGACGGCCGGCGTGGTCGCGACGATGCCGCTCGGCGCGTTCCTCGGCGGGCTCGCGGCGGATGCGTTCGGGCTCGGCCCGACCGTCGCGGCGTGCGCGATCCTCTACGCGGTCCTGGGGGCGAGCCCGCTCGTGCTGCGGTCCTTCGACGGTCTCGCGGCCGCGCGCGGCGACGCGTGAGCGCGCGCTGCGGCGCGTGAGAGCGCGCGGCGACGCGTGAGAGCGCGCGGCTGCGCGTGACCGCTCGCGTGCGCGGCCGGGTCAGCCCTGGAGGCGTGCGCAGTCGATGCAGAGCGTCGCGGTCGGCCTGGCCTCGAGGCGCGCGACGGCGATCGGCCGCCCGCAGTTCTCGCAGATGCCGTAGCTGTGGTCGGCGAGGCGCGCGAGCGCGCGCCGGACGTCGGCGAGCTCGAGCTCGGCGTCGGCCAGCACGGCGGTCCGCTGCGACCACTCCTGGATCATGGTCGGGCCCTCGGGGTCGTGCTCGTCATCGGCCGCGGCCGTGTCGGATCGTGCAGCGCGCACCTCGAGCATGCCCTCGCGGTGCTCGGCCAGCCGGGACTCTGCCTCGACCTCCTCGGCGAGCAGCAGGCGCTCGAACTTCTCGACTCGGGCCGGGGTGAAGCTCCTGGTGGTGGTCATCGAAGCCCTCCCTCCCGCCGCGACGACGCGGCGACGGGCGGCGCGTCCCAGCGCCGCGTGCCCTGCATAGTACGCCTCGAACAGCCGGATCCGGTGTCGGACGCGGCAACTAGCATGGGTTCCGTGGTCACCGCCCTCTACCGCCGATACCGGCCCGAGACCTTCGCCGAGATGATCGGGCAGTCGCAGGTCACCGAGCCGCTCATGACGGCGCTCCGCACCGACCGGGTGAACCACGCCTACCTGTTCAGCGGCCCGCGCGGGTGCGGCAAGACCACCTCGGCGCGCATCCTCGCGCGATGCCTGAACTGCGCCGAGGGCCCGACGGATGTCCCGTGCGGCGTCTGCCCGAGCTGCGTCGAGCTCGCTCGCGGCGGCGGCGGGTCGCTCGACGTCGTCGAGATCGACGCGGCGAGCCACAACGGCGTCGACGACGCCCGCGACCTGCGCGAGCGCGCAGTCTTCGCGCCGGCCCGCGACCGCTTCAAGATCTTCATCCTCGACGAGGCGCACATGGTCACGCCGCAGGGCTTCAACGCGCTGCTGAAGCTCGTCGAGGAGCCGCCCGAGCACGTGAAGTTCATCTTCGCGACGACCGAGCCCGACAAGGTGCTCGGCACGATCCGCTCGCGCACCCATCACTACCCGTTCCGGCTGGTGCCGCCCGCGCCGATGCTCGAGTACGTGCAGAAGCTCTGCGACGAGGAGGGCATCTCGGTCGAGCCGGGCGTGCTCGCGCTCGTCGTCCGCGCCGGCGGCGGGTCGCCGCGCGACACGCTGTCGCTGCTCGACCAGCTCATCGCCGGGTCCGAGGGCACGAGCATCGACTACGAGCGCGCGGTCGCGCTGCTCGGCTACACGCACGGCGCTCTGCTCGACGAGGTGGTCGAGGCCATCGGCGCGAAGGATGCCTCGGGCGCGTTCGCCGCCGCCGACCGGGTCGTGCAGACCGGGCAGGATCCGCGGCGGTTCGTCGAGGACCTGCTCGAACGGCTCCGCGACCTCATCGTCGTCGCGGCATCCTCGCCGCAGGCCGCATCGGCCGTGCTCCGCGGCGTGCCGGCCGACGAACTCGCCCGCATGGGGTCGCAGGCGGCGTTGTTCGGCTCGGCCGAGCTCTCGCGCGTGGCCGACCTCGTGAACCAGACCCTCACCGAGATGAGCGGGGCGACGTCGCCGCGCCTGCACCTCGAACTCATGCTCGCGCGCGTGCTCGTGCCCGCCGCGGCCGTCGGCGGTCGGGTCGCCCCGCCGGAGGCGCCCTTCGGTGGTCGAGTGGCGCCGCCGGAGGCACCCTCCGGTGGTCGAGTAGCGCCGCCGGAGGCGACGCGTATCGAGACCCCCGCCGCTGCTCCCACCCCGGCCCCCGCCCCGCGCCCGAAGCCCGAGGGCCCGGTCACCGCCGAGGTCATGCGCGAGTCCTGGCAGGACGTGCTCGATGCGCTGCAGCGCACGAAGCGCACCGCGTGGATGGCCGCGTTGCACGCGCACGTCATCGACTTCACGCCCGACGACGGCGTCCTCGTGCTCGGCTTCTCGAGCGCCGCCGACATCCAGGAGCTCAAGAGCGGTGCGGGGACCCAGAGCAACGCCGAACTCCTCCGGCGTGCGATCACCGAGGTGCTCGGCGTGCAGGTGAAGTTCATCCCGCGTCTGGTGAGCGGCCAGCCCGAGGGGGGTGCGCCGACGTCGAAGGCGCAGCCCGACCCCGCGCCTGCCGCCCCGGCTCCGGGCCCGGCTGCCGCCGGCGAGTCCGCAGCCGACTCCGGCACCGCGTCGGCGCCGACCCAGCCCGCCGGAGGTACTGCGAAGCCGGTCGGCGCGCCCGCAGAGGGTCGTCCGGCGCCCGACGCCGGCTCAGGTCCGGCGCGATCCGCACGCGGTAGGACGGCGCCCGCCGAGGAGGCTCGGCCGAAGCCGGCCGCGTCGGCGGCATCGGCCGCGCCCGCATCATCCGCAGCCTCCGCTCCGGCGGCCTCCGTCGACACGTGGGCCGTCGTCGCGATCCCCGGGGACGACCCGGTCGGCGCGCCCGACCCGGCGGCCTCCGGCCCGGAGTCCGCGTCGGCCGAGGCATCCACCCCGGCTCCGACCGCGACGGCGACGGCGACGGCGACCCTCGCGCGCCCGTCGGGCGCGTCCTCGGGGTCGGCCGGTCGCACCGCGCCCAACGGCACCGCGCCGAACGGCACCGCGCCCGACGCTCCGGACGGGTTCGGCGTCCCGAGCGACGCCGACGCGCCCCCGGAGGACGACGAGCCGCCCTACGAACCGGAGTTCGAGCCGGGGTTCGCCCCGACCGCGTCCACGCGCCCCGTGGCGGAGCCGGCGCAGGCCGTGACGGAGCCGACGCGCGAGACCACCGCGCCGCGCGCGTCCTCGTCGGGCCGCGCGTCCTCGTCGGGCCGCGCCGCGCCCAAGCGGAGCGCCGGAGCGGCGCCCGGCATCCAGCGGTACGGCGAGGCGGTCGTGCGCGACGTCCTCAACGCGCGGTTCCTCGAGGAGGTCGAGGCGCCCGCGGTGCCCGATCGCGGCCTCGGGGGCGGCGGCCTCGGTGGCGGCGGCTTCGGGGGCGGCGGCTTCGGCGACCGCGGCTTCGGGGAGCGTGGGTAACCCGTGTACGAAGGCATCGTCCAGGAACTGATCGACGAGCTCGGCCGACTGCCCGGCATCGGGCCCAAGTCGGCGCAGCGCATCGCGTTCCACATCGTGCAGACCGAGCACTTCGACGTCACGCGGCTCGCCGAGATCCTCCTCGAGGTGCGCGACAAGGTGCGGTTCTGCGAGATCTGCGGCAACGTCTCGCAGGAGGCGACCTGCGGGATCTGCCGGGACCCCCGACGGGACCCGGCGCTGATCTGCGTGGTCGAGGAGGCGAAGGACGTCGTCGCGATCGAGCGCACCCGCGAGTTCCGCGGGCTGTACCACGTGCTCGGCGGAGCGATCAGCCCGATCGACGGGGTCGGGCCCGACCAGCTCCGGATCCGACAGCTCATGCAGCGGCTGGCCGACGCCACGGTGACCGAGGTCATCATCGCGACCGACCCCAACCTCGAGGGCGAGGCGACGGCCACGTACCTGAGCCGACTGCTCTCGACGCTCGAGATCCGGGTCACGCGCCTCGCGTCGGGCCTGCCCGTGGGCGGCGACCTCGAGTACGCCGACGAGGTCACGCTCGGCCGCGCCTTCGAGGGCCGACGCGTCGTCGGCTGACGCCGACCGCGCCGGACCAGCCGCGCCGGCCCGGCCGCGCACAAGCCCCGCCGCGCGCCGGACGAGCCGCCCGGCCGCGCGCCGCGCCGCTGTGCATGCGCCGCGCATCGGCGCGCGCGCTTGACGTGGGCCGCGCCCGCGGCTGGACTGAACGCATGGCGAGCATGGCGGCGGAGTGGGTGGCCGGATACGTCCGAGCGTGGGAGACGAACGACCCCGCGGACATCGGGGCGCTCTTCACCGCGGACGCGAACTACCGCACGGCGCCGGATGCCGCGCCGCGACGCGGCCGCGATGCGATCATCGCCGGCTGGATCGAGGACGCCGACGAGCTCGGCACCTGGGCGTTCGACTGGCGCATCGTGCACGAGGTGCCGGGGCTCGCGTTCGTGCAGGGGCGCACCGTCTACCCCGCACGGGCCGACGACTACCTCAACCTGTTCGTCATTCGATTCGCCGACGACGGCCGCGCCTCCGAGTTCACCGAGTGGTACATGCCGCGACCGCACTGAGCCGCTCGAGCGCACTCGACCGGTCCGCGCGGGGGGCTACCGCAGCACCTCGACGAGCACGATCCAGGCGTGCAGGATGGCCGACCCGATCGCGACGAGCGAGGCCGCGCCGAGGCATCCGAGCGCCGCAGCGGGCGCGCCCGCGAGCACCAGCACGCCGCCGACGAGGAACAGGACGACCGCGAGCCAGCCCACCGCGGCCTTCGCCCAGCGCGGTCCGTAGCCCGGCCCCATCGCGTGGATCAGGCGCGTCGCGCGATACTCGAACACCGCGGCGAGCACTCCGGCGAACAGCACCTCGATGCCGTAGAACAGGGCGGTCTGGCCGGGGACGAGCCCGATCGCGGTCACGATGATCGCCGCCATGAGCGCCGCGAGCGACGCCGCGACCCGTCCCGGGAGGGACGGCGACTTCATGATCTCGGCGAGGTTGACCGACATCGCGACGATGAGCAGGCCTGCGAGGGCCGCGGTGGCGCCCAGCATCGCGACGTTGAACTCCGACCACGCGTCGAGCAGTTCGGACATGCCCGCAGGCTAGCCGGAACGGCGCCAGCGGGGCGGAGCCCCCGCCGTCGTCACATGGCCGGAGGGGAATCCGAGCGCACGTAAGATGGTGCTCGGCGCACGCCGGAGGCCCACGTCGCGCATCCGGCACCCGTTCCGCGCCGCGCACCCCACCCCCTCGGGAGACCACGTGAGCTTGATCGTGCAGAAGTACGGCGGGTCCTCCGTCGCGGACGCGGAGAGCATCAAGCGCGTCGCCAAGCGCATCGTCGAGACCCGCAAGGCGGGCAACGACGTCGTCGTGGCGGTCTCCGCGATGGGCGACACGACCGACGAACTGCTCGACCTCGCCGGCGAGGTCACGCCGATCCAGGCGCCGCGCGAGCTCGACATGCTGCTGTCGGCGGGCGAGCGCATCTCGATGGCGCTGCTCGCGATGGCGATCAAGGGCATGGGCCACGAGGCGCGCAGCTTCACGGGCAGCCAGGCCGGCATGATCACGGATGCCACGCACGGCGCGGCCCGCATCGTCGACGTGACCCCGGTCCGCCTGCGCGAGGCGCTCGACGAGGGCGCGATCGTCATCGTCGCGGGCTTCCAGGGCTTCAGCCGCGAGTCGCGCGACATCACGACGCTCGGTCGGGGCGGCAGCGACACGACGGCGGTCGCCCTGGCCGCCGCCCTCGAGGCCGACGTGTGCGAGATCTACACCGACGTCGACGGCGTGTTCACCTCCGACCCCCGCGTGGTGAAGAAGGCGCGCAAGCTCGACCGCATCACGAGCGAGGAGATGCTCGAGCTCGCCGCGTCGGGCGCGAAGGTGCTGCACATCCGCGCCGTGGAGTTCGCCCGCCGTCACGGCGTCACGCTGCACGTGCGCTCGTCGTTCAACAACACCGAGGGCACCATCGTCTACGACCCCTCGCGCAGTCCCGAAGGAGCAGAAGTGGAAGAGTCAGTCATCGCGGGTGTCGCGGTCGACCTCTCCGAGGCGAAGATCACGGTCGTGGGCGTCCCCGACAAGCCGGGTGTCGCGGCGAAGATCTTCAAGATCGTGGCGTCCACGCACGCGAACGTCGACATGATCGTGCAGAACGTGTCCGCGGCCTCCACCGGGCGCACCGACATCTCGTTCACGCTGCCGAAGGCCGAGGGCGAGAAGGCGCTGAACGCGCTGTCCGCCTCGCAGGAGGCGATCGGGTTCACGTCGCTGCAGTACGACGACCAGATCGGCAAGCTCTCGCTGGTCGGCGCCGCGATGCGGTCGGCGACGGGCGTCTCGGCGAAGCTGTTCGAGGCACTGTACGAGGCCGGCATCAACATCGAGATGATCTCGACGAGCGAGATCCGCATCTCGGTCGTGACCCGCGCCGACACGGTGCACGAGGCGGCGCGCGCGGTGCACGCGGCGTTCGACCTCGACGGCGACGAGGACGCGATCGTCCACGCCGGCACCGGCCGCTGAGCGCGCGCCGCATTCCCGCGAGGGCAGCCGAGCGCGCGCCGCAGCGGGGAATGTAGGACATATCCCGCCAAGTAGGACGGATGCGCTGCCATCCGTCCGGCACACAGGGAAATGTCCTACAAACTGGATTGGGAAGAGCACACGCGGAGCGGGCGGGAGCCCGCGCGAAGCGCAGGTGCAGGCACAGGAGCAGGAGAGAACGTGGGCAACGGAGTGAACATCGGCATCGTCGGCGCGACCGGCCAGGTCGGCGCGGTCGTGCGTCGCCTCCTCGAGGAGCGCGAGTTCCCGGTCGGGACGATCCGCTACTTCGCGTCGGCCCGCTCGGCCGGCACCACGCTGCCGTGGAAGGGCCAGGACATCGTCGTCGAGGACGCGGAGACCGCGGACCCGACCGGCCTCGACATCGCGATCTTCTCCGCGGGCGGCGCCACCTCGAAGGTGCAGGCGCCCCGCTTCGCCGCGGCCGGCGTCACCGTCATCGACAACTCGAGCGCCTGGCGCATGGACCCGGAGGTCCCGCTGGTCGTCAGCGAGGTGAACCCGCACGCCATCGACGAGGCGCGCAAGGGCATCATCGCGAACCCGAACTGCACCACGATGGCCGCGATGCCCGTGCTGAAGCCGCTCCACGAGGAGGCCGGGCTCGAGCGCCTCGTCGTCTCGACGTACCAGGCCGTGTCGGGTGCCGGCCTCGCGGGCGGCGAGGAGCTGTACGCCCAGGCCAAGGCCGCGGTCGAGCAGGACCCGCGCACGCTCGTGCACGACGGGGCATCCGTCGCGTTCCCCGAGGCCGAGAAGTTCCCGCGCACGATCGCGTTCGACGTCATCCCGCTCGCGGGCTCGATCGTCGACGACGGCGAGCTCGAGACCGACGAGGAGAAGAAGCTCCGCAACGAGAGCCGGAAGATCCTCGAACTGCCCGGCCTGCGCGTCGCCGGGACGTGCGTGCGCGTCCCCGTGTTCACGGGGCACTCGCTGTCGATCCATGCCGAGTTCGCGAACGCGATCACGCCCGAGCGCGCGGCCGAGATCCTGCAGGATGCTCCGGGCGTGGAACTCAGCGACGTGCCGACGCCGCTGCAGGCCGCCGGGAACGACCCGAGCTACGTCGGACGCATCCGGCAGGACCAGTCGGCCGAGGACGGCAAGGGGCTCGTCCTCTTCGTCTCGAACGACAACCTGCGCAAGGGCGCCGCGCTGAACGCGGTCCAGATCGCCGAGCTCGTCGCGGCGAAGCTCCCCGCCGCGGTCTGACCCAGTCCGGTCCGGGCGCCGCCGCGCGCCCGGGCCGTTCCGCGTCGTCCCGCCTGTCCCGACCCGGTGCCGATAGGCTTCGGGCATGGCGGGCTCGGGGGATGCCCAAGCGGCGCGACTGGTGACGACGATCGACCGGTCGGTCGTGCTCCAGGAATTGCTGTTCGGCCTGGCGATGGTGGTCGCCGCGTTCAGCATGCTCGTGCTCGTACCGGAGACGGTCGCGCTGCCCGTCTACACGGCCGGCTTCGCACTCGGCTCCGCGACGATCATCGCGACGATCCTCGTGCCCTGGTCGCGCGTGCCGAAGATGCTCATCATCGTCGTGCCGCTCCTGAACATCGTCTCGGTCGGGCTCCTGCGCGCGACCGATCCGTTCGCGAGCGCCCTCGGCATGCTGTGGATCTTCCCGGTGATCTGGCTGTCGACGTACTTCGGGGTGCTCGGGGCCTTCGTCGGCCTCGGCACGTGCGTCGCGTTCGTGCTCGGCCAGCAGTGGCTGGGCTGGATGCAGTCGGGCGAGCAGGTCGCGCTGCCGAGCGTCATGCTGCCCATCGCGCTCACGTTCGTCGCGGTGTCCTCGGTGCTCGCGAGCCGGCGGACCTCCTCGCAGCGCACGCTCGTGCGAGCCCAGGCACGCCAGCTCGAACGCTCGCTCGAGTACACGCGGCGACAGGAGGCGGCGCTCACCGAGCTGCTCGACTCCGTGGAGTTCGGTGTCGTCCGGATCGATCGCGACGGGCGCCGGGTCGTGGTGAACGAGGCCTACGCGCGCATGTACGGGCTGAACCGGCGTTCGATCGGCGAGTCGGTCGAGTCGGCGGCCTTCGCCGCCGACCTGCGCACGTTGATCCAGCCGGAGGACCGTCCCTTCGCCAGGGCCATGCGGGGCGAGGAGTTCGACGACGTCGTGATCTGGGTGCCCGACCCGGTGGGGAACCTCGCGGCGATCTCGGTCACGGCACGGGCGATCATCGCGGCCGACGGCGGCGCCGACGGCAGCGTGGTGGTGGCGCGCGACGTCACGGCGGAGCTCGCGGCGGTCCGTGCGCGGGACGACCTCATCGCGTCGGTCTCGCACGAGCTGCGGACGCCGATGACCTCGATCATGGGCTACGTCGAGCTCTCCGCGGACGAGCCGGGCCTGCCCGAGCGGGTCGGCCGGAACCTCGCGGTCATCGAGCGGAACGGGCAGCGGATGCTCGAGCTCATCGCGTCGATCCTCGAGGGTGCGCGGCACAACGACCAGCGCGCGCCCCTCGAACTCGCGGACGTGGACCTCGGGACCGTCGTGCAGGAGTCGGCCGAGTCGCTGCGTCCGCGCGCCGACGACCAGGGCCTCGTGCTCGACCTCAGTCGCTCCGCCGAGCACGTCGTGGTGCGCGGGGACGCCTTCCGGCTGCGCCAGGTGGTGGACAACCTGCTCTCGAACGCGATCAAGTACAACCGCCCCGGCGGCACGGTCGCGATGTCCGTCGCTGCGGACGGCCCGCTCGCGCGCGTCGCGGTGCAGGACTCGGGCCTCGGCATCCCGGCGGCCGAGATGCCACGTCTGTTCGACCGGTTCTTCCGGTCGTCGACGGTGCAGAAGGGTGCGATCCACGGCAGCGGTCTCGGCCTCGCGATCGCGAAGGACCTCGTGGAGGCCCATGGCGGGCGCCTGCTCGCGGAGAGCGAGGAAGGCGTGGGAACGACCATGACCATCGAACTGCCCGTCGCCGGGCCGGAGGCCGCATGATCCTCGACACGTACACGCTGTACATCTCGCTCATCGTCGTCACGAGCGTGACCGGCGTCCTCTTCGTGCTCGACGCCTTCCTCCGGCAGGCCGATGCCGCCGGGCGCGTCTGGGCGGTCGGGTTCATCGCGGGGATCGTGACGTCGTTCTGCCTCCTGGTCTACGCCGCGTACCCGAGTGCATGGTGGGCCGGCAGCGTCGCGCTCGGTGCGAACGTGCTCAGCATCGGCTCGTTCTGGAGCGGGTCCCGGGCGTACAACCGCCGTGCGGACCTGCTCTGGATCGCGCTGGTCGCGGCGGTCGCGACGGGTGCAGTCGAGGCCGTCCTGATCGCGCAGCCCGGCACCACGGCGGACCTGCCGCTCTTCGCGTTCGCGCTCATGACCGTCTTCGGCGCCCTCGCGATGTGGGAGAGCCTGCGCACGCCGATGCGGCACCACTGGACGGGCCGAGGCCTCAGCGTGGTGTTCGCGCTCGTGCTCGTCTACTACGGTGCGCGAGTCCTCGTGGGATTCCTCCAGGGACGGGATGCCGCGTCGATCCGGGGCATCCTCGGGCTGCAGACGGGTGTGCTCGTCATCATCTCCCTGACGATCGTCACGGGCGTGTGCATGACGATCCTGCAGAGCGAGCGCGTGCCCCGACTCGGGGATCGCAGCGCGGACGTCGAGTTCACGGCCGACGGCCTGCTCGTCGGGAACGAGTTCGAGGACCTCCTCGACGACTGGGCCGAACGAGCGCAGTTCCACGGGCATCCGATCGGGGTGATCTGGGTCGAGCTCGATGAGCAGCCGTCGATCGTCCGGGCGTTCGGGGCCGCGACCGCGGAGCGGCTCATCGGCGACTTCGCGGCGATCGTCCGCCGGCACGCCGACGTGTACGCGCTCGTGGCGGAGTCCGAGCCCGGCGCGGTCGTGATCGGCGGCCCCTATCGCGTGCTCCTGGACGCGAAGGATGCCGCGGAGGACATCCGTCTGGGGCTGCGGAACCAGCGGGTCGTGGCGGCCGAGGGCATGCACCTCACCGCGAGTCTGGGTGTCGCCGTGAGCGACCGCTACGGGTACGACGTCGGCCGGCTGATCTCCGAGGCCTCGCGGGCCGCGGCGGAGTCGCGCGTCGCCGGCGGCGACATGGTCACGGTGGCGTGATGGCGGGTCATCCGCCGGATTCGCCGTCGCCCTCGCCCTCGCCCTCCTCGTCGTCCGCGTCCTCGAGCGGCGCGATCGCGATGGTGAGCGTGTCGATCGCGGTCTGCTTCGCGTAGTCGGTCGAGGTCGGCGTGGACTGGACGAGCAGTTCGTACCGGATGGTGAGCGTGATCGAAGTCGCCGCGGGATCGACCGCGGGGACGAGGAACGTCTGGGTGTACGTGTACGGGTCGAGGATGAGGTAGCCGGGCGACACGGTCGCCTGGTCGAAGATGTACTCGATGCCGGGCAGTTCGCCTTCCGGGCCGTTCACGACCGGGACCATCGTCACGCGGTTGAGGTAGAGGCGCTGTCCGTCGGACGGGGTGAGGGTGCCGCGCAGCGACATGCTGAGCGGCTTGTTCACGTACGCAGTCCAGCCGTCCATCGAGAGCGTCGACCAGTAGTCGACCTCGAGGGCGACCGGGCCGACCGTCAACGAGCGGTGCAGGGAGCCCTCGGCGAGGTCGTTCGGCGTCGGCGTCGGCGTAGGCGTCGGCTCCTCGGTGACGCTCGGGGTGGGCGAGGCGGTCACCCACGGCGGCGCCTCGCAGGCGGCGAGGCCGAACGCGAGGGCGAGCGCGACCGCGCCGGCGCCCGCCGCGCGTCGTCGCGCCGCAGCCCGACCAGGTCGGCTCATCCGATGCCTTTCGGAATCCGTCCCTCGAGGCGATGGTGCGGCCTCGGGGAATCTTGAGGTGCCGTTGAGCCGACGCTATCGGATTTCCGAGCGAATCTCACGGAAGCCCCCCGAGACTTGAACATGTCGCGCAGCACCCTGCGTCGGCACAGCATCTTTCCTCAGGAGTCGTTCACATGGCCCAGGTCTTCACCGTCGCGCGCGGCGGCGAACAGGATTCGCACGCCCGCGAAACCGCGGACACCCTCCCGCCCGTCGAATCGGGCCTCGCGGCGGCGACCGAGTTCCTGCCGACCATGCGGGCCACGATCGGCTGCGTCATCCCCGCGTACAACGAGGAGGAGTCCATCCGCGACGTCCTCGAGTCGCTGATCGGCCAGACCCGGATGCCCGACGTGATCCACGTCGTCGTGAACAACACGAACGACCGCACGGTCGAGTACGCGGCCGAGTACGCCGGTGCGCACAGCCGCGTCGGCGAGGACGGCGTCGAGCAGTTCACCGAGGTGTTCGTGCACGACATCGGCAAGAACCCCGACAAGAAGGTCGGCGCGCTGAACTACGGCTACTCCCTGGTCGAGGGCCTGGACTACCTGCTCGGCGTCGACGGCGACACGATCGCCGACAGCCGCGCGATCGAGTTCCTCGAGGCCGAGATCGAGTCCGACAGCCGCATCGGCGGCATCTCCGCGATCTACACGATCGACGACTCGAAGATCGAGGGCACGATCGGCCGATTCCTCATCGCGGGCCAGCGCGCCCAGTTCGCCGCCTTCAACATGCAGAACATGCTGAAGGGCCGCAACATGGCGGTGCTCGGCGGGCAGTACTCGATCTTCTCGATGAAGGCCCTCTCCGAGGCCATGGCGGCGAACCACCAGCGGACCCCGTGGGTCAAGGACTCCGAGGTCGAGGACTCGCTGCTCTCGCTCCAGGTCAAGAGCGCCGGCTACCTCACGAAGATCAGCGCGCAGGCGCGTGCGGACGTGGGCGGCATGACCACGCTCCGCTCGCTCGACGCGCAGCAGGTGAAGTGGAACTACGGCGCGATCGAGCTCATGTGGCCGGGGCAGCGCGGCGACACGAAGGGCCAGCCCCTGCACCCGAACATGCGCCAGCGCTGGCTCGAGAACTTCTCGATGGCGGTCAACGGCCTCACGCGCATCCTGTTCATCGTGCTGCTGGCCGGCTCGCTGTCGATCGACGCGTTCGTCTTCATGTGGTGGTGGGTCCTTCCCCCATCGCGGCGACGCTGCTCAACCTGCGCACCGCGCTCTGGATGAAGAAGGTGAACGCGCGGGACATCCTGTTCGCGCTCCTGTACATCCCGGCCGAGATCTACATGTGGATCCGGCTGGGGCACTTCGTGCGAGCCTGGACGAAGTTCCTGAGCCGCAAGCGCGTCGACAACTGGGCCGCGCAGGCCAAGGCGGAGCGCGGTTCGGGATCGGCCTACCTGATCCCGATGGTCCTGGTCGGGGCGATCATCGTCGCGATGGTCGTGATCTGGATGATGCTGAGCCCGATGATCCAGTCGGCGATCCTCTGGGCCGCGTGGCCGGTGCTCGGGGTCATCACGGTGCTCCAGACGCTCGGCATGTTCTTCAAGCTGCTGCGCCGCACCCACGGCTACAAGGTCTGAGCGGATGCCCCGGCGGCCGACGTCACCCGTCGGCCGTCAGCCGGTAGCCGACGCCGCGCACGGTCTCGATCCAGGTCGGGTCGGCGGCGTTCTCGCCGAGCTTGCGTCGCAGGTTCGCGAGATGGACCTCGATGGCCCGCTTGTCCGCCTCGGTCACGGAGTAGTTGGTGACGTAGCTCTCGCCGTGCATCGCGAGCGCGAGGTCGGCCTTGCTGCGGACCCGGCGACGCGAGGTCATGAGCAGGTGCAGGAGCTCGAACTCCATGCGCGTGAGGTCGATCTCCTCGCCCCGGATCCGGACGAGGTGCATCTCGGGATGCAGCCGGAGGCCCCGGTGCTCGATCCAGCCGGGCTGGAGGTCGGAATCGGCCACCGCCGGCCGCACGGGCTCAGGTGACGCCGCGGCCTGCTCCGGCGCGACCGGCACCGCAGCCGGGGGAGCGGGCGGTGCGGGCGCGGGCGCCGCGGCCGCGACCGGTGCCGCGGTCGGCACGAACCCGACCGGGACCGTCGACGTCGACGGCGGTGCCGCGGGCACGGGCGCGGGCCCGGCGGCCGGGGCGGATGTCCGGCCCGGCGCGGGACCGCTGCGAGGCCGTCGCAGCATCGCCTCCACTCGCGCGCGGAGCTCGCGCGGCCGGAACGGCTTGGCGACGTAGTCGTCGGCGCCGGCCTCGAGCCCCATCAACGTGTCGATCTCCTCGCTGCGCGCGGTGAGCATGATGAGGTACGTGTCGCTGAACGTGCGGATCCGCTTCGCGGCCTCGACACCGTCGATCCCGGGCATGCTGACGTCGAGCGTCGTCACGGTCGGATTCCACTTGCGGACGGCCTCGACGCCGTCGAGGCCGTTGACGGCGCCGTGCGTCTCGAAGCCCGCCTGCTGGAGCACCTGCTCGAGGAGGTCGCGGATGTCCGCCTCGTCCTCGATCACGACCGCGACGCGACGGTCGTCGCCCGCCCTGGCTGCATCCGTCATTCCGTCACCTGTTCCCTCGCTCCGGGTCAGCGCCCGGCGTTCTCCACGAGCTCGATCGCTCCCTCGGCCCACCACTCGCCCGCGGGCGGACCGCCGTTGCACTCGCCGTCGCTCTCGCCGGGCGTCTTGATCCACAGGAGCGCGTCGACGACGTCGTCGATCGGGCCCTTCTGCGGATCCTCGCCGAGGGCGATGCCCGGCGGGTTGCACCACTCGGCATCGACGGCCGGGCCGTCCCCGTTGCGGGACACGTCGACGACCGCGTGGGCACCTCCGCCCAACTCGTCGGCCACCCGATGGGCGTAGGTGAGCTCCGAGTCGGTCGTGCGCATGTTCGAGACGTTCGTCGCGAAGCCCCGCGCGTGGGCGACCCCGGCCGCTTCGAGCAGGTCGGCCATCTCGCGCGGGGCGAGCCAGTTCGAGTGGCCGCCGTCGAGGTACACCGACGCGGTCGAGTTCTGCAGCGACCCGACCGCCGCCGAGATGAGCTCCGTCCGCCGCGCGGTGTCCCCGCAGGATGGCCCGAGCGCGAGCGAGTCGGGCTCCAGCACGATGATCGCCTGGCGTCCGCTGAGGCCGGCGGTGATCTCCTCGACCCACCGGACGTACTCCGCCTGCGTGGCGAGTCCGCCGGCCGACTGGCCCTGGCAGTCGCGCCCCGGCATCCCGTAGATCACGAAGCTCGGGACGGCCGCGGCATCGGTCGCCTGGGCGACGATGTCGCGCACCTCGTCGCCGACGGTGCCCGGCGGGAACTCCTCCGGGGTGAGCCAGACTGCCATCGGTCGGGCCGAGATCACCTCGGCGGCGTGCCGCTCGTCTGTGTCGACCGCGGCGTCGGCCGCGACCGCGGGGCTCGAGCCCGGGTCGACGAAGAGGTCCCGGCCGCCGTAGAGGGCGCCGCCCTGCTCGGGCTCGATCGAGGATGCGAGCCAGACGCCGATGGGGATGAGCAGCGCGGCGGCGAGCAGGATGATGAGGGTCGTCGTCCACCACGCTCGGTTGGGGCGCGGCGTGGACGCCTCGCGAACGTCCGGGGTTCGCCGGGGACCGCGGCGGATCGACGGGCCGGTGTCGGCGGCCCTGGTCGGTGCGCCGATGCGGGCCGACGGGCCCGTGCGCGGGGGCTCGGTGCTTCCGGCCGCGGCGCCGGCGGCGGGGTCGTCCGGCCGGGCCGCGTGCTCGCCCGGGACGTCGCCCGGGACGTCGCTCGGCCCGGTGCCGCCTGCTCCGCCGGCCGTGCCCGTGCGGACGACGTACCGGCTGTCGTCCCGCCGGTGCCGCGTCGCCGATGCGTCGTCGCGGGCGTCATCCGCCACCAGATCCTCCCCCCGGTGCATCCGATGCAGTCAGTCTAGGGTGAGGAGTCCTCAGGGGCGGGGATGCCCCGATGCGTCGAGTTCGCCCGATACCGCACGGGCGGCCGGTGGTCAAGGGCGGCTCCGCAGTCGACTTAGACTGGAAATCGTGCATTCAGACGAAACCGTCGACGTCGTCCTGATCGGCGGCGGCATCATGAGCGCGACGCTCGGGTCCCTCCTCTCCCGTCTCCAGCCCGATTGGAGCATTCGCGCGTACGAGCGGCTGGGCGAGGTCGCGCAGGAGTCGAGCAACCCCTGGAACAACGCCGGCACCGGCCACGCGGCGCTCTGCGAGCTCAACTACATGCCCGAGGCCAAGGACGGCTCGGTCGATCCCGCGAAGGCGATCTCGATCAACGAGCAGTTCCAGATCAGCCGGCAGTACTGGGCGCACCTCGTCGCGACCGGCGCGCTGCCGTCGCCTGAGCGCTTCATCAACACGACCCCGCACATGACCTTCGTGCAGGGCCGCTCGAACGTCGAGTACCTGCGTCGCCGCTACACCGCGCTCAAGGACCAGCCGCTGTTCGCCGACCTCGAGTACACCGAGGACCTCTCGGCGATCGCCGAGTGGACCCCGCTCATGGCGAAGAACCGCAGCGCGAAGCAGCGCGTCGCCGCGACGCGGATCGCCGCGGGCACCGACGTCGACTTCGGCGCGCTGACCCGGTTCCTCTTCGAGGACCTCGTGCGCCGCGGCGGCCAGGTGCAGACAAACCACCAGGTCACGGGCCTCAAGCGCGAGAAGGACGGCACCTGGCGACTGAACCTCCGCCACCTCGTCGGCGGCACGCCGAAGGTCGTGCGGGCCCGCTTCGTGTTCGTCGGCGCCGGCGGCGGCGCGCTCGCGCTGCTCCAGCAGTCGGGCATCCCGGAGATCAAGGGCTTCGGCGGCTTCCCGATCTCGGGCCAGTTCCTGCGGACCACGAACCCGAAGCTCGTCGCGCAGCATCAGGCGAAGGTGTACGGCAAGGCCGCCGTCGGCGCACCGCCGATGTCGGTCCCGCACCTCGACACGCGCGTGGTCGACGGCGAGACCGCGCTGCTGTTCGGCCCGTACGCCGGGTTCACCCCGAAGTTCCTGAAGACGAGCACGTGGTTCGACCTGCCGTTCTCGATCCGCTGGCACAACATCGGCACGATGCTCGGCGTCGGCCTCAAGAACTTCGACCTCGTGCGCTACCTCGTCTCCGAACTGCTCGCGAGCCGCGACAAGAAGGTAGCGGCGCTCCGCCGGTTCATGCCGACGGCGAAGTCCGAGGACTGGGAGCTCATCACGGCGGGCCAGCGCGTGCAGGTCATGAAGCACGAGGAGGGCAAGGGCGGCGTGCTCCAGTTCGGCACCGAGGTCATCTCGGGCGCCGACGGCACGATCGCGGGCCTGCTCGGGGCATCCCCGGGCGCCTCGACGGCCGCGCCGATCATGCTCGACGTGCTGAAGCGCAGCTTCCCCGACCGCTACGCGTCGTGGGAGCCGCTCCTGCGCGAGATGATCCCGTCGTACGGCACGAAGCTCAACGACGACCCGGCCGCGGCGGCCGCGTCGCTCTCGGAGACGGCGCGCATCCTGCAGTTGCAGGCATAGGCGTAGGCGGGGCGACCCGCGACGCGGGATCCGTCGGATGCGTTCGGATGCCCCGTGGCTGGCGGCATCCGACCGGATGGACGCCGCGTGGCTGGCGCATTCCCGGATGCGCGTGCTACGGTAGCCGACGCTATGAAGTGAGCATGCATCCCTGTCCCGCGCCTGAGGCGCCGTAGACATCGGGTGTGCTCGCAACGCTGATCGCGACAGGTCTCCGTGCACCCTGCCGTCCGCGGCGAATGCCCGGCGGGACGCATCATTCGTCCCGGGCGACCGCACGCGCGGTCCGCCGACGGCGGCCGCCCGGGACCCCTCGCGAACGGCGGTACCCCATGCCCGTGCACTACCTGACCTCCGACCATCTCCGCGCAGACGGGCTGTCGGTCGCCTACGGCGATCGGCGCGTGCTCGCGGACCTGTCCTTCTCCGTCGCGCCCGGCCGGCGCGTCGGCCTCATCGGCGAGAACGGCGCCGGCAAGTCGACCCTGCTGCGGCTCCTGGCCGCTGCGGATGCCCCGGACGCGCCGGGGTTCCCGGCCGGATCCGGCGCCCCGGCCACCCCGGCCGTCCCGGGCGCATCGCCTGCCGGATCCGTCGAGCCCGACCGGGCCGGCCGGGTGCTGCGCCCCGCGCGCATCGGGTTCCTCGAACAGGAGGTGCCCTTCCCGCTCCGGGCGCGTGCGGGCGACCTACTCGAGGACGCCCTCGCCGAGGTGCGCGCGATCGAGCGCGAGCTCGACGCGGCTGCGTCCGCGCTCGCCGACGGAGCATCCTCGCTCGACGGGGCATCCTGGCCCGACTGGGCATCCGGACCGGCCGGAGGATCCGGACCGTCCGGGGTATCCGCTCCCGGCAGGTGGCCGGCGCCCGATCCGGCCGCGCGCTACGCGGCCGCGCTCGAGGCCGCCGAGCGCGCCGACGTGTGGTCGGCCGGTGCGCGCCGCGACGAACTGCTCGACGGGCTCGGCGTCGGCGCGATCCCGCTCGACCGCCGGATCGGCGAGCTCTCCGGCGGGCAGCGGAGCCGGTTCGCGCTCGCCGCGCTCCTGCTGCGCGCACCCGACGCGCTGCTGCTCGACGAGCCGACCAACCACCTCGACGACGGCGCGGCCGCGTTCCTCGAGGCCCGGCTGCGCGCGTGGCGCGGGCCGGTGCTGTTCGCGAGCCACGATCGCGCGTTCCTCGACGGGGTGGCGACCGGGCTGCTCGATCTCGATCCCGGGCGGGCCGGCGCGCTCGCGCTCGCGGCGGCGGGTTCGGGCGGCGCGGGCCGCGCCGGGGGTGGTGCGGGCGGCGCGGGCGGCGGTGCCGGGTCGCGCGACGCGGCGCTCGCGGCGGCGGGCGGCCAGGTGTTCGGCGGCACGTTCACCGAGTTCCTCGAGGTGAAGGCCGCCGAACGCGAGCGCTGGCAGCGGCAGTACGACGCCGAGCAGGACGAGCTGCGGCGCCTGCGGATCGACGCGGGCACGACCGCGCGCAGCGTGTCGCACGGGCGCGGCCCGACCGACAACGACAAGTTCATCGGCGCCTTCAAGCAGGGCAACACCGAGCGTGCGGTCGCGCGGCGCGTGCGCAACGTCGAGCAGCGGCTCGCGACGCTCGAGCGCGCGCAGGTGCGCAAGCCTCCGGCGCCGCTCGACTTCGCGGGCATCCCGTCGGGCTCGCAGGCGCTCGCCGAGGACGGCGGGCTGCTGGTTCAGGCGACGGACGCCTCGATCGACGGGCGCCTGCACGTCGCCGCGCTCGAGGTGGCGCCCGAGACGCGTCTGCTCGTCACCGGGGCGAACGGTGCCGGCAAGTCGACGCTGTTCGGCCTGCTGGCGGGTTCGCTCGCGCCCGACCGCGGCGTCGTGCACCGTCGTCGCGGCCTCCGGGTCGGGCTGCTCGAGCAGGACGTCCGCTTCGCGGACCCCGATGCCTCGCCGCGTGCGCTGTACACGCGCGCGCTGGGGGAGCGGCGCGCCGAGCAGGTGCCGCTGGCCGGGCTCGGGCTCATCGCGCCGCGGGACCTCGACCGTCCGGTCGGGGCGCTCTCGGTCGGGCAGCAGCGGCGGATGGCGCTCGCGCTCGTGATCGCCAAGCCGCCGCACCTGTTCCTGCTCGACGAGCCGACGAACCACCTGTCGCTCCGGCTCGCGACCGAGTTGGAGGAGGCGCTCGGCGGCTACCCCGGCGCGGTGCTCATCGCGAGCCACGACCGCTGGCTCCGCCGGCGGTGGGCGGGCCCCGAACTCCGCCTCGACCGCGGCAGGGTCGTCGCCTCGCAGCGCGCCGCCTGAGCGGGGGGCGGGTGGCGGGTGTGTGGCGGGTGGCCTGACCCGCCGCCGCTCTGCCTCTCCCAGCCCACCCCGTCGCGCGTCTCCCGCCCCAACCCACCCGCCGCGCGGACGCAAATGGTCGCTTTGGATGTCTCGAAGCGACCATTCGCGTCCGCGCGCGTCCTTCCTGGCAGGGCATCCTGGCGTCGAACCTGGCCGACCCCCGCCCGGCCCGCTTCTCGTCCCCGCCCCAGCCCAGCCGCCGCTCGTCCCCGCCCAGCCCGGCCGCCGCTCGTCCCCCCGTCCCCCAACCCAGCCGCCGCATGGACGCGAATGGTCGCTTCGGGCGTCTCGAAGCGACCATTCGCGTCCGCGCGCGAGTCTCGGCGGGGCATCCTCGCGTCGAATCTGACGCTCGGGGCGTTGCGACTGGCGGATCGTTCGAACATGTGTTCGAATATCTGTCATGCGGTGGAGCGGGCAGGAGCTGGGTGTCGAGCAGACGGGCGCGCTGCCGGGGCTCGCGCGGCTGAACAACCTGGTCCGTTCGGTGCAGACGCCCGAGTTCGCGGGCGTCACCTTCCACGAGGTGCTCGCGAAGTCGGCGCTGAACCGCGTGCCGGGGCAGTCCGCGATGCCGTTCGGCTGGACCATCAACCCCTTCCGGGGCTGCACGCATGCATGTGCCTACTGCCTGCATCCCGATACGGCGATCACGATGGCCGACGGTCGAGAACGGCCGCTGCGGGACATCCGCGTCGGCGACGAGGTGCTCGGCACGAGACTCGACGGCAGGTACCGTCGCTACACGCCGTCGAAGGTCCTCGCGAACTGGACGACTCGCAAGCCCGCGTATCGGATCCGGCTCGCGGACGGCACCACGCTCGTGGCGAGCGGCGACCATCGGTTCCTCACCGATCGAGGGTGGAAGCACGTCGTCGGGGCCATGGCGGGCGCCGATCGGCGTCCGTACCTGACCACGTCGAACTCGCTCATGGGATTCGGCCGCGTCCGGGTGGAGGCGCCGGCTCCGGTGTGGTCCGACGACTATGCACGGGGCTACCTCGCCGGCATGATCCGCGGCGACGGGATGATCTTCCGCGGCGAGTACGCCCGTGCCCGCGGTGGCGTCAATCGCGTGACCATGTTCCGTCTCGCGCTCGCCGACGAGGAGGCGCTCCACCGCACGAGGGGCTACCTGCGGCGATCCGGCATCGACCTCTCGACGTTCGAGTTCGCCCAGGCGACGCCCGAACGTCGGCGGATGCTCGGCATCCGTACCGGACGCCGTGCGTATCTCGAAACGATCGAACGCGCCATCGCATGGCCGGAGTCTCGCTCTGCGGCGTGGGACGCGGGGTTTCTCGGTGGCATCTTCGACGCCGAGGGATCCTGCAGTCGCGGCGTCGTCCGCATCAGCAATTCTGACGAGGAGATCCTCTGCTCGATCGAGTCGGCGCTCGCGAGATTCGACCTGGCGTTCGTCCGCGAACCTGCAACCGCGAACCGCGTGGCGAATGTGAGGCTGCGCGGGGGGCTTCCTGCGCGAACCGCGTTCTTCCGGATCGCCCAGCCCGCGATCACGAGGAAGCTGGCGATGGCGGGTACCGCCGTGAAGACGGTCGCCGATCTGCGCGTCGTCTCGATCGAGCCGGTCGGGGACGAGCCGATCGACCTCATCGACATCACGACCACGACGGGTGACTTCGTCGCGGCCGGGGTGATCAGCCACAATTGCTTCGCCCGCCCGACGCACGAGTACCTCGACCTCGACGCGGGCGCCGACTTCGATCGGCAGATCATCGTGAAGGTGAACGTCGCCGACGTGCTGCGGCCCGAGCTCAGGCGGCCGTCCTGGCGGCACGAACCGGTCGCGCTGGGCACGAACACCGACCCGTACCAGCGTGCCGAGGGCCGCTACGAGCTCATGCCGGGCATCATCCGCGCGCTCGCCGAGAGCGGCACGCCGCTCAGCGTGCTCACCAAGGGAACGCTGCTGCGCCGGGACCTGCCGTTGCTGCAGGATGCCTCGACGCTCGTGCCGATCGACCTCGCGATGTCGATCGCGGTCTACGACGACGACCTGCAGCAGTCCGTCGAACCGGGCACCCCGTCGACGCGCGCGCGGCTCGCGACCGTGACCGCGGCGCGCGAGGCCGGCTTCGACTGCACGGTGTTCCTCATGCCGATCCTGCCGTTCCTCACCGACACGAGGGAGCATCTCCACCACGCCCTCGGCGAGGCGAAGCGGGCCGGCGCGACGAGCGTGATCTGGGCCGCGCTGCACCTGCGCGGCTCGGTGAAGCCGTGGTTCCTGGACTGGCTCGAGCGCGAGCATCCCGACCTGCTGCCCAAGTACCGGGCGATGTACCCCGGGGCGTCCGCGTATGCGCCGAAGGAGTACCGGCAGTGGCTCGCCGAGCGGATGCGTCCGCTGATCCGCGCGCACGGGCTCGTCCGCGGGCGCGAGGACGCGGTCACCGGCGGCGTGCGCTCGAGCGGGTCTGGTCCGGTGCCCGCCGCCATCGCGGCGTCGTCCGTCGGGCCCGCGACGCTCTTCTGACCGCCCCGCTCGCCCGAACGGAAGGAGGCCCCAGAACGGGGGCGACGGTCGCCCGGCCGCAGGTGCGGTGCCATAATCCAATCCGGGGGAAGTCGCGGTTCACCGCGGCCGGACGCCGGACGGAAGGGGAGGGCGGTCATGGCCCCCATGCGCACCCGTGCACCCCGCCGGTCGGCGATGACCGGGGCCATGCATGCGGCAGCCCTGGTGTTCCTGGTCGGGCTGCTGGTCGTCGCTGCCGTCGGCGCGATCGCGGTGCCCACCAGTGTGCCGATGCAATGGTGGTGGGTCGTCGCCGCGGCGCTGGTCTTCCTCGGTGCCGTCGTCGCGATCGAGTTCCGGCCGTCGGTCGCGACGACCCTGCTGTACCTCGCCGTCGGGGCGGCAACCGTGATCGCGTCGACGCTGGCACTGAGCACGGTTCCGCCGGGCATCGGCGCGCACGACGCCGCCATGTCGCTGCCCCGCATCGCGCTGCTCCTCGTCGGCGGCGTGGGCACCGGGGCCGCGATCGGCGTCGTGTGGACGGCGCTCGCGTGGCTGATCGGCGGTGCCTCGGCGTTCCTCGGATGCGTCCTCGCCGGTGCGGCCTGGACCCTCGACGTGCCCGCACTCATCGCATTCGCGGTGATCGCGATCGGCATCGTCTCCGACCGGATCGGGCCGGGCGACCAGGCCCAGACCCGGGCCCGGCTGGAGGCCGCGGGGCTCCACGTCAAGCGCCTCGAGGTGCGTCGGGACCAGCAACTGCTCGCGACGGCGCGGCTCCACGACACCGCGCTCGCGCACCTGATGGCCATCGCGGAAGCGGGATCGGGGCGGGTCACCGATCGCCTCCGGACGGGGATCCGGGAGGACTTCGGCCGCATCATCGGGCGCGACTGGGCATCGAGCGTCGTTCCCACCCGACCCGTCGTCGAGGGAGACGTCGTCGACAGCGGCGACGGCGATGCGGGGAACCTCGTCGAGGGCGGCGACGGCGATGCGCGGAACCTCGACGCGGGCGGGTTCGGCGCGGGCGGCTTCGGGGCGGGCGAGGGCGCGGATCGCTCGCTCGTCGCGGCTGCGGGCCCCGTGCCCGCCGACGGGCGCATCGCGGGCTCCGAGACATCCGGCGACGTCGACGGAGCGGGACGAGCCGGCCGGCTCGACCTGCTGCCCGCGTCGTTCGCCGCGGCGACCTACTCCGGCCTCGATGTCCGCACGACCGGCGACCTCGCGGCATCGTCCCTGCTGTCGCCCGACGCGTTCGCGGCGCTCGACGCGGCCATCGCCCAGTGCCTCGTGAACGTGGCCCGGCACGCGGACGTCGGCACGGCCGAGGTCGCCGTGGGCGTCGGCGGCGGCGAGTTCACCGCGGCGGTCATCGACTCCGGCCGCGGCTTCGACGTGAACGGCGTGCCCGACGACAGGCTCGGCCTGCGCGTGTCGATCCGGGCCCGGATCGAGCGGGCGGGCGGCACCGTCCGGCTCTGGTCGACGCCCGACATCGGCACGACGATCGTGCTGACGTTGCCGATCGGGCGCGGCGCCGTCGGCCGGCGCCCCGCGACGACCAGCCCGGAAGCGGATGCCGCGCCGACCCCCGGCGCCGCGCCGACCCCCGGCGCCGCGCCGGGTGCCCTCGGGGACCAGGAGACGCGAGGATGAACGGCCTCTCGGTCGCCGAGCTCGATCGCTTCGCCGGGCAGGCGGCGCGCTCGACCATCCTCATCGGGGGCATGATCGCGGTGCTGACCGCGGTCGGCCTCACGGTGGCGCACTGGTCCGAGGTCGTGTATCCGGCCGCCGCCGCCATCGGGGTGCTGCTCGTCGCGGCATCCGTCCTGCTCGCCTACGACGGGACCGCACCGCACCGCCCGACGTTCACGCAGGAGCGGTTCGGCCTGGTGGTGGCGACGGCCGTGGCGGCCGCATTCGCCGAGTACCTCTCGACGATCGGCGCGAAGGTCTACGTCGCCAACGACTACGGGCCGGTCGTCGTGGGGATCGTCATCCTGCTGCTCGCCCCGTACTGCTCGTGGCTCTCGCTCGTCTCCGGGGGCCTGGTCTCGGCGTTCGTGCTCGCGTTCCTGCTCCTCGGCACCGCGGAGCGGGCCGGCGAGTTCGCGGTGCTGCCGGTGGCGTCGGCCGTCACGATCCTGCTCGCGATGACGGCGGGTGCCGCGGCGTACTCCTGGGGGGCCGTGTCGGAGATCCTCGAGGCGCAGCGCGAGGTCAACCGGGCGATGCTCGACCACGACGCGGAGGTGCGCAGCGGTGTCTCGCCGCATTCCCGGCGTTCGCCGGTGTCGGTGCTCGCACGGCAGGTGCTGCCGTTCCTCGCGCGTGTGATGACCGCCGAGCGGATCACCGTGGCCGACGCCGACCGCGCGCGCGAACTCGCCGACGCGCTCCGTCACGCACTGCGGTCGGGCTTCCGGTCGACGTGGCTCGACGAGCTCGGGGGCGACCTCGAGGAGGCGCACGGCGTCGCCGTCCAGGTCGTCGATCGGGAGGGGGCGGCGACGCGGCTCAGCACCGAGCAGCGTGTGATGGTCGCCGGGTTCCTCACGTGGCTCTCCGAGTCGGATCGGTCGTCGGCGCTCCGCGTCGTGCTCTCCCGGTCGGATGCGCCCGCGACGCAGTCAAGGGATCGCGGCGTCGGCGTCCGCGCGCGCGACGGCCGGGTGGGCCGGCTGGTCATCACGTCGTTCGCCGGGGAGGGCGAGCTCGACCGCGCCGCGATCGAGCGGTTCATCCCGCTGGCGCCGGTCGTCCGGTTCGAGGTCGTCGCGGTCGACGTGGGGGAGAATGTCCGGGTGGAGTTTCACTATGACCTCGACTGACCGACTCGCCGCGCACCGCCCGGAGGCATGGGGCTGATGGCGAAGCTGTACTTCCGCTACGGCGCCATGAACTCCGGCAAGTCGACGGCGCTGCTGCAGGCGGCGTTCAACTACGAGGAGCGCGGGCACGAGGTGCTGCTCGCGAAGCCATCGATCGACACCAAGGGCGACCGCGAGATCGTGTCGCGGCTGGGGGTCGCGCGCGAGGTCGACTTCACGATCGGCGCGGGCGACGCGGTCCTCGACCTGTTCGAGCGGCAGCGTACGCGGGTCATCGAGCGGTCGGGTCGGGATGTCTCGTGCCTGCTCGTCGACGAGGCGCAGTTCCTCGACTCGTCGCAGGTCGACGACCTGCTCCGGATCGCGCTGCTCGACGACGTGCCCGTGCTCGCGTACGGCATCCGCACCGATTTCCAGACCGCCGCCTTCCGCGGCAGCCGTCGGCTGCTCGAGATCGCCCACAGCCTCGAGGAGTTGAAGACGATCTGCCGCTGCGGGCGGAAGGCGATCTTCAACGGCCGGCTGATCGACGGCCGGTACGTCTTCGACGGCGACCAGGTCGCGATCGACGGTCAGCACGTCGAGTACGAGTCGCTGTGCGGCGTCTGCTACCTGCAGGAGTCGGGCGGCGTGCTGCACGGCACCCCGACCGCGTAGTCGGCCGCCCGCGGCTCACCGCCGCCGGTCGCCGCGGCTCACCGCATCCAGAGCACGGCTGCGTTCGCGACGGCGTGCGCGATGATCGCGCCGCCAATGCGCCCGGTGAGGACGGTGAGGATGCCGCAGCCCACGCCGACCGCGAACGGCGCGATCGCCGCGAGGAGCGCGGAGATCGGGGTGGGGGCGGCGAGCGCGTGCAGTGCCGCGAAGCAGAGCGCGCTCACGATGACGCCCGTCGCGGCCGCCGTGATCGGGCTCGCGCCCGCGTGGCGGGTCCGCTCGGCGACGGCGGGCTGCAGGAGCCCCCGGAAGTAGGTCTCCTCGATCACCGGTGCGATGACGATCGGCACGATGCCGAGCGTGAGCCACGCCCACGGCCCGGGGTCGAGCACTGCGGCGCCGGCGGCGCCGGTGAGCCAGCGTCCGACGAGCGCGGCGAGGCCGGCGGCGAGCATTCCGACTCCGAGTCCCCAGAGCGGGTCGATCCACCCGAATCGGAGCCCGAGGTCCCGGGCAGGCGACCCGGAACCGTGCACGAACACGGCGACGAGCGAGGCGGCCGCGAGCGGGATCCACACGCTCAGGTACGCCCCGGCGACCTGCACGACCGGATCCATGACCCAGGTTCGGGTCGCGGCCTGCCACGCGAGCATCGCGACCGCGGCGGCGGCGAGGCCCCAGGCGGCGTCGCCGAATCGGCCGCGCCCCGTGCGGGTGCTCGCCCGGCCGCCCGGCCGGGAGGTAGGTTGTGGGGAAGCCACGCTTCGGAGCGTAGCGGTGGGCTCGCTCGGTCGTCGTGAGGCGGTTCGGGCTGGCGGGTGAACCGGCAGGCACGGCGGATCGGGGGATCGGTGGAGCTGAGGGACTACCTTCGCGTGCTCAGGCAGCACTGGGTGCTGATCGTGGCCCTCACGCTCACGGGCGTTGCGTTCGCGGCGGTGTACTCGCTCCTGCAGACCCCGACGTACCAGACGACGGCGAAGGTGTTCGTGTCGACGTCGGGCGGGGTGTCGGCCGCAGAGCTCCAGCAGGGCAACACGTTCACGCAGCAGCGCGTGAAGACGTACGCCGACCTCGCGACCACGCCGATCGTGCTGCTGCCGGTGATCGACCGGCTGGGCCTCGACATGACGGGCGACGAGCTCGGCGACGAGATCCAGGCGACCGCGCCGCTGGACACGTCGCTCATCGAGATCACGGTCGTCGACGTGGATCCCGCGCAGGCCGCCGAGATCGCGACCGCGGTGTCGGAGAGCCTGACGAGTGTCGTGGAGGCGATCGAGGCGCCGCCGGCCGGCGCCGACGATGAGGAGCCGGTGAGCCCGGTGCACCTGACGCTCGTGCAGCACGCCGAGGTGCCGCTCGAGCCGGTGAGCCCGAACGTGCTGCTGAACATCGCGCTCGGCGGCCTCATCGGCCTCGCGGTGGGCATCGGCATCGCGGTGCTGCGGGCGTCGCTCGACACGCGCGTGCGCAACGAGCACGACATCGAGGCGATCACCGACGTGCCGATCATCGGCGGCATCGCGTTCGACGCGCGCGCGAAGGATCGGCCGCTCATCGTCCACGCCGACCCGCAGTCGGGGCGGGCGGAGTCGTTCCGCGCGCTGCGCACGAACCTGCAGTACCTCGATCCGGGCCGGGGCGATCGCGCGTTCGTGGTCACGAGCTCGGTCGAGAGCGAGGGCAAGTCGACGACGGCGGTGAACCTGGCGATCGCGCTCGCCGATGCGGGCAGCCGGGTGCTGCTCGTCGAGGCCGACCTGCGTCGGCCGAAGGTCGCGACGTACCTCGGCATCGAGGGGGCGGTGGGCCTGGCCGAGGTGCTGATCGGCCGGGTGTCCCCGAACGACGCGGTCCAGCGCTGGGGTCGCCAGCAGTTGCACGTGCTGCCGAGCGGTCGGATCCCGCCGAACCCGAGCGAGCTGCTCGGGTCGGGCGCGATGGCGAGCCTGGTCGCGTCGATGAAGGCGACGTTCGACATCGTGCTGTTCGACGCGCCGCCGCTCCTGCCCGTGACGGATGCCGCGCTGCTGGCGCGCAGCGTCGGGGGAGTCATCCTCGTGGTCGCTGCGGGGCGCACGCACAAGCAGCAGGTGACCGGGTCGCTCGCGGCCCTCGAGAACGTGGATGCCCCGCTGTCGGGCATCGTGCTCAACATGCTGCCGACCAAGGGACCTGACGCGTACGGCTACTCGCGGTACGGCCAGACGTACGGCGCCGCGCCTCGCGAGCAGGCAGAGCCGACCGAGGCGCGATGAGCCTGCGGGTGCTCGTGGTGTGCACGGGCAACATCTGCCGGTCGCCGATCGCGGAGCGGGTCCTCGGCGCACGGCTCGCCGCGGCGGGCATCGACGCGGTGGTCACGAGCGCGGGGACGGGCGCGTACCCGGGGCAGTCGATGACGCCCGAGGCCGCCGAGCGGGTGCGCCGGCTGGGCGCCGACCCGACCGGGCACGGGGCGCGGCAGCTCACCGAGCGGTCGGTCGCCGAGGCCGACCTGGTGCTCACCGCGACGACGGACCATCGCGCCGCGGCGGTGACGCTCGTGCCGCGCGCGGTGCGGCGGATCTTCACGCTGCGCGAGTTCGCGGGGCTCGCGGCGATCGCCGAGCTGCCGGGGTCCGGCGATGCCGGCGCGCCGGCGGATCCGCGCGAGGTGATCGAGGCCGTGGCGGCGGCGCGCGGGCTCCGCGTGCCCGTGGGTCCGGGTGCGGACGACGTGGTCGATCCGTTCCGGTGCGACGCCGCGGTCTACGACGAGGCGGCGGCGCGCATCGACGAGGCGGTCGACGCCGCGGTGCGCGCGTTCACCGGTCGGCGGGTGGACGTCGGTGGCGGGTAGCGGCGGCCTGTCGCGGTTCCTCGGGCGCGGGCCGGACCAGGGGGTCTCGCCGTGGGTCTGGGTCGGGCTCGCCCTGTTCGTGCTGGTCGACATCGCGCTCGTCGCGTGGGCGCTGACGGCCGATCGCACGCCGCCGCTGCCGACGCCTGGCGCGGTGAGCGCGTCGCAGCCGGCCGGCGACGGGGACGGTGCGGATGACCCGGATGCGCCGGCCGATCCCGCGGCGTCGGGGACTCCGCGCGCGCCGCTGCCGACCGCGTCGGCGCTGCCGCAGGACCTGTCGGTCGCGCGGCCCGAGGTGGTCCTCGGCGCGCGCGACACGGAGGTCGCGTACCGCTCGTCGACGGGCACCTGCCCCGGTTCGGGCGCCGCGATCGAGCTGACGGTCGACGGCGGCGCGACCTGGCAGCCCGCGGGGATCGCCGGGGCGTCCTCGGTCACGAGGCTCGAGCCGGGCGATGGGCAGATCGTCGACGCGCTCGCGTCCGACCCGGCGTGCGCGCCGACGCGGTTCCGCAGCTGGGTGCAGGGGTCGGCGTGGCTCGAACTCGGCGCCCAGGACCTCGGCTGGCGCATCGAGGGCGATGCGGTGGTCGCACCGGGTGGCGGATCGTCGACCCCGTGCGCGGCGCTGCAGGTCGTGCCGCGGTCGGATTCGGGGGCGCTCGTACTGTGCGCCGACGCGCGCGTGGCCGAGAGCGGCGACGGCGGCGCGACCTGGGCGACGTCGGAGCCGATCGCCGGGCTCGCGGGCGTCGCGGCCGCCCCGGATCGCGCGCTGGTGCTCATCGAGAGGCAGAACGGATGCCCCGGCGTGCAGGTCGCCGTGCTCGACGGTGCGCTCGCGCCGGGCTCGCCGGGCCAGTGCATGGCGTCGGATGCCCCGGACGGGGCATCCGTCATCGCCGTCGCGGGCGACGGCAGCACGCTCTGGCTCTGGACCGGCCCGGTGGTCGCGCGCTCGGGTGATTTCGGGCGCACCTGGTGAGCGAAACGGAGGCCGATCGCAAGTTTCTCGCCTGGTGAGGGAAAAGCGTACGCTCAGATCAGGTGGGTCGAAGGGGGGACGCTTGGACGACAACGAGACGGGGATTCCCAGGCGCGCGGTGCTCGCGGCGGCGGCGTGGACCGTGCCGGTGGTCGCGGTCGCGGTGGCGTCGCCGGCGGCAGCGGCATCCTTGCCCATCACGCTCATCATCAGTTACTTCGACCTTCAGGCCTATTCGGGTTCGCCCTCACCCACCGACCGTCTGGTGCGGTTCGGGTTCTACACCTCCGGGCCGAATGGCGCGGCGCTTGAGCCGGTCACCGCCCTTATCACGGTCCCCGCTCAACCCACTGCGCCAGCGCTCGTCCGCGCTCCGATCCCGGCCCAGGGCGACTGGCAGCCGACATCTGTCCCAGCCTCGACCAGCAACGGGCTCGACAGCTACTCGCTCCTCCTGGCGGCCCCGCCGCCGGTGCCGGGCGGTGTCGATTTCTTCTACGTCTACGACGTGCCGAGTCTCCCGTCCGGAACCCTCTTCACCTTGCGGCTCACGTCGCCGAACGCGAATACGGCGACCGCGACGTTCACCGCCCCGTAGCCCGCCGGCCGCCCGACTCCTCCGCGTAGTACCGCTCGTACCCGCCGCCGTCGGCCTTGCGCACACGGTTCAGGACCACGCCGAGCGTGCGGCCGTTCACGGCGTCGAGGTGCGCGGCGGATGCCTCGAGCTCGCGGTCGGCCGTCTTGCCGGCGGCGACCACGATGATCGCGCCGTCTGCGCGCGCGGTCAGCACCGCGGCATCCGTGACCGGCAGCAGCGGCGCCGCGTCGATGATCACGAGGGCGCGCGCGCTGAGCGCGGCGAGCACCGCCTGCATGGCCTTGGAGCCGAGGAGTTCGCTCGGGTTCGGCGGCACCGCGCCGGCCGGCAGCAGGTACAGCTCGATGCCCTGCCCCCATGCGACCGCGACGTCGATGATCTCGGCGCGCCCGACGAGGACGTCGGTGAGGCCGGCCGCACCCTCGAGCCCGAAGCGCTGGGCGACGTTCGGCCGGCGCAGGTCGGCGTCGACGAGCACGACCGACTCGCCCGCGGCTGCGAGCGTGATCGCGAGTCGCGCGGCGACGGTCGACTTGCCGTCGCCCTGGTTCGGGCTCGTGACGACGATGACGCGGGGCGGGTCGTCGACGTTCATGAACTGCAGGTTCGTGCGGAGCTTCCGGAACGCCTCGCCATAGGCGCTGGCCCGCACGTCGGTCGGTTCGATCGCGGTCGGGTCGGGTCGGGCGCCCGCGGCGCGCGCGTCGATCGGGATGGTGGCGAGCACAGGGAACGCGAACTGGCGCTCGAGGTCCTGGGCCGATCGGATGCGCCGGTCGAGCTGGTTCCGGATCACCGCGTATCCCACGCCGACCGC
Organism: Agromyces sp. MMS24-JH15; assembly: GCF_043518605.1. GTDB lineage: Bacteria > Actinomycetota > Actinomycetes > Actinomycetales > Microbacteriaceae > Agromyces. The sequence continues at coordinate 2,253,939 of NZ_CP171358.1, forward strand.
GAGCCCGACGAGCAGCCCGAGCCCGATCGAGAGCGCCCAGTTCGGGTAGCTCGGCGAGGTCGGCACGGCCGCCGCTTCGACGGGCACGACGCGCAGGCCCTGGTCGCCGCCCTCGACCTCGCTCACCTCGGCCGCGAGCGCCGTGATCCACGCGTCGGCGAGCGCGGTCGCGCGGTCGGCGTCGGAGGCCTCCGCGGTGACCTCGATGAGCACGGTGTCGAGCGGCTGGACGACCGCGATGTGGGTGATGAGCTCCGACGGCGTGGCATCCAGGCCCAGTTGGTCGATGACGCGCTGCGCGGTCGCGCGGCTCTCGGCGAGGTCGACGTACGACTTCGCGCGGCTCTTCGCGAGCGAGTCGCTCGCCGACGCGAGCGCGGGGTTCTCGCTCGAGCCGGCGGTGACGAAGCCGCTCGCGTTCGCCGAGTACCGCGGCACCTGCAGCGCCGCCCAGGCGAGCGCGACGGCGCCGCCGACGAGCGTGCACACGATGATCGCGACCCAATGCGCCCGGATGACCCGCAGGTAGTCGCTGAGCTCCACCGCCACCCCCTCGATCGCGTAGGTCGAGCCTACATATGCAGTGGCTCGTCGCGCGGGAGCGCGACGCCGTAGCGCCGTAGACTTCCCGCGTGCGCGGCGCGGGGGAGCTGGTGGTCGAGGTGCTCGGCGTGCGCTTCCGTCTCTCGGTCGTCGGACCCGATGCGGCGTTCGACGCGGTCGCCCGGGCCTGGTCGCGCTGCGTGGTGCCGACGGATGCGCCGGTGGATGCCTCGAGCCCGCGTGCGGTCGCCGTCGAGGGGCACCTCGAACTCGTCGTGCGCGAGCCGTCGGGCGGCGACGTGCCTGGCGGCGTGCCGCACTACGTGCCTGACGGCGTGCCGCGCGCGGGTCACGACCGGATCGAGGCATCCGATGTCCCGGGTCTCCTGTACCTGCTGAGCTCGACCCTGACGCTCCGCGGGCTCGAGGCGCGCGCCGGCACGGCGTGGCTGCTGCACGCGTGCGGGCTCGCCCTCCCCGACGGGCGCGTCCTCGCGTTCGCAGCGCCGTCGGGCGGCGGCAAGACGACGCTCGCAGCGGTGCTCGGGCGCGAGTTCGGGTACGTCTCCGACGAATCCGTCGCGATCGAGCTCGACGGGCGCGTGACCGCGTTCCCGAAGCCGGTGTCGACGGTTCGCGCGGGCGGCGGCGCGAAGGCGCAGTCCGGCCCCGACGAACTCGGCCTGCGCGGGCTCCCTGCGGCCGGGTCGGCCGGGCTGCGCCTCGGCGGCCTCTTCCTGCTCGATCGGCGCGACGACGCGCCCGAGCACGCCGAGATCGAGGATGTCCCGCTGCTGCACGGCCTCGCCGACCTGGTGCCGCAGACGTCGTACCTGTCGGCGCTCGATCGGCCGCTGCAGCGCATTGCGGGGCTGGCCGAGGGCGTCGGCGGCGTCCGGCGCATCCGCTATCGCGACGCCGGGAGCGTGCTCCCGGCGCTGCGCGCCGCCGTGGCGGGCACCGAGGCGGCTGGCGCTGCCGCAGCCGGCACTGCCGTACCCGGCACTGCCGAGGCGGTGGCGCGATGAGCACGGCAGAGGCGCGCGCCCTGCCCGTCGTCGACGCGATCGAGCGGGACGGCGAGGAACTCGTGCTGATCGGCGACCGGGTCGTGCTCGTGTCGCCCCTGGGCCGGCTGATCCGTGCAGCCGTGGCGGAAGGGTGGGTCCGGGTCGACGCGCTCGTACCCGCGCTCGTGCGGGAGCTCGGCGCTCCGGTCGCGGTCGACCCGGACGAGGTCGTGGCCGCCGCCGTCGCCGAACTCGCGACGGCGGGACTCGTCGAGGTGCGTTGACTGCGGTTCCGCCGACCGTGTGCTGGAATGCATACATGGGGGGGATTGATCGCAGGTCTGTACTCAAGGCGGGCGCGTGGTCGGTGCCGATCGTGGTGAGCGCGGTGGGGGTGCCGATGTTGGCGGCTTCGCCGCCCCCCGGCGTGATCCAGATCGATTTCTTCGATGCCCGCTCGTTTCCCGGGGTGATCCAGACCCAACTGGCGGTTCGGAACGGCGGATCGTTCGACGCCGCGCCGATCGGACCGAACTGGACGGCGACGTTCTCCTATCCCACGAGTGTCCTCGCGGCCGGCGACCAGACGCCGACGATCACCGACACCACCGGCGGGTGGATCTACTCGGGGAGCACCGTGATCGGCTCGGACCGTGTCTTCACGTTCACCCGAATCACAAATCCGCCCGTCAAGCCAAGCGACCCATCGACCGGCCTGGCGTTCAACCTGGTCTCGGCGACCACGGTCGTCCTCCCCTTCACCGTGACGGCGACCGTCTCTGCGGATGCGGCCGCGACGGTGGGCACCTCGAAGACGGTCACGGCGCTGGGCTGACGCGAGAGCATCGGGCATGGTCGTCGCGCTCCGGGTGGGGGAGGCGGTGGAGCTGGGGCATCCGCTCGTGCTCCGGTTCGCCGACGCGGTCGACGCGCGCGTCCTGTTCATCAAGGGCGCCTCGCTCGAGCATCACGGCCTGCGGGCGCCGCACGCCTCGGCCGATGTCGACGTGCTCGTCGAGCCGGCCCGCTTCGACGCGCTGGTCGCGTCACTCCAGGAGAGCGGATGGCACGAGCGCGCGAAGGCGCCGCACGAGGACGCCTTCATCACGCACTCCACGACGCTCGTGCGCGACGGCTGGCCGTGCGACCTCGACGTGCATCGTGCGTACCCCGGGTTCCTCGCGGATCCGGCGACGGTGTTCGAGGCGCTCTGGGAACGGCGCGAGCCGCTCGTACGTGCGGGGCACGAGGTGCCGATCCCGGATCGCGCGTCGAGCGCCCTGATCCTCGCGCTTCACTCGTTGCGCGGGTCGGCCAAGGTGCCGAGGCACGCGCACGAGCTCGATGCGCTCGTCGAGCGGTTGCAGGGCGCGGATACGTCGGAACTCGACGATCTCGTCGACCTCGCGCGCGCGACCGGGGCGGCGGCGACCGCGGCCCCGTTCCTCGAGCGGATCGGCGTGGACGTCCGCGCCGACGTCGCAGCCGCCGCTGCGGCGGGCGACCCGGAATTCACGAGCTGGCGACGCCGCATCGAGAGCGGCGCGACGGTCGCGCACTTCTACGCCGAACTCGTCGACCAGACCCCCTGGTATCGGATGCCGCGACTGGTGTTCCGCGCCCTCTGGCCGACCGAGGCCGAGTTCCGGGTCATCCGCCCCGAGACGCCACCCGGCCGGCGCGCCGCGCTCGCAGGCAGGTGGCGTCGGATCGCGCGCGGCCTGCGCGACGCGCCGCGCGTGGTACGGGCACGACGACGGGTCGCGCGCGAACAACGAACGGCGGCCCTGTGACCATCGACCCGGACACGGTCATCCGCCCGTCGCCCTCGCTCGCGATCGTCGACTCGGGCGGCCGGATCGTGCTGCTCGACCTCGACCGGTTCCGAGAGCCCGAGGTGATCGCGCTCGAGGGCACCGGCCGGGACCTCCTGCTCGCAGTGCCGGCTGAGGGGGCGACGGTGCGGGAGGTCGCGATGGTGCTCGCAGAGAGCTTCGGGGCGGCATTGGAGGTCGTCGAGGCGGATGTCGTGGCGGTCGTGGGGGAGTTGGTCGACCGGGGCGTTGTCGCCACGGTCCCTGCTTCAGTCGGCTGACGCGAAGCGTCAACCCGTCGGGTGCTTCGCCCACATCTGCACGCTCGCACCCTACGATCGACGGAAGGGGGCTGTATGACGGCGACGTCGCATCGGGGGACCGCGACGCAACCAGACCACGGAGTCGGGTGGGCGTCGCGGATCGCCATGCGCGTCGCGATCACCGACCTCGCCGTGATCGTGTGGGTCGTATTCGGCACGCAGATCGCCTGGGTCGGGCTCGACCAGTCGGTGCAGGGGTGGGCGGAAATCGTCGCATTTTGGACCGGATTCCCGTCGTGACAATGATTCCCAGCCGCGGCACGACCGCGAAGAATGGAATGCGGCGATGGCGCGTGTTTCGATTCGCTGGACGACCGGTGATCGCGGTGCCCGATTCTCCGAATTTGACTGAAGTGGCGCTGGCCAGCCTGAAGCCGTTCACGCCGAAACGTGTCGCCTACCAAAGAGCTCTCCGTGTTGCGACAGGGCTCGGCCTGAATCGAGTCTTCAGCACCCTCACGACGCAGCCTCTGGTGGATCATCCCGATTTCGATGTGCCCGCTTGGCTGGCAGAGATCGAAGAAACCCTTGGTCTGGCGCGGTTGGATGCCGTCTTGGTCTGGCCTCCGCAGCGTGACCGGGGGCGTGTCTATGTGCACCTGATCGATCACCATGCGCGCGCACACGCGTTTGCCAAGGTCTCGCTCTCTCCCGCGAATGACGACGCGATACAACGTGAGCACGCCGCGTTGGTGGAGATGGCGAAGAGGAACTTGCAGGAGAGTAGGGTGCCGCGGGTATACACGGCGGCGCGCTCACAGGGATTTGAGTTCATGGTCCTCGAGGCGATTCCCGAGGCCGCGAGACCGCTTGGCGCGTCGGTAGAGGCCTTCCCGATGGACGCCGTAGAGGAGTATGCGGGCGCGCCATACAGGCTGAAAGCCGGCAATTGGGATTCGTTGAGTTGGTGGAACCGGTATTCCGCGAGTGCACCGGATCAGCGCCAGTTTGATGACGCGCTCCGGGCAGCGATCTCGCACGAGGGGCTCCGCGTGCGGCGCGTCCATGGAGACTTCTGCAGGGCGAACCTTTTGGGGGATCACACGAGGACGTGGATTCTTGATTGGGAGGAGAGTTGCGCGGACGGCCCCGCATTCCTGGACGAATTGAGCTTCGCTATGGATGTCGGATTCCGATGGAACGCGTCCGACCCCCGAGGCAGCGTGAAGCGATTTCAAGCGCAGTACTTGCGCGGTCAAGAGTGGCAGAGTCGGCACGCAGTGCATACCGCCGATGTGCTCGCCGCGGTGGCATTCATGTGCAGCATCGGCAAGGTGGCTGCGACAGGTCTCGTTCAACATTGGGGTGATTGATATGACGTCAGGACATCCGGACCCTCACTCCGATGCGAGCTACCGGAGTCACTTCGATTCGGCCGATCGGGCGAAGGCCTACGACGAGCAGCAGTACGCCGCGGGGTCATGGTCAGATCTGCTGTGGAAGATCGAGAAGACTCAACTGCTGAGCATCATCCGAGATCTGTACGGGGCATTGGATCGTATCGACTACTTGGACTTCGCGTCTGGAACGGGACGCATCATCGGATTCCTCGAGGACAAAGTCGACTCTGCGACGGGCATCGAGATTTCACCGGCAATGGTTGAGCGCGCTCGAAGCCGGTTGCGGCACGGCACAGTGGTGTGTACGGATATCACCGATTCGACTGCACCGATCGAAGCGCAATATGACCTGATCACGGCATACCGGTTCGTGCTCAACGCCGAGCCCGCACTTCGCATTAAGGCGATGAGAGCACTGGCAGCGCGGCTACGAGACGGGCACTCGCTCCTTGTCTTCAACAATCATGGGCACATCCCGAGCTTGAAATCGTTCACGCATTCTCGCGGTCACCGTCGTGGGCGGCCGGAGGATTGGAGGCCAGAGGGGAACGTGCTGCCGGATTCCGATGTCCACGAGCTTGCGCACCAAGCCGGCCTCCGAATTGTCCAGCAGCACGGCTATGGGGTATTGAGTGCCAAGTCGTTGAGATTACTTAGGGAGGACAGGGCCCTTCGTATTGAGGAACGGCTTTCGCGTATGCCGCGACTGGCTCGATTCGGAATCAATCAATTGTACGTGGCGCAACTTGACACGAATTAGGCCACCGGGTTTGGCAAGAGGGGATATCTCGGTGACGGAGACAGCAGATCGCGGTCGACTGGCGGTTCATGGCCATGCAGTCACGTGGGCGTCGCGGATCGCCATGCGCGTCGCGATCACCGACCTCGCCGTGATCGTGTGGGTCGTGTTCGGCACGCAGATCGCCTGGGTCGGGCTCGACCAGTCGGCGCAGGGCTTCAGCGGGTCGCGCGATGATATCGAGATCAGCTACACGGTCGTGTCGGTGGTGCTCGTCGGGTCCTGGATGCTCGTGCTCCAGCTCTTCGATACCCGCTCACCGCGCGTGCTCGGTGAGGGATCACAGGAATACCGGGCGATCGCGGACGCGACGCTCCGTCTGTTCGGACTCGTCGCGATCGTCGCGTTCGTGTTCAAGATCGACGTAGCTCGGGGGTACATCCTGACGGCATTGCCGTTGGGACTGGTGGTGCTCGTGCTGTCGCGCTGGATCTGGCGACAGTGGCTGGGCATGGTCCGCCGGAGTGGCGCATTCACGACGTCCGTTGTGCTCGTCGGGTCGGCGGCGACGGCTGGGGCGATCGCGAGGGAGCTCGGAAAGCATCCGGCTGCCGGCTACCGTGTCGTCGGGGCATGCGTGCCCGGCGCAGGGGTGGTCGACCACCTCGCGGGTACCGATGTGCGCGTGCACGCGGGCGTCGAGCGGGCGGTCGAGGTGATGCGCGACCTGGGCGCCGACACCCTCGTGATCACGAGCGCCGACGACCTCGGCCCCGAGGAGGTGCGGCGCCTCTCGTGGGCGCTCGTGCCGGGCGCCGAGCACCTGGTTGTCGCGCCGAGCCTCATCGACATCGGCGGACCACGCATCCAGACGCGACCGGTCGCCGGTCTGCCGTTGATCCACGTCGAGACGCCGCTGTTCGAGGGACGCAAGCTCGTCGCGAAACGCTCGTTCGACCTCGGCGTCGGGTTCGCGCTGATCGTGTTGCTGTCGCCGCTGTTAGTCGTGCTCGCGGTGATGGTGAAGTCGTCCGGCCCGGGCCCGGTGTTCTTCTCCCAAGAGCGCGTCGGTCACGACGGCCGGATGTTCCGCATGTTCAAGTTCCGCTCGATGGTCGCCGACGCCGAGGCGCGGCTCGACGGCCTGATCGGTCAGCAGGACTCCGGAAACGAGGTGCTCTTCAAGATGAAGGACGACCCGCGCGTCACGCGAGTCGGGCGCTGGATGCGGCGCTACTCCGTCGACGAACTTCCGCAGCTCTTCAACGTGCTTGGTGGGTCGATGTCGCTCGTCGGCCCGCGCCCGCCGCTGGCGACCGAGGTCGCGAAGTACGAGCACCACGTCCACCGGCGATTCCTAGTGAAGCCCGGCATGACCGGGCTGTGGCAGGTGAATGGGCGCTCGTCGCTCTCATGGGAGGACAGCGTACGGCTCGACCTGTACTACGTGGAGAACTGGTCGATAACAGGGGATGTGGTGATCCTGTGGAAAACGGGGCGGGCTGTGCTCGGGCGGGAGGGTGTGTGAACATGGGTGAGCCGGCGATCAAAGGGCGTTGCGTGTGGCGGTTGGGTAATGGTCGAGTCACACAAAATCCGATGTATTGGTCCCAGCGATCGACGTATTGCCGCAGGCCTGCCGATGTGGGTAGGAAGCTCGAGTGTTGAACGTCACGGGGCATGACGGTAGTGTCGCCGGAACTACGCGGCGTCGGATCCTGATCGTTGAGCCGAACTCAAGCGGCCATCGCTTGTACTATGTCGCAGAGTTGATCGAGTATGCCCTCTCGATCAACCTCGCACCGGTCCTGTTGACGAGTCGCTTTGTCGCGGGATCCGAGGACTATGAGGTGCATTTGGGGCGATTGCACGGAACCTTTAGCGTGGTCGAGGCGGCCGGCAAAATAACCCTGCGTACTGCGTCGGCATTCGCCGACGATTTAGATGCCACTGCCGTCATAGTCCCGGATGGAGACCGCTGGGCACTTCGACTTGGTCTCGGGGTTGGACGAGTTCAGCGTCCAATCTCGGTGCTCATAATGCGGGCCTCCGTGCAGCCGAGAAATTGGCCTATTATAACGAAGGTCGCACAGCCGGTTCGCATTCGTATAATTCGGCGCGCCGCGCGACGTTCCAAGATCGCCGTCACCTTCTTGAGGCCTGCGAACTGGCGCGGAGATTCGCACGATATGATCGTGCGCGATCCAATTCAGTTCCGGGCTCCCGTTGACCCCGACGCCCGTGAGAAAATTCGATCCCGCATGCAGTTTCGGGCGAATTCGCGTGTTGTTGGTGTGCTTGGCGCACTCGATGAACGGAAGAATGTCGATCTCGTGCTCGCGGCGGTTTCGCAGCTCCGAATCCCAAATATTGTCGTGCTTATTGCAGGCCGGATGTCCGATATTGTTCGCGGTCAAGTCGGAGCAGCGCCACCTGACCTCGACATGCAAATAGTCGATCGGCTCCTGAGTGATCAGGAACTCGACGAGGCGATCGTGTGTTGTGACGTCGTGGTCGCCGCATATTCGAACGAATCGCCCAGCGGGATTGTCGGAAAAGCGCTGATCGCCGGGACGCCAATTGTCGCTGCCGGTGCAGCCGAGCTTCGGAACATGCTCGTCGACGCACCGAACGGCCGGTGGGTTCATCTCTCCATCGCCGACCTAGTGAACGCTATCGAAGAGGCTTTGAGGCTGCCCAGGTCACCGAACCGCGATCTCGAAATCACTCGGGCCATGTTTGCGCGAGCGCTCATAGATCCGGTGCTTGTGTGAGACGCACGGGGCTCGTCGGTCAAGCCGTCTGGCTCGCAGTCGCATCTGCGTTGTCGCTCGGATTGATGGCAGGTCTGTTCGTCGTCGGGGCTCGAGGACTTGGCCCGGCCACGTTCGGTGTAGTTGTTGCCCACTTCGCGGCCGGAACCGCAGCCGCGGGCTTCTTCGATTTCGGCGGCAATTCGCTCTGGGTCCGTGACCTAGCGAACGGGCAGCGATCGACTACGGAGATCCGTGATCGGGCAGTTTCGAAGCTAATGTTGGGGACCGCCATGGCTGGTGGCTGGCTCCTGGTTGTGAGTCGCCTCGATCCCCTTGCATGGATCGCGCCCTCAACATTTCTGGCCGTTCTGAGCTATCAAACGTCGGGTGTTTGGTTGCGAGGCGCCGCGCGCGCAGTACCGGTGGCGATTGCCGCTCTCGTGGAACGGTTTACTGCGGCAATAGGTATCGGTATAGCAGCCGCCATCGGCCAGTTGAACGAGGTGGAGTTCGTGATCGCACTGAACGCCGGCACGCTGATCGCCGCGGGATTGCTTGCGCTACTCACGCCGGACCGTTGGTCATCCCGATTCCGGCTACGCAATCCATGGTCGGGTGCGCTATTCTACGGGCTCTTCAGTGCGGCATCGGCGATCCAGCGCCTCGATGTCAATGTGCTGAATCTGGCGTCGGGCGCGACCGCAGCTGGCGTCTACGGCGCAGTCAATCGCTGGACCCAGCCGATCGGTCTTTTCGCGAACGCCTTCAGTACGGCCTCGGCGCCATTTGTAGCGGGAGCCGCGACGGAGGCCGAGGCGTGGGCGATCGTCAGGCGCGGGTTGTGGCTTCCCATGCTCGGCGTTCTGATAGCCGTCGGATTCGCGGTAGCGGCTCCCTTGCTCGTTCCATTCCTGCTCGGTGAGTCGTACATTGGCGCAGTCGGCGTCTTGCAGATTCTGGCGCTTGCAACTATCCCGGGGATCGCGAACCAAATCCTTGCAACCTTCCTACAATCGCGCGGAGCCGATAAGCCCGTGGCGATCGTGGTCCTGACCAGTTCCTTGGTCTCAATCGGGGTCGTTATTGTCTTTGCGCCAGATCTCGGAGCTTTGGCGGCCGCCATGGGCGTTGTTGTTCTCCATCTCGCTGGGTTAGCGGGTATGGCGGCGGTCGCTGCGGTGCTGCGAAGAGAGCGTCGAGGCAAATGACGTTGTCGTCGATCTGCGTCGCCACCGGGAACTCCAGGACCAGCTCAATGATCGACCTCGTCGAGGTATGTCGGTGTCGGGCCCCTGAGCGTGGCGTGGTCTGAAGCTCGAATCGAGACGCGCCAGGCTCACACATTTGATTTGCTGCATGAAGCACAGGACTTGAGCAGGCTCGTCGGCCAAAGTCGCCTTCTGGCGCAGCGACGTGTCGACGGATCCGCCCGGGCCGCGCTCAAGAGGAATGACGTGCCTCGCGATGTGCGAGGCACTGCAAGTCACTTCAACAGTCAGGGCCGAGGGGACGCCCTCCGCGGGAGTGGTGGTCAGGGCCCTTCGGGTAATGCGGCTCGTTCGAGAACGACGGAAAGTGCCTCCGGTGTGTACGCGAGGATCCTTGGGGATTCGATCCACCCACGCCATTCCGACCTCGAAGCGGCGAGTGCCGCGGCGAGGTCATCTTCTGTGGAAGTGCAACCATACACACCGGGCATCGTCGCGATTGACTCGTACACGCCGCAGTTCTTTGTCACAACCGCGTGCATGCCTGTCGCAAGCGCCTCATTTACAACGAGGCCCCATACCTCGTTGTTGGAGGCCAGCACGAGCGTGTTCAGTTGAGAGAGGGTTTGCGCAAGTTCGGCGTTGGGTATCCAGGGTCGTAGCGTTACGTGGTCTTTCAGGCCCAACTCGGCTATTACCTGACGAATCGAGGACTCGCTCGGGCCTTCCCCGATGATGGTCAGCGAGTCGCCGGGTAACCGCACCTGACCGTATGCCCGAACGATGAGCTCGACCTGCTTTAACGGGACCAGTCTTCCGACGAAGACGAATGCGTGTCCATCCCCCACCGAAACTGAGGACGCTGTGCGCGCCGCCAAGGCCTGCTGGTGAAACGCCTCGACATCGACTGCATTGAAGCCTACGTGGATTCGAGCCGGCTCAACACCGAACGATTCCACCGCCCGTCGAGCAGCTGATCCGGGGACGACTACCGTGTCCAGAGAACGGAAGAAGAGTCTTCGCGCCGCAGCGATTGGGCCATGGCGATACTTCATTGTTCCGAGGTGCGACTCATAAAACCCGACGGTACGAATGTGAAAAGCCTTCGCGAGCGCCAAGGTTTGCCAGAAAACGGGAGTATCCCACCCGCTGATCACGACCGCTCGGGGGCGTTCCCGCCCCATTCGAAGCCCTGACATCAGCACGAACGTTGGTCCGATCGGGGAGGGGATCCGAATACATCTGAGCATCCGAACGCGGAAATGCGATCGGCCGGGTGAGGACCAGTCGGCAACTCGCCCCGGGGGCCCCGGGATGTGCATGTCCCGGTAAAAAACTGCGACGGTAAGCGAGATGCGGCTGCCCAGACTGGCCCAAACCGGTCGTCGGTAGTTCGCAGCGATGTTTGCTACCCACAGAACATCTGGAGACGCAGACTTCCGACCGGGCGACGGCCTTGGTCGTCGGGCGCGTCTCTCCGGAAAATTGCGAATAGAGATAACGCCCATTTCGTCCCCCAGACGAGTTGTTCGGGATCCATTAGGTGGGTAGTGCGGACTGCGCCTCTAAGAGGCAGAGCATCTTCAGTTACGTTCTATTTGACCCTGGTATTCCCAAGCGTCGCCCGCGTGAGTTCCCTTTAATCGCAATTCTAGGTTGACCTGTGCCAAGCACCCAACAAGGCGGCGGATGGTCTCGATTCTGCGGTCGCGGACGGCCCTTTCGCGATGTGGCACTCCAATTCTGGCGCGACGGGTGCCTCGCTCCGCTGGGCGCCGCCTTGTGCGACCAATTTCCGGGAGCATCTCTGGTGGTGAGGGCGATCAGTGGATCGCGCCATCCGAGGCCCCGTCTTGCGATTTTCCAAAGTGCGCGCGGCGCCTGAATTTGAGTCGTCGTGACATTGCTTCCCTGGATGGCCGTGGATTACCAGGGTGTGGGATGCCGTTCGTCCTGTAGGGTTCAGGCGTACCCATGAGTAAACGCGGGTCTTGGTGTCCGAACAAAATGTGCGGGAACCGGCATCAGCGGGCCGGCTGCTCATGTGCTCCATTCGCCTCCGAGAGGATCGAGGTGTACTCACGAATCAATTGAGTCGTCACGGACTCCAGCGTATAGTCCGATTCTACCAATCGCTGAGCTGATCGACCCATTCGCTCGCGGGACTTCGAATCAGTCATTAGAAATCGTAATGCCTCCGTGAGTCCTTCGATTGTCCCGTCGGTAACGATGCCTGCCCCGGCGCGTTCAATTGCCAAAGCAATTCCAGTGTTGGATACCACGACGGGTATTCCGGCCGAAAGTGCTTCCAGCACCGCTAGGCTCGAATACTCGCGTTCGGCCGGGGCCACATAGACTGCGGCGCGCTGCATACGCAATCGACTTGATTCTGGGTCGAGGGACCCTTCGTACTGGATCTTGGCTCTGGTGATGGGGTCCAGTCGTTGGAGAAATTCCCGAAGTTGTCGAAGATCACCGTCGTCGGGTCCGACGATGCAGAATTTCCAATCTGGGAATTCCGATGCGAGCTGTTGGCAGGCCAAGGCAAATTGCATCACCCGCTTGTTTGGATGCAAACGAGCGAGAAAGAGAAGTTGTCGTTCGGGGGTGCCCACCTCGGTCGGAGGGATTGGCCGGATACCGTTTGGAAGTTGTGAGAGCGCGAGTTTGTCGTTGGAGACTGCGCGGATGCCGTCACGGTCAAGGTCACTGAGGTAGAAGACTCTGCGCGCTGCCGCCAGCACGGGCCGTGTCCAGTGCCGGTCGACGAACGGGCCAAGGGGATGAGATGAAGGCTGCAGCATTCCGTGGGTTTGGACTACAACGGGGCGCCCCTGCCGTGTGAGTGAGCGGGCTGCCCGCATCGTCACAAGATCCCGACCGAGGTGGAAGTGAAAGATATCGGCGTCTTGGCGACGCAACCATCGAACCATGCCTGGCGCGCCAATTCCGGTGAAGCCGCGCGTTGGTGCTAGTTGGCGCGCATGGAATAGACGCACGGGCGCGCCTGCGGCCATTTCCGGTAGTTTGTCACCGAACCCGAGTGCTGCCGCGACCAGCACACTGTCGTGGCCTCGTTCACGAAGTGCACTGACCGTGTCGAGAGCGACGTTCGTCGGACCGCCAAATGCCCCGGTCGGTGTTAATAAGGTCGCGACATGGATTATCCGCACCTCGCTCCACCCGCCTAGGAGACCGATTGTCGACTCAATTGAGGATCGCGATCCATTTTCGATGCGTCCCCAAGGGCTTCCGCAGCGGTGCAGATTTGGCGCCTGCCCATGTCGTCCCCCAACAAGAGTGCTCTACCACCGGACGTGGGTGTCCGCGTGCCGAACGGATCCACGTGGTGCAATCCTAGGTAATCAGGGCGTAGTCGAGTCAATCGTGATCGCGATGCGGTGTGGGCCTCTCCCACAGCGGGCGACATCGCTCAATCCCGACGGAAGAACAGGCCATCGACTTGGAGCGTGCGCCCGGTCACAGGATCGGTGAAGACTGGTTCGAGATGCCAAGGCTCGAACCCCAATAGCGAAATACGCGATATCAGGTCGAGGTACGTCGCCTGCCCCGCGTACAGGTCGACGAGGGACAGTTCAATCTCGAGACCCATCGCCGAATCGAGAGACTTCGATGCGCCGTTAAGCACATGGGATTCGAATCCCTGGACATCCAGTTTGAGGAACGTCCGCGTCCCGGGGTCCAGATGCTCTTGCAGGATCGAGTCCAGCCTGCGCACGACGGTCGCCTCTTCCGCAATCACGCGTGATTGCGGGGACGCATCCAGGTGCGATTCTTGGATCTCCAGGATCGAACTCGATACGCTGTTTTTCGAGATGTGGAGGGTTGCGGTGCCGTCCACCGCGCCAACGGCGGCCTGCAGGACGGACCAGTCGGGATCTCCTTCAGCGGCCCGCTGCAGTGAACGAAATGCCGTCGCCAGCGGCTCGACAGACAGGATGCGGCCGGTGTAGCCGCTGCGACGGAGGTTCATCGCCCATTGGCCGACGTTGGCGCCTACATCGACCGCCAAGTCAACTCCACGTCTCGACATCTGCCGAGCCCGCACAAGTTCGACGCTCGGTCGATATCGCCGGAGATCGTAACCGGTCGCCTGAATCAGAGACCGAAGACGGTACCTCAATGCGCTGTCCACGAATCCCCCCTCTACGGTCCGCCGACGTGCGAATCATGTGTTGCGGTGTGGTCGCAATGAGTCGGAATCCGGTGGACGCTATGGTCAACCTGTGGTGGAGCACCCCCTACGAATCGCAATCCTAGGTCTGAACTACGCCCCCGAGCCAACAGGAGTGGCACCCTACACGACAGTCCTCGCGGAAGGACTTCGACAGCGCGGGAACCAGATCCGCGTCCTCACGGCGCACCCGCACTATCCGACATGGTGTCGGTTCGAGGGCTTCTCGGGGTGGAACGCCCGGGAGCGATCTAACGGTGTCGCGATTCAACGAATGGCGCACTACATCCCCCGCAATCCAACACCGCTTCGGCGGGCGCTTTCGGAACTGACGTTTGGAGCGCGCCTGATGTTCGAACGATGGGGTAACCCTGACATCGTTGTGCTGGTGTCGCCGGCGCTCATGGCGACTGGCATGGCTTTGGCAGTCAAAAGGTTCAAGTCGCCCCGCGCGGCCAGCGTGGTGTGGGTGCAGGATTTGTACAGCGAGGGGGTCGCTTCAAGCGTCGGCGCATTGAGTCACTTCGCGTCGGTGTCGAAGTGGATCGAGTCCGCAACACTCCGCACGGCAGACCAGGTCGTCGTCATCCACGAGCATTTCCGGTCTGCGTTGTTGGAACTCGGGGTCCGACCCGCATGCATTGTGGTCATCCCAAACTGGTCGAACATTGACGTGCTCCGAGCCGACGGGCGAACACTCACGCGTGAGCGCTTGGGATGGTCCGCAGATGAGACGGTTGTGCTGCACGCTGGCGCGATTGGCGCGAAGCAGGGGCTTGAGAACGTCGTCAATGCCGCTCGCCTCGCGGACAGCGCGAACGCGCCCATTCGGTTCGTACTTGTCGGGGAAGGCAATCGAGCGGCGACAGTGAAGGCGGCTGCCGTGGGTGTGAAGCGCGTCAGCTTCATGGGTACCGTTCCTCAGGCTGAGTTCGAACAGATTCTGGCTGCGGCCGACGTCTTGCTCGTAAACGAACGGCCCGGGGTGGAGGACATGTCTGTTCCGAGCAAGCTGACTACCTACTTCGCAAGCGGCCTGCCCGTCGTCGCTGCGACCGTGCGAACGAGCACCACCGCCGCGGTGCTCGGAGCCTCGCAAGGAGGCATTCGGGTAGAGCCAGGCGATCCGGCCGCGCTTCTGGAAGCGGTAGGCAAGCTCGGTGCTGATCCAGCCATGCGTCGCCGATTCGGCGAGGCCGGTCTCGCCTACCGCGCGCGAATGCTCGACCGCGAAACCGCGATCGATATGTATGCTCAGGTATTGGAGCGGTCGGTTCGCGAGGTGAGGGCACGACGGCGGGGCCGCTTCGCATGATTGGGGGATCATGGCGAAGTCCGCGCTCATCGCAGGGATTACCGGTCAGGATGGCTCGTATCTGGCGGAGCTTCTGCTCGCCAAGGGCTACGAGGTCCACGGCCTGATCCGTCGTGCGTCCACGTTCAACACGAACCGCATCGATCACCTCTACGAAGATCCCCACGACCCTGATGCGCGGCTCCATCTGCACTACGCCGATCTGAGTGACGGTGCGAGGCTTGTCAGCCTGCTCTCCGATCTGCACCCCGACGAGGTCTACAACCTCGCTGCGCAGTCCCATGTCCGCGTGTCGTTCGACGAGCCCGTCTACACGGCGAACACGACCGGCGTGGGCACCACGCGCCTGCTCGAAGCCGTCCGGATCTCGGGAATCCGGACGAAGTTCTACCAGGCGTCGAGCTCCGAGATCTACGGTTCCTCGCTCCCGCCGCAGAACGAACAGACTGCATTTCAGCCCCGCTCGCCGTACGCGGCGGCCAAGCTCTACAGCTACTGGATCACGCGCAACTATCGCGATTCGTACGGTCTCTTCGCCGTGAACGGCATCTGCTTCAACCACGAGTCGCCCCGCCGTGGTGAGACTTTCGTGACGAGGAAGATCACGCGCGCGGTCGCGGCGATCAAAGCCGGGAAGCAGCGTTACGTCTACCTCGGCAACCTCGACTCGGTGCGCGACTGGGGGTACGCACCGGAGTACGTCGAGGGGATGTGGCGGATGCTCCAGGCGCGCGAGCCCGACGACTACGTGCTCGCGACCGGCACGGCGAACACCGTGCGCGACTTCCTTACGATCGCCTTCGAGTACGCCGGGCTCGACTGGACCGACCACGTGCGGTTCGACAAGAAGTACCTCCGCCCGACCGAGGTCGACGCGCTCGTCGGAGATGCCTCGAAGGTCAAGGTCGACTTGGGCTGGGTGGCGCGCGTGAAGCTGCCCCAACTCGCCAAGATCATGGTCGACGCGGACATCGAGGCGCTCGAGTACGAGGGCCGGCCGTGGATCGATTCCGTGACGCTGCCGGCGTGGCGTCGGTGACGGCAGCGGGGACCGGGACGACACGGGCCCTCGACCGCTCGGCGACGTTCTACGTCGCCGGTCACCGTGGCCTCGCGGGCTCCGCGATCTGGCGTCGGCTCGAGGCATCCGGATTCGGTTCGCTCGTCGGGCGCGCGCATGACGAACTCGACCTGACCGACCGGGACGCGACGTTCGCGTTCTTCCGGGAGGTTCACCCCCGTTACGTCGTGCTCGCGGCAGCGAAGGTCGGCGGCATCCTCGCGAACGACACCTACCCGCACGACTTCCTGAGCGAGAACCTCCGCATCCAGGTGAACGTCATGGATGCCGCGGCCGAAGTCGGCGTCGAGCGCCTCCTCTTCCTCGGGTCGAGTTGCATCTATCCGAAGTTCTCACCGCAACCGATCACCGAGGACGCGCTGCTCACCGGCCAGTTGGAGCCGACGAACGACGCCTACGCGATCGCCAAGATCGCGGGGATCCTGCAGGTGCAGGCCGTGCGCCGACAGCACGGGCTCGCGTGGATCTCTGCGATGCCGACGAACCTCTACGGGCCGGGCGACGACTTCTCGCAGTTCGGATCGCACGTGCTTCCGGCGCTCATCCGCAGGTACGACGACGCTGTCCGTGGCGGAGCATCCGTCGTTACGAACTGGGGAAGCGGGACTCCTCGGCGCGAGTTCCTGTTCGTCGACGACCTCGCCGCAGCATGCTTGCATTTGCTCGATCACTATGACGGACCACAGCACGTGAACGTTGGAACAGGTAGTGACGTCACGATTCAAGAACTCGCCGCGCTCGTCGCGAGGGCATCTGGATACGAAGGCCAGACGCAGTGGGACAATTCGAGGCCGGACGGTACACCGCAAAAGTTGCTTGACGTGTCTCGCCTCCTGGCTCTAGGGTGGCGTGCCCGGGTCGGCCTTGAAGAGGGGATTGGCGCGACAATCGAGTGGTTTCGAGCAAGGGACTACATGCGTGCGGACGACCAACCGGGCGGGCTCAGATGAGCCGGCTGAAGAGCATGATCCGTCGCGCAGCACATCACGTGGGCCTCGATGTTCGCCGCTACCACCACGGAATGGAGATGTCTGCAGGCGACCGGGCGGCCGATCTCATCTGTCAACGCGATATCGATTTGGTTATCGACGTCGGAGCGAACAAGGGCCAGTACGCTCAGTGGATTCGTGAACGCGGGTATCTGGGTCGGATAATCTCGTTCGAGCCCCTTAGCGATGCGTTTGCACTGCTGGACGAATCAACCAAGCGCGATCCCGACTGGTGCGCGATCAATGTCGCGATCGGAGAATCAGATCGTGAATTGGAACTCAACATTGCCAAGAACAGCGTGAGCAGTTCGATCCTGCCGATGGACGCGCGGCATAGAAGCGCCGCACCCCATTCGGTCTACGTAGGTAAGGAGCGAGTGCACCAACGGACACTCGATTCCTGTCTCGCGATGGATGCTTCGATCTCTCCATTCTTGAAGATCGATGTGCAGGGCAACGAGGGTGCGGTGCTGGACGGTGCGATTGAGTTGATGCCCCGGATCGTCGGCGTGCAGATCGAGATGTCTTTTGTCGAGCTCTACTCAGGCCAGCCACTCTTCGACGAGTTGCTCCACAGGCTTGAAGGCTGCGGAATGGAACTATGGTCACTGATCCCGGGTTTCGCTGATCCAGGAACAGGTCGCTTGCTTCAAGCCGACGGGATCTTCTTCCGAGCATGACTGACTATATGTTCACTTTGCCCAGCTTCTTCGCTTCGGCGAGCCTCATCGCTAGACCGACCAATAACCACGCAGCAGGATGCCATTGCGAGGGCTGGGCGAAAATCACAATCGTTGCAAACGCTAGGAATGCGAGCGAGCCGGCAAGGGTGCGCATCGCGTAGACAAGCCCCAGCAGCAGAGCAACTACAAGGGTCGCGGCGAGCACGGGTGCTCTTCCGAATGTGACCAGCAGATTAATCGTGCCGAAGCTCGCGGCGCTTGCATCGCCGAGATCAGCGATGCCGCGATCGGTGAAGGATGCGGGGGCGACCATCGCCTTCTCGTCGAGCGCCTGACCGATGATCGCTGGCGCGACCAATAGCACCACCAGGGCGAGGAGTGCGGTGAACAGGCGGTGGCGGCGGCGCCATAGTACGACCAGGATACCGGCGCTGACCGCACCACCCACCGCTAGAAGAGTTGCGAAGGATTGAGAAAAGATCACGAGTGCCGCCAGGACGAGCGAGGTCATGGTTCTTCGTGGAACGCTCACTCCGGCTCCGAAGACGACAGCGATGAGCGGCGCCGCATAGAAGGCCGCCAACCCAGGTTCTCCGGTTAGCGGGGTCAAGCGCCGCGTCCCAGGGATGAACGGCTCTCCGCCGGTGGTGATCGTGAACGGCGCGTGGAGCGCGAATGTTCGCGTGTCGATATGGAACGTGGTGAGCGGCGTTGCGAATTGACCGAGGAAGTAGGTCGCAGCGTAAGACGCGGCCAGCGCACCCATGACCCACGTAAGCCCCGTAAGGAGGTCGTCTGCGAATTGGGGGCGTGACATAGCGAGTCCACCGATCGTTGCGGCGACTCCATACACAGCTGCGACGGGGGTTAGCGTCGACAACATACCGATTCCCGGCATCAGAATGAACCCCACCACCAGCAGGACTGCGCCCGTCGAGGTTGGATTGCTGTGTCTGTATGACAAGCAGACGGCCAGCAGCCCAAGCATGCCGATTAGCGAGTTCTGGATGGATGTCTCACCGAGCAGCCCTGGACCAACGAGGAGGATCAGCAGCGCGCTGAGGATGCCGCGTACTCCGACTCGATAGGCGACGATCGTGGCCGCAGCGGTGCCGACAAACCCGATGGCGCCGGCCGCAGGGCTCCCCGTAACTATGAATATGACCGTCGCCGTCACAGCCGAGAGCGCGGCGCCGACGCCCAGCCACGTCTGCGCAGGGCCGGCGTTCACCGGAGTACGGCTATTGGAGGCCGCCAAGAGGCTTCCCAATCACAACTCAGTCGACGAGCATGCTTCGAACCCGGCGTGGCCGGGCCTCAGTTCGTTCGCGCGTTCGGGTTCCATGCGTGATGCTTACTGTCGCATATGCCTCTGCGAGCGTGGGCACTTACCCGCGGAGAAGCGGAATGGGAATCTATCTGGATGCCGGGCTCATCGCACGGAAAGGGGTCGAGTGGAACTGAGGTGTGGTGAGCCTCGGTCATTGGGCAAGTGTGGCAGATGACGGTCCAACATCCCCGGAACTGAGCACGAATTTCCGATCTGGGGCAACCCTTGGCGGATCAGTCATCTGGCAATCGGGTCACGCTTGTCGGCTGCTAGGTGCAAGAACACCGCCGCGTCCGATCCGCGAATGCACTTTGTATCCCGTCCCGATACTTGAGTCGCGCAGCCACTGCTTGACCATTGTTCGGATCGGCGGAAGATCGAAGTCGTCGACGAACACAACGCACTCCGCGGCGAGCTTGTTCGCCAGCCCCGGGAAGGCATTTTGGCGCAAGAGCGTGCCTTCTGGCCCGTCCACGAGGACCACTGAAACGCCTTCAACGTCAGCGAGTGCCGCCGGTGTATACCAGTCACCGGGCCATCCCAACTTCTCGGAAACCCCGGTCGGGGCGACCCGGACCTCGGCCCAAGCATCGAGGCCAAGCGAGCGCAGGCGTGCAGTGGTGATTGAAGCCCACGATCGGTCCTGCTCGAGCGAGATCAACCGGCCCGCGCCGCGCTTCCGAAGGGCAAGGGCCATCCATATGGTCGATGCACCGCTGCCAAGCTCAAGGACCGTGGGGGAATCCTTGTTGGTTACCAGATGCCCAACGATTTCGTGCATGAATTCCGGATCCACGCCGACCGGGCCCCACGGGCCGTTGTACTCGCCGTCCGGATCGACGAGGTCGCGGACACGTTGCATACTCCAGAGTTCTGCGTGCACGCCAACCCGTCTCTCATTGAAGCTCCGTTGAGTCAGCGTGACGATGCCCGCGATGGTCACGAGTTGGCTTGCCAGCGATAGCCAGACCGGGTTTCGCCGAACAAGTGTTGCAAGTACGCCACCGAGCAGGGTTGCTGCGGACGCAATCACCGCGCGTCGTCCGAACAACTGATTGAACCGCTCGAGCCGACTCATCGTCACCCCTCGTCTCGCGTCGATGCGCGCATCTGCTGCAGCGAGCAACTGCCCGATCATCCGATCATCTTGGAGCGCGGTTCACAAGAACGTGCCTCGTGCTGGCGAGTCGGAAGGCCCCGAGGCAAGAAAATACACACGCAGATCGGTGACTAACCTGTACCTCGTGACCGCCGATCACCCGGGCACCACTTCGGTGGCGCGGCCGACCCGACTGCGCCGGCGTCGACGCTGGGCGCTCATCGGGGTGATCACGCTCATCGCCGTCCTCCTCGCCGCGATCGCCTGGATCGCGATCCGCGGCCTCCTCGCGAAGCAGGAGCTCGACGGTGCCGTCGGTGCAGCGGCCGACGCACGCGCGGCGATCGTCGCCGGTGACACCGATGCCGCGATGGCCGCCGCCGAGGAACTCGCAGGCCACGCCGTGTCGGCCGCCGACCTGACGAGCGATCCGGTCTGGCGGGCCGTCGAGGCGATCCCGCTGGTCGGGCCGAACCTCGCGACTGTGCGCGTGCTCGCCGCAACGGTCGACGAGGTCGCGTCGGGTGCGGTCCTCCCGCTCGCGAGTGCGGCCGGCAGTGTCGGCCTCGACGCGTTCCGCCCGGCCGACGGACGCATCGACCTCGCGCCGATCGTGGCGCTGCAGGCGCCGGCGGCCGAGGCATCCGCGGCCGTCTCGAGCGCTCGGGACACCCTCGCCGAAGTCGATGGTGCCGACGTGCTCGCCCCGATCGCCGACGCGCGCACCCAGCTCGACGACCTGCTCACCGAGACGGCCCGCGCGGTCGATGCGCTCGATCGCGCGTCACGGCTGGTCCCCGCGATGCTCGGTGCGAACGGGCCGCGCGACATCCTGCTGCTCTTCCAGAACAATGCCGAGCTGCGCACGCTCGGCGGGTCGCCCGCCGCGCTCGCGCTCGTGCACGTCGACGGCGGGGCGTTCGAGCTCACGACCCAGGCGGACTCGGGCGATTTCCCGCGGTTCGACCCGCCCGCCGTCGAGCTCCCGCTCGAGACGCGGGCGCTGTGGGGCGACAACGCGGCCCGGTGGATCCACGACGTCACGTTCGCGCCGCAGTTCCCGATCGCCGCGACCACCGCGCGCGAGATGTGGCGCGACCGTTTCGGCGAGGAACCCGCCTCGGTCGTCGCGTTCGATCCCGTCGCGCTCAGCTACCTGCTGACCGCGACCGGGCCGATCACGCTCTCGACCGGCGACGTGCTGACCTCCGAGAACGCCGTGCCCTTCCTGCTGCAGGAGGTCTACGCGCGCTATCCCTCCGACTCACCCACCGACACCGCCGGGCAGGACGCCCTGTTCGCCGAGGTGACCCGGGCCGTCGTCGCGGCGCTCCGCACAGGCACGGCCGAACCGCGCGCCCTCATCGACGCGATGGTCCGCGCCGGCGACGAGCGGCGGCTCCTGATCTGGAACGCGGATGCCTCCGAGCAGGAGATCCTCGCCGGCACGACCCTGACGGGCGACCTCCCCACATCTACCGACCAGACGCAGGCGTTCGGCCTGTACCTGAACGACATGACGGGCTCGAAGATGGACCCGTACCTCGACGTGCAGGTCGCCGCGGCGGGCATGGTCTGCCGCAACGACGGCCTGCCCGAGTACCAGTTCACCGTGTCGCTCGCGAACACCGCACCGCCCGACGCGGCGACCGCCCTGCCCGAGTACGTCACGGGCGGCGGGGCCAACGGGACGCCGGCGGGAGCGATCCGCACGTCGGTCCACCTGTACTCCGAACCGGGCACGTACAACCTCGGGGTATTCCGCGACGGGCAACCGGTGCCGTACCACCCGACCGCCGACGCGGGGTACACGCTCAGCCGCGTCGAGGTCGTGCTCCAGCCGGGGGAGACCGCCGAATGGACCTTCGCATTCCTCGGCGGCGAGCCCGGAATCCGGGCGATCGACCTGCAGCACACGCCCCTGGTTCGGACACTCCCGATCGCGCAAGGGTCGACAGATTGCGCATCCTCGCTAAACTGAGGCTTGTTCGGCGTCTGAACGGGCGCCGATACCCGAAGGATCTTGGGGGCGGGATCATGCTTCGAAAGGTATTGGCCGCGGCGGTCATCGGCATCGCGGCGGTCTTGGCGGTACCGACGGCAGCCGCGATGGGCACGGGCTATACGGCTCAGGGTTCCTCCGTGACCGTCGTCGTCGGCCAGGCCGGCACGCTGAACTTCTCGGGCTTCCCGCCGAACACGCCATCCACCGCGACCGCATCCGATCTCGTCACCCTCTCCGTGCTCCGCGCGGCGACGGCGTCGAAGCCCACGAGCGCGACCGGCACCGTGTCGTACACGGCGGTGTCCAACACGCCCGGCACCTACACGATCACCGTCACCGCAGGCCAGACGGTCGGCGTCGGCACGCTCACGGTCGTCCCGGCCGACACGGCGGGCGGCTCCACCACGCCGAGCACGGGCTTCGACCTGCCCGTCCTCTGGATCTGGATCGCGGTCGGCGCCATCGCCCTCGGCGCCGCACTCGTCATCGTCCTCACCACCGTGCGTCGGTCACGTAAGAGCGAGTAGTCACCCGCAAGAGCGACTGTTCGCGACAGGCGCAGCGACGCGGCCCGGTTCGGGGGAGCCGGGCCGCTTCGTGTCTCGTTGCGTCAGAGTGGCTTGGACGGCGTGCGGACAAAGTCCAGCTGCGGCGCGTGACGATTCGCCGCGAGCCGCGCGATGAGTTCGTCTCGGGACTGCTCGTACTGCTCGGTACCCAGGTAGTGTCCGTGCGCGGCGACCTCCCAGAGGTAGGCCGTCGGTCGTACCTCTGTCGCGCCCCGGTCGATGCGGGTCTTCGACTTGTCCCCGTAGCTCTCGACGGGGAATCCGAGCGGGTCGGTGCGTCGCCACAACGAGATCCAGCGATTCCCGTTGTCGAGCAGACCGCGGAGCGTGAACGCCCGGCCGTCCTCGGCCGCGGTGGTCGCCTCGGTCGTCGGAGCCGGAGGCTGAGCGCCGCCCCGCGGCAGGCGTCCGCGGCGATCGAGGCCCCAGTCCGTTCGCACCTGTCGGGCCCATGGGTCGGCGAGGAACAGGGACGGTCCGACGACGCCCGGTACGCCGAGGTCGTACGGCCCGAGCACGCTCGGGAAGAACCGGCTGAAGAAGGCGCGCAGTTGCGTGCCGTACGTGAGCAGGCCGATCCGCTTGACCTCGGGCGTCTTGGCGCCGAGGTCGTTCTCGGTCACCGCGAAGATCGCGGCGGCCGCGAGGACCGATCCCATCGAATGCGCGGCGAGCACGATGTCCCGCTCGGGGTCGACGTCCGTCCGCAGGTCGTGCTCACCGTGCAGCCAGGTCCAGATCCTGCCGGTCAGCTCCGGCACCGCGCGCTCCGAGTAGCAGGGCGGGGCGAACGGATGTCCCGCACGCGGGAAGAAGCAGAGGATGTCCCAGAACAGCCCGAGCGGCCGCTCGGCCGTCGTGGCGGCCGACGCGGCGACGGCACCGACCGCGGCGAGTGCGACTGCGACCAGCACGGCGACGCTCAGGCGGGCGATCCCGGCGTAGCTTTCACGCAGCCAGGCCTCGACGGCAGGATCGAGCGTGGTCGCGACGGACTCGAGCAACGGGAACACCGCGGTGACGAGCATCGCGATCGCGGTGAGCGCAGCCACCCAGCCCACGATCGTCTCGGCACGGTGCAGGAGGTGCGCCTTCCGTCGCGCGAGCGCCGCACGCCGTGGGCGCCCGGAGCCAGACTCGGACTCGGTGCCCGGATAGCGGATGTCGGGGCCCTTCTTCGCCTGCTCGGGGTCTTGCTTTGCCTGCCCGGGCTTCTCCTCCACCTGCTCGGGCTTCTGCTTGTCGTCATCGCTGGGTGGCGCGGTGCCGGGCGAGCGATCCCCTCCCAGGTCCTTGTCGACCTCGGGGTCGAGGATCGGCAGCGAGAACCGCGTGAGCCGGAGGAGCTTCCACCCCAACGCGAACGCGAGGAGGACGACGACCACGGCGACGATCGCCATGAGCGCCGTGGCGAATCGCTGGTAGGCAGCCGGGGGCATCCCGTCGACCTCGAGCCAGTCGCGCATGCCGATCACGAGCAGGCTCGAGAGCACCATCGAGGAGACCAGTGCGGCGAACATTCCGACCGTCGCTCCGAGCCCGCGCCATCCGCGGATCGCGAACACCGTGCCGTGCCGGTGCTTCCGCCGCCCGGCGAAGAGGACGCATCCGGCGTACACGGCGAGGATCCCGAGGCCGATGCCGAGGCTCGTGGCTTCGAAGCCGGCCACCGACCGCCCGGCGAGCACGGTCGCGCCGAATGCGGCCATGAGGGCGATGCAGAGCGCCAAGTACGCGTACTTCGCGGGGCCCTGGTGCGGTGCCGTGCTCCATGCGGCGCCGAGGAACGCGATCAGCACGGCGACGGCGAGCAACGCGCTCGGTGCCGAGACCAGGCCGATCGGCGAGGCCTTCGCGGCGCCGGCCGCGGCCGCCGCCGCGTCCTCGGCGACCGGGTCGCCGCTGTTCGCGGACGCGACGATCACCACGAAGACATACCCGACGGCGGCGAGCGTCAGCAGGATGCCGGCGACGGCGCGCTTGGTCTTGTCGCCGAGGATGACTCCGACAGGGGTGTTCTCGCGACCGAATACCCTTCGCCTCACGAGTTCGGTCGAGATGCTCTTCGAGGTGGACGCGATGACCACGCCGATGACGCACGCCGCCACGAGCACCAGGGCGCCGTACGCGGCGGCCATGGAGAACCGGCGTTCGCCGCCCGCGTCCCACGCCGTCGCCGCGCACGCGAACGCCGATCGCACCTCGGCGCACCCGGGGAGGCCCGCGAGCGCGGAATCCAGTGAGACCAGGAACGTGAGGAACGCGAGGACCGAGGCGAAGTGCAGCCGCTCGGTGGTCGCGCCGATTCGCGCCCTCGTCCAGAAGCCGAAGGTCGCGAGCAATGGCCGGTCGACCGCGGGCTCAGAAGACCCGGTCGTGCCGTCCGCATCGGAATCCGCGCCAGCGCCGACGTCGGAATCCGGGCGGTCGTCCTTCGCCGTCGTCTTGGTGCCGAGGTACTGGGCCGCGAACCCGCTGACGTTCGGCTCCCAACTCACCCGCCCATGGCGTGCGACGAGGTAGATCAGCAGCATCGCCGCCATCACGAGCACGCTGAGCACTGCGAGGCGGGCACTGCGGTCGAGGCCGGCGAGATTGCCGAACCAGACCGGCAGGTTCTCGCACGTCAACCTACCGCCGGCGTAGCACTGGATGCCGATGAGGTCCGCCGCCACCGACATGAACGCGGTGACGTAGATGAGGGTGAGCACGAGGGCGAACAGACGGAGCGTCGCGGCGCCGGGGCCGCCCTGCCAGCCGGTGGGGTTCGACTTCTGTCCAGGGATCGGCCGCATCCAGTAGGCGAGGTTGCACAGGCCGAACGGCAGCACGAACAGCCAGCCGATCTGCACGAAGACGCGCCCGATCACGGCGATCGCGGCACCGCCCGTGCGGACGAGTCCGCCCCAGGAATACGCTTCAGTCTGGATTCGATGACCGTCCTTGCCGGGCGTCTTCCGCACCCAGAACGACCCGAGCTCGTCGCCGGTCCGTCGGCGGACGCCGTCGGTCGGGACCTCGAGCATCTCGGCGGGCGGCGAGTTGCCGATGCCGTGGATCCGCAGCTCGAGGATCTTCGGCTCGGCGCCCTTCGGCTCGGGGTGCTTCGGCTCGGCGCCCTTCGGCTCGGGGTGCTTCGGCCCGGCGCCGTTCGGCTCCGGGGCGCTCTCGGGTCCCTTCGTGGTCTCTTCGACGTGCGTGGACATGGCCCGCTCCTTCGGTCGCCGTTGGCCGAAGTATAGAAGTGAGGAAAGCTCGCGCATTCAGTACAGGTACCGATCGCGCGTCAGGTGTAGCCCCGAGCCCCTCCGCGCGTGAAGATGGAGGCGAGGCCGGAGATCCCGGATGCCACCGGACGAGGAGGCACGTCATGGGCCAGATCGCAGTCGGGGTGAGCACGGCGGGGCCCGCGGCCCACCACGCCGTCCGTTGGGCCGCCGAGCGGGCCGCAGCCCGAGGCTCCACCCTCAGGCTCGTGCACGTCGTCGACTCGGTCATCCAGGGCACGGGCGACGCCGAGTTCATCCTCGCCACCCAGTCGCAGGCGACCGCGGGCCTCGACGAGAGCGCGCGGACCGCCGCCGAGGCCGCACCCGGCGTCGACGTCGTGGTCGACCTCCAGCAGGGCGACGCCGTCGAGGTGCTCGAGGCCATCGCCCGCGAGAGCGAACTCCTCGTCGTCGGCAGCGACTGGCACGGCGGCAAGCGCCCCAGTCGTCGCGGCGTCCACAGCCTGCGGATCGCCGCGGCCAGCAGCGTGCCCGTCGCGGTGGTGCCCGACATCGACGTCAGCGCGCGGCACGGCGTCGTCATCGGCATCGACGGATCCCCCGAGGGCGCGCGTGCGCTCCGGTTCGCCGCCGACGAGGCGCGGCGCACGGGCGAACCCCTCATCGCCGTGCATGCCTGGGACATCGCCGTCATGGCGGGCGGCGAGTACGGGTACGGCGTCGCGATGCTCGGCTCCGACGAACTCGGCGCCGCGGCCGGCGAGGTGCTCGCCGACGCGGTCGCCGCGCTCGCCGACGACTACCCCGACCTCGACGTCGACGCGCGCGTCATCGCGGGCGACCCGGTCGCCGCCCTCGTCGAGGCCGCCGCCGAGGCGCGCCTGCTCGTCGTCGGCAGCCACGGCCGTGGCGCGCTCGCCCGCTTCCTCCTCGGGTCGGTCAGCCACGGCGTGCTCGCGCACCTCGAGGGACCGACGGTCGTCGTCAGGTGAGCGGAGCGGACCCGGCGCCCGAAGAGGAGGACCGCGTCGCATCCTCGGCGCGGGTCCCGGAGGCGGAGCCGCCGCCGGCTCCGGCGCCGGCGCCGGCGCCCGCCGCGCCCGAGTCGCGGCCGCATCCCGCGCCGGCACTCGTCGCGCGCGAGGCATCCGCCCGAGTCGACGGGGTCGACGCGGCCCGCGGCATCGCGCTCGTCGGCATGTTCGTCGCGCACGTCGCGCCCGCGGTTGCGAATCCCTGGGTCCAGGCCGCCATCTCCGTGAGCGACGAGCGCCCGCGACTGCTGTTCGCCCTCACGGCCGGGCTCGGGCTCGCGTTCATCTCCGGGGGCACCCGGCCCGTCCCCAGGGGCCCCGGCGGCGGACGAGCGCGCCTCCGCGTGCAGATCGCGATCCGCGCGGCGATCCTCATCGCCCTCGGCCTGTTCATCGCCGCGGCGCTGCATCCGCTCGTCTTCATCATCCTCGACGTGTACGGCATCGCGTTCCTGCTCATGATCCCGCTGCTGTTCCTCCCGCCGTGGGTCGCGCTCGGCGCCGGAGCGCTCCTGCTCGCGGTCACGCCCGGGCTCGCGGTCATCGTGAGCGGCACCGAATGGGTCGGCGCCGCGCGCATGACCGGCTGGCGGATCCCCGTCGACTGGGCGTTCTCCGGCGCCTACCCCGTCATCGAGTGGGTGCCCGTCATGCTCATCGGGCTCGCGCTCGGGCGCTTCGGCATCACGCGCGGGCCCGTGCTCGCGTGGTCGGCCGCGGCCGGCGCGTTCCTCGCCGTCGCGCTCCTCGCCCCCGCGACCGCGATCCTCGACGCGGCGACGCGGGCCGGGGCATCCTCGTTCGTCGGCGGTTCCGGCCAGGTCGCCGACGCGACCCGCCTCGCGCTCGCCGTGGGGGAGTCCGCGCGCGCGCTCGCGAACGTCGGCATCGGCGTGGTCGTCGTCGCGGCGTGCGTCTGGCTCACCGCACGCCTCGCGCCGAGCGCCCGCCGGGTGGCCGGCATCGCGCTGTCGCCGTTCACCGCCATGGGCTCGATGCCGTTCACGATCTACACGCTCCACCTCATCGTGCTCGCTGGGTCGATCCGAATCGAGAACGGCGTCCTCACCGACGACTCGTGGGCGCTCACGGCCGGCCTGGTGTTCGGCAGCATGGCGTTCGCGCTGCTCTGGCGGCACTTCATCGGGCGCGGGCCGCTCGAGCAGCTCATGCGCGCCGCGACCGGGCGCGGCCGGGTCGGGGGGCGCGGGTGAGCGTTTCGACTCGCTTCGCTCGCTCGACGACCGGTCGTTGAGCGAGGGAGCGGAGCGACGGAGTCGAAACGTGCCGTGGTGAGCGTTCCGTCTCGCTTCCTCAACGAGCGTGGGTGGGCGTTTCGTCTCGCTTCGCTCGCTCAACGAGCAGGACCGTCGCCACGAGGTATCCGAGCGCCGTCCCCGCCGTGTTCGCCACGACGTCGCTGATCGTCGACACGCGCGACGGGATCGCGAGCTGAATGAGCTCGATGCCCGTGCTGAGCGCGCAGCCCGCGACGATCACGGTGATCGGCCCGAGCCGCGGCCACGCGAGCGGCAGCAGCAGCCCGAGCGGCACGAACAGCGCGATGTTCGCGAGGAACTCGAACACGATAGCGGCCGGTTCGCGCGGCACGCCGACCGTGGCGACCGCGTCGGCCAGCACGCCCACGATCCCGGTGATCCGGCCCGCCTCGCGCGCCGGGAGGAACACGATGAACCCCAGGGCCACGAGGTACGGCGCGAGGGCGACACGCGCGACCGTGCCGATCGAGGGTCGCCGCCGGGTCGCCATCGCTCCATCGTAGGCTGGTGCGGTTGGTCTGCGTCGAAGGGCGCAATGAAACGGAGGCGGCATGCGGATCTCGGTCATCGGGTGCGGATACCTCGGCGCGGTGCATGCGTCGGCGATGGCCGTCCTCGGCCACGACGTGGTCGGCATCGACGTCGACGAGCGGAAGATCGCGCAGCTGCGCGCGGCGCAGCCGCCCTTCTTCGAGCCCGGGCTCGCCGAGATCCTCGCGAACGCGACGTCGAGCGGTCGGCTCGCGTTCAGCACCGACATCGAGGATGCCGCGACCGCCGACGTCCACTTCATCGCGGTCGGCACGCCCCAGTCGCCGGGGTCGAACTTCGCCGACCTGACCTACGTCGACGCGGCGTTCGCCTCGCTCGTGCCGCACCTGCGCGAGGGCGCGCTCGTGGTCGGCAAGAGCACCGTGCCCGTCGGCACCGCGCAGCGGCTCGCCGCCCTGCTCGCGGCCCGCGCGCCGCACGCGTCGCTCGCCTGGAATCCGGAGTTCCTCCGCGAGGGCTACGCCGTGAAGGACACGCTCGAGCCCGACCGGCTCGTCTACGGGGTCGGCGACGACCACGCGGCATCCGTGCTCGACGACGTGTACCGCACCGCGATCGACGCGGGCACGCCGCGCATCGTGACCGACTACGCGACCGCGGAGCTCGTGAAGGTCGCCGCGAACGCGTTCCTGGCGACCAAGATCTCGTTCATCAACGCCATGAGCGAGATCGCGGATGCCACGGGCGCCGACGTCACCGCGCTCGCCGACGCGATCGGCCACGACGCGCGCATCGGGCGCCGCTTCCTGAACGCGGGCGTCGGGTTCGGCGGCGGATGCCTCCCGAAGGACATCCGCGGCTTCACCGCGCGTGCCGACGAGCTCGGCCTCGGCGAGTCGCTCGCGTTCCTGAAGGAGGTCGACGCGATCAACCTGCGGCAGCGCCAGCGCGTCGTCGACCTCGCCGTCGGGCTCCTCGACGGTGCGCCCAACGGCAAGCGGGTCGTCGTGCTCGGCGTCACGTTCAAGCCCGAATCGGACGACGTGCGCGACTC
Organism: Agromyces sp. MMS24-JH15; assembly: GCF_043518605.1. Classification (GTDB taxonomy): domain Bacteria; phylum Actinomycetota; class Actinomycetes; order Actinomycetales; family Microbacteriaceae; genus Agromyces. Next base: position 2,284,028 of record NZ_CP171358.1, read on the forward strand.
GCCCGCGCTGGATGTCGCGGTCCAGCTCCGCGGGCTCGGCGCCGACGTCGTGGCGACCGATCCCGAGGGCATCGAGAACGCGCGGGGCCGCCACCCGCAACTCGCGTACGTCGAGTCCACCGACGAGGCGCTCCGCGGCGCGGAACTCGTGCTCCTCGTGACCGAGTGGCGCGAGTACCGCGATCTCGACCCGCAGCGGGTCGCGTCGCTCGTCGCGACACCGCGCATCATCGACGGCCGGAACGTGCTCGATCCCGACGCGTGGCGGGCCGCCGGGTGGGTCTACAAGGGGATGGGACGCCCGTAACCGGTCTCACTCCACACCTTGTCCCCCGAACGGGGGTATGCGACACTGGGGACAGAGCTCACGTTCCGTTCGAGGGGGATCGCAAGGTGGAGCTGATGTATCTGGTTGCAGGCCTGTCGCTGTGGGCGATCGCGTCGATCTTCGCCGCGTGCGTCACCGGCGCGGCCATCAACCTCGCGGACCGACGCGAACCCGCCCCGCCGTCGCGCGGCCAGGCGAGTGCCGCGGCGGCCGGACCGCGGGCCTGAGCAGGCCGCGCGCGGCCGACCGCGGAGTCTGCGCAGCGCCCTGCGCGAGCCGGTGACGGCCGACCTCACACGTCCGACGGTGGTGCGAAACCGTGGAGACGACGAAACCCCCTCCGAATTCTCGGAGGGGGTTTCGCACGCGGTCGGGGTGACAGGATTTGAACCTGCGACCTCTTCGTCCCGAACGAAGCGCGCTACCAAGCTGCGCCACACCCCGGTTACCGGTGGCCGAACGGCCTCAACAAGAATAGCCGATAAATCCGGCCCGCTTGACCACCGCACCGGTCGCGGCGATCCAGGCGCCGCTCACGACGCCGGAACGAGCGTGAGCAGGGATGCCTCGGGCGGGCACGCGAACCGGATCGGCGCCGTGATCGAGGTCCCGAGGCCGGCCGACACGTTGAGGTGGCCGGAGCGGAATCCGTGCTGCCACACGCTCACGCCGCTGGCCTGCGAGCGCGGGATGTCGCAGTTCGTGACCAGCGCGCCGTAGCCCGGCACGCACACCTGGCCGCCGTGCGTGTGCCCGGCGAGCAGGAGCTGCGCGCCGTGGTTGAGGAACGAGTTCAGCACGCGCTGGTACGGCGCGTGCGTCACCCCGATCGTCACGGTCGGCCGGGGAACCGTCGCGTCGCCCTCGGTGATCCAGGATTCCTCGCCGAGGGGGTCCTCGGCGCGGAGCTCGTCGATCGCGCCCGCCACGAGGTCGAGCCGGTCGAATCCGCGGTGCGGGTCGTCGACGCCGAACAGCTCGAGGCGCGTCCCGTTGATCTCGGTCGCGGCCGCGGCGTTGTTCAGGCTCGTCCACCCGAGCGACTCGAGATAGGAGTGCAGGGCGTCCGTATCGAGCTTCCGCGCATGCCTGACCACACCCGACGGGCCGCCGAAGTACAGGAACGGGTTCTTCACGACCGGACCGTAGTGGTCGTTCGAGCCGTCGACGAACACGCCCGGGATCCCCGCGAACGCGTCGAACGCACGTCGCACGCCCTCGAGCCCGTTCTCGTGGCCGAGATTGTCGCCCGTGTCGACGATGAGGTCGGGCTCGAGCTCGACGAGCGCGCGGATCCAGTCCTGCTTGCTCCGCTGCCACGGCGCCATGTGCAGGTCCGAGAGGTGCAGCACGCGGATCGGTCGGGCGCCCGGCGGGAGGACGGGGATCTCAGCCGTCCGGAGCGTCCATCTGGTGCGCTCGACGAGCGAGCCCCACGCGAACGCGGCGAGCCCCGCCGCGCCGATCGCGAGTGCGATCGACGCGACGGGGGAACGCGTCATCCGGGTCAACCGCCGCCGCCCGTGCCGGTGCCGCCGCCGGTTCCGCCCCCGGTCCCGGAGGCCTTGAACTGGACGGTCACGGTGTCGCCGCGCTTGGCCGCCGTGTTGGCCGCCGGGTTCTGGCTCACCGCGGTGTCGTTGTTGCCGGGGTTGCCGTCGGCCTTGAACTTCAGGCCGGCCTGCTCGATCGCGGCCTTCGCCTGTTGCTGCGTCAGGCCCGCCACGTCGGGGACGGTCGTGCCCTGCCCGTTGCTCGTGAACACCCGGATCGTGCTGCCGCGTCCGGCCTGACCCGACGGGTCGGTGGCCGACACGGTGCCCGCCGGCAGGTTCGAGTCCTGCTGGCCGCCGTCCTCGAACACGAATCCGGCCGCCTCGATGGCCTGCTTCGCAGCCTCCAGCGAGAGGCCCGCGACCTGCGGGACATCCACCAGCACCTGCTTGAAGGCGGCCTCCGGTGGAGCCGGGAAGTCGTCGCCGCCGTACTTCGTGTCGGCGAGTTCCATGATCGCCGGCCAGATCCGGTGACGCGCGGTCGCCGCGGCGCCCGAGTCGAAGGACAGGTTCCGCAGGTTCGCCTCACCCGTGACGTTGCCGACCCAGACCGCGGTCGAGACCTTGGTGCTCGAGCCGTCCATCCAGGTGTCCTTGGCGCCATCCGTCGTACCGGTCTTGCCGATGTGGGCGATGCCGGTCCCCGTGTTGGAGGCCGCCGCGGTACCGCCGGCGAACGTCTGCTGCATCGCGTACGACATGCCGTGCGCGACATCCGGCGTGACCGACTGCGTGCACGTCGACGGGGGAGCGGGGACGGGCGTGCCGTCCGCCTTCGTGATCGAGTCGATCGCGATCGGCGAGCAGGTGAGCCCGTTGTTCGCGATGCCCGCGAACGCGGCCGCCATCGAGACGGGGGCCACCTCCTCGGTGCCGAGCACGGCCGAAGGGCTGAAGATCCAGTCGGGGTTGGAGACCGGGGTGCCCAGGTCGTTGCCGTCCGCGCGGCGCACGCCGAACGCCTGCGCCGTCTCCTTGATCTTGCAGAGGTCGAGCTGCTGGGCCATCGCCATGAACGACGAGTTCACCGAGTACTTCGTCGCGTCGACCGCGTTGTTCGCGGTCCGCGAGTCGTCGTTGCGCGGGTTGAAGTTGCCGGTCCAGTTGCCGTTGCAGCTGTCCGGGAACGACGTGAACGCGCGCCTGGCGCCGTTGAAGGTCTCGCGGAGCGAGTGCCCCTCGTTCAGCCATTCGCCGAGCGTGAAGACCTTGAAGGTCGACCCGGGCTGGAGGCCGCTCGAACCGCCGTACGCGTAGTCGGTGCTGTAGTTGATCGAGGTGTACTCGGCGCTCGTCGCGGCGGTCTCCGGGTCCTCGGTGTACTTCTTGTTCTGCGCCATGAAGAGCACGCGCCCGGTGCCGGGCTGCACGCCGACCGCGACCGCGCCCACGTCGAAGCGCGGGTCGGCGTACGGCACGTTCTCGTTGATCGCCTGCTCGGCACGCAGCTGCAGGTCGAGGTCGAGCGTGGTGTTCACCTGCATGCCGCCGGTGGCGAGCATCTCGCGGCCCTCGTTGACGTCGGGCGTCGCAGGGTCGTCGTAGTGGTTCAGGATGATGTTCTTGACGTAGTCGCAGTAGAACGCGGAGCCGCCGGCCGACTGGCAGCCGGTGCTCGGCTCCTTGATCACCGGGGCGACCGGCGTCGCGATCGCGGCGTCGTAGTCGGTCTGGTTGATCTTCCCGTACTTGAGCATCTCGCCGAGGATGTAGTCCCGGCGCTCCTTGTTCGCCGCGTACGGGGTGGGGTTCCCCGCCTCGTCGACCGAATTGAGGCCGTTCTCCTCGTCGTCGGGCATGTCGAGGCGGAACTTCTCGGGGTGGTTCACGATCGCGATGAGGCTCGCGGCCTCGGGGAGCGTGAGCTCCGCGGCGTGCTTGCCGCCGAAGTAGTACTGCGCGGCGCTCTCGATGCCGTACACGCGGCCGCCGAACGCGGCGATGTTCAGGTACCCGAGGAGGATCTGGTCCTTCGAGAACTTCTTCTCGAGGGCGATCGCGAACTTGATCTCCTTGAGCTTGCGCTCCGGGGTGGTCGCGGTGGCCTCCTCGTAGGCGGCCTCCTTCTCCTCCTCGGTCTTCGCCTCGCGGATGCCGTTGTTCACGAGCACGTTCTTCACGTACTGCTGCGTGATCGACGACCCGCCCTGCACGTCCTGGTTGAGCACGTAGGTGCTGAGCGCACCGCGGATCGTGCCCTGGATGTCGACGCCGCCGTGCTCGTAGAAGCGGGGGTCCTCACCGGCGACGGCGGCATCCTTCGCGAACTGGCTGATGGCGTCCCAGCCGACCTCCTCGCGGTTGTCGTCGAAGAACGAGGCGAGCAGGACCTTCGAGCCGTCGGACGCCGTCGCGTAGATGTCGGTCTTCTCGGAGAGGTCGCCGATGTTCAGGTAGCTGGGGAGGCTCTCGAACAGGCTGATGCTGCTGTTTGCGGCCATTCCGGTCACCGCGATGGCCGGGGTGACGGCTGCGGTCACGAGGACGCCGGCGAGGGCGCTCATGCCGACGAAGGCGAGCACCCCGGACGCGACGGAGCTCGTCGATCGATTTTGGGCAGACATATAGTGGAGCCTAACGGAGAAGGCTGGGTAACCCCGGAACGCGCTCGGCGCGCGGAATTCCGGGGCGGAGACGCGAATCGTCCCGCCGCGCGACGGGGCGTCGCCGGCCGCTTCGGGCACCGTGACCACCCACCGAGAGACGAGGCGCCCATGCCGGCCTGGGAGTACATCACCACCCCCCTGCTCATCCACAACACCGCGGCGATCCTCAACAACTGGGGCAAGCAGGGCTGGGAGCTCGTGCAGATCGTGCAGGGCCCCGAGGGCGGCCTCGTCGCCTACCTGAAGCGCCCCGCGGGCGGCGAGTCGTCCGAGGCTGCGCGCGCCGGGCAGGCCGCCGCGGCCCAGGCCGCCAAGCAGTTCGAGGGCGAGGCCTGATGGGCGCCGAAGCCAGGCTCGTCGAGCTCGGGATCGAGCTCCCCGGCGTCGCCGCACCCGTCGCCGCCTACGTCCCGGCCGTCGTCACGGGCTCCTACGTCCACACGAGCGGCCAGCTCCCGTTCACGGCCGGCGCGCTGCCCGCGACGGGCAAGGTCGGCGACGGCGAGGGCCTCGTGCCCGCCGACGACGCGAAGGGCTACGCCCGGACGGCCGCGCTCAACGCGCTCGCGGCGATCCGGGCCGAGCTCGGGTCGCTCGACCGCATCACGCGCGTGGTCAAGGTCGTCGGGTTCGTGGCATCCGACCCGTCGTTCACCGGCCAGCCCGGCGTCATCAACGGGGCATCCGAGTTCCTGGGCGAGGTCTTCGGCGACCTCGGCCGCCACGCCCGCTCCGCCGTCGGCGTCGCGGTGCTCCCGCTCGACTCGCCCGTCGAGGTGGAGTTGCTCGTCGAGTTCGCGTAGCGGACCGAAGAACGTGGATGCCCCGTCGCGAACTCGTCGCGACGGGGCATCCGGCGTTTCCGCGCTCAGCGCACCTGGGCGCTGATGACCTCCATGATCGAGGTGTCCGCGAGCGTCGTCGTGTCGCCGACCTGGCGGCCCTCGGCGAGGTCGCGCAGCAGCCGGCGCATGATCTTGCCCGAGCGCGTCTTCGGCAGCTCGTTCACGATGAACACCTGGCGCGGTCGCGCGATCGCGCCGATCTGGGTCGCGACGTGGCGGCGCAGCTCCTCGGCGGCCTCGGCCTGGTCGGTGACGTGCTCGACCTGGCTGGCCTTCAGGATCACGAAGGCGACGACCGCCTGCCCGGTGGTCTCGTCGGATGCCCCGACGACCGCCGCCTCGGCGGTCCACGGGTGCGCGACGAGCGAGGACTCGATCTCGGCCGTGGACAGCCGGTGGCCGGAGACGTTCATGACGTCGTCGACGCGGCCGAGGAGCCAGAAGTCGCCGTCCTCGTCGCGACGCGCACCGTCGCCGGCGAAGTACTTGTCGCCGAACTTCTCCCAGTAGGTCTCCTTGAACCGCTCCGGGTCGCCCCAGATGCCGCGCAGCATGCTCGGCCACGGCTCGGTGATGACGAGCAGGCCGCCGCCCTCGCCCTCGATCGCCTCGCCGTCGTCGGTGAGGATGTCGACCGAGATGCCGGGGATCGGCACCTGGGCGCTGCCGGGCTTCAGGTCGGTGATTCCCGGGAGTGCGGAGATCATGATCGCGCCCGTCTCGGTCTGCCACCACGTGTCGACGACCGGGATCGACCCGCCGCCGATGACGTGGCGGTACCAGATCCACGCCTCGGGGTTGATGGGCTCGCCGACGGAGCCGAGCACGCGCAGCGACCGCAGGTTGTAGCCGTGCACGATCGCGCGGCCGAGCTTCATGAAGGAGCGGATCGCCGTCGGTGCCGTGTAGAGGATCGAGACCCGGTACTTCTCGACGATCTCCCACCAGCGGCCGGGGTGGGGCGTGTCGGGCGTGCCCTCGTACAGCACCTGCGTGGCGCCGTTGGCGAGCGGGCCGTACACGACGTACGAGTGGCCCGTGATCCAGCCGACGTCGGCGGTGCACCAGTAGACGTCCTTCTCGGGGTGCAGGTCGAAGACGTTGCGGTGCGTGAAGGCCGTCTGGGTGAGGTAACCGCCCGAGGTGTGCAGGATGCCCTTCGGCTTCCCGGTCGTGCCCGAGGTGTAGAGGATGAACAGCGGGTTCTCGGCCGGGAACGCCTGCGCCTCGTGCTGGGCCGACGCGGTCGCGACGGTGTCGTGCCACCACAGGTCGCGGCCGTCGGCCCAGTCGACCTCGTTCTCGCCGCGCTTGACCACGAGGACGTTGCGGACGCTGCCGCGCTCGGCCTTCGCGAGCGCCTCGTCGACGACGGGCTTCAGCGGGAACACCTTGCCCTTGCGGTAGCCGCCGTCGGCGGTGATGACCAGGGATGCCTCGGCGTCGTCGATGCGGGATGCGAGGCTGTCGGCGCTGAAGCCGCCGAAGACGACGGAGTGGACCGCGCCGATGCGTGCGACGGCGAGCATCGAGACGACGGCCTCGGGGATCATCGGCAGGTAGATCGCGACGCGGTCGCCCTGGCCGATGCCGAGGTCGGTGAGCGCGTTCGCGGCGCGCTTCACCTCGTCGGTGAGTTCGGCGTAGGTGATGGTGCGCGTGTCGCCCGGCTCGCCCTCCCAGTGGATCGCCACCCGGTCGCCGAGGCCGGCGGCGACGTGACGGTCGAGGCAGTTCACGGCGACGTTCAACTCGCCGTCGTCGAACCACTTCGCGAACGGCGGGTTGGTCCAGTCGAGCGTGCGGGTGAACGGCTTCTCCCATTGGAGGAGGCTCCGCGCCTGGTCGGCCCAGAACTCGAGACGGTCCTCGGATGCCGCGGCGTAGAGCTGCTCGTCGGCGACGGCCTGGGCGGCGAACTCCGGGCTCGGGCGGAATCTCCGGATCTCCTCGAGGGCGTGATCGATCTGTACGGTCATGTGCTCCGTCGCTCCTTCGCGAGTGTGGATCGGTGGGTTCGCCTGCCCACAGGGCACATTACCCTGCCACTCCGACGCCGAGCCGACCGCCCGTCATGGGGGGCGACGGAGGGGCTCCGATCAGCGGTCTCGCGGGGGTATCCGGACAGCAGTGCCCGGATTCGCTGGGAGCGCTCTCGCCCCGGATCTGTGCGTTTCCGCAGAGAAGACTGTGTGTCGGCACAAATGAGGACATTGGTACTTGCGCATGGATCCAGAACCCGTATGCTGAATACCGCCCGAACACTCGTTTCGAGGCCTGCAGCGCTCGTGATTCCCCCCAATCCTTGCGCTGCCGAGGCGGCACCCGTTCCCCCCAATGGGTGCCGCCCCCTTTGGTTAAGGGGTCGTACGAATCCGTACGATTCTGTCGGTTCGAGTCCTCCTCCACAATGGGGTGGGGGAGGACTCGGAACACTTCCAGCGACCTCGCCGGTCACTCGCAGCCGAACGCCTGCGACGCTCACCCGGTGAGCATCCCCTTCGTCGCCTCGCCGTCCTGGCTGGAACCGTCGCAGGCCCTGCCGGGTCTCGTCGGCCCGGCGCTCGGTGGTTCGCGGCTCGACGGCGCGGAACCCGCGGTTCCGTCGGCCGATGCTGCCGTCCTCGACGCTGCGGCGCTCGACGCGCTCGGCCCCCTCGCACCGTACGCGGCGGACGGACCGGTGACCGACCTGTTCGTCAACGGCGCCGCCGGCCTCTGGATCGACCGAGGCGCCGGCGCCGAACGAGCCGCCGCCTGGTCGGCCGACGAAGGCGAGGTGCGGGCGCTCGCGGTCCGCCTGATCGCGCGCGGCGGCCGCCACGTCGACGAGGCGACGCCCGCGGTCGATGTCCGCCTCGGCCGCGGCATCCGCGTGCACGCCGTGCTCCCGCCCGTCTCGAGCACCGGCACGCTCATCTCGGTGCGCATCCCGCGCGCCGCCGGCTTCTCGCTCGCCGCGCTCGAACGGGTCGGCATGCTCGACGCCGACCAGGCCGCGGTGGTCCGTCGCGCGATCGCCGAGCGGCGCAACCTGCTCGTGACCGGTGCGGCGGGCAGCGGGAAGACGACGCTGCTCGGCGCCATGCTCGCCGAGGCGCCGCCGGGGGAGCGCATCGTGCTCATCGAGGACGTGGCCGAACTCCGCCTCGAGCACCCGCACGTCGTGGCGCTCGAGGCGCGGCAGCCGAACCTCGAGGGCGCGGGTCGGGTCGGACTCGACGCCCTCCTCCGAGAGGCGCTGCGCATGCGACCGGATCGGCTCGTCGTCGGCGAATGCCGAGGCGCCGAACTGCGGGAGCTCCTCGCGGCGCTCAACACGGGCCACGACGGCGGCGCCGGCACCCTGCACGCCAACTCGCTCGACGACGTGCCGGCGCGGCTCGAGTCGCTCGGTTCGGTCGCGGGGCTCGCGCCCGACGCCGTCGCGCGGCAGACGGTGAGCGCGTTCGACCTCGTCCTCCACGTCGAGCGCGGCCAGCAGGGGCGTCGGCTCGCTGGGATCGGGCGGTTCGAGCTCGACGCGGGCCGGCTGGCGGTGGTGGCGAAGTGACCGCGACGGGGAGCTCGCTTCGCCGGTTCGGGGTGCCGGGCGTCCGCGACGAGGCATCCGCCTTCGATCGCGTCGCCGCCGTCGCCGAACAGCTCGCGGTGCTGCTCGCCGCGGGCGTCGCGGCACCGGCCGCGTGGCGCCACCTCGGCGAGGGGGAGGATGCCCCGACTCCCGTTCGCGCCGCCGCGGCGGCCGCGGCGGCCGGCGATCCCGTCGGCGAGGCGATCGCGGCGGCCGTGCTCGACGAGGAGGCGGCCGCACGGGTTCGGCGGCGCCGGGTGCCGCTCCCGACGCCGAGCGCGTTGCGCGACCGGGCCGCAGGATCCGGCCGCGGACCGTCCGCGCGCGACGCGACGGCCTGGCGCTCCCTCGCGGCCGCGTGGACGGTCGCAGCCGAATCCGGCGCGCCGCTCGCGGGCAGCCTGCGCGACCTCGCCGAGGCGATGCGCGACGAGGCCCAGACGCATCGGGACGCGACCGCGGCCCTTGCGGGGCCGCGAGCGAGCGCGAAGCTCGTCACCCTGCTGCCCGTGATCGCGGTGGGCTTCGGGATGCTCCTCGGCTTCGACACCGCGAGCGTGCTCCTCGGCAACCCGATCGGGATCGCGTGCCTCGTCGTGGGCCTCGGGCTCCTCCGGGCCGGCGCGGCCTGGAACCGCGCGCTGCTCCGGCGTGCCGTCCCGGATCGGGTCGCACCCGGGCTCGCGTGCGACCTGCTCGCGATCGCCATGTCGGGCGGGGCGTCGCTCGAGCGCGGCCGCGCCATCGCCCGCGACGCCCTCGAGCGACACCTGCCGGGCGCGCACGACGCCGACGAGGTCGACGCCGTCGTGCGGCTCGCCGCGGGCGCGGGCGCCCCGATCGGCGACCTGCTCCGTGCGGAGGCCCGCCGTCGGCGGCGGGAGGCCCGCACCGAAGGCGCCGTCCGCGCGGCCGCCCTCGCCGTGCGACTGATGCTGCCCCTCGGCGCGTGCGTGCTGCCGGCGTTCGCGTTGCTCGGCGTCGCGCCGCTGCTCATCTCCGTCGTCCTCGGAACCCTGCGGGGTGCGGTGTGACGGCGCATCCGACTCGTGCCGAAGCCCACCTACCGAAGGGAACACCGCCATGTCCGACCGAACCCCCACCAGCCACTCCACGGCCGCGGCGCCGCCCGCGCGCAGCCGCAGCCGGTTCGCCCGGCTCGCGGCGCGTCTCGCCGGCGAACGCGGCGCCGCGACCGCGGAGTACGCCGTCGCCACGATGGCCGCCGTCGGCTTCGCCGGCCTGCTCGTCCTCATCCTGCGGGGCGACGAGGTGCGCGGCATCCTCACCGACCTCGTGCGGAATGCGCTCACGGTCGGCTGACCCCGAGCGCGGCAGCGCGACCGCGGAACTCGCGGTCGCGCTGCCTGCGGTCGCGCTGGTGCTCGCGCTCTGCCTCGCGGGCGTCCAGCTCGGCGCGCGTCAGGTCGGGCTCGAGGATGCCGCGGCCGACGCCGCGCGCGCACTCGGCCGCGGCGACGGTGCGGGCGAGGCATCCGCGATCGCCGGCCGGAACGCACCGGGCGCGACGCTCGCGGTGACGTCCGAGCCGCCCTTCGTCTGCGCGATGCTCACCGCGCCGAGCGGCGGGCTGCTGGCCGGCATCCGCCTGCGAGCGGAATCGTGCGCGCTCGACGGCGGTCGATGATGCGGAGCGGCCTCGGGCGCATGGTCGGCCGCAGCAGCGGGCGCATCCCCGAGCGCATCTCCGGGCGCATCCCCGGGTTCGGCGCCGGATTCGGCGACGAGCGCGGCGCGGGGTCCGTCCTCGCCCTGGCCGTCGTCGCGGCCGTGGTCGCGCTGACCACCGTGACGATCGCCGTGCTCGCGGTGTTCCCGGCCCGGCGCGCGGCGGCGAATGCGGCCGACGCCGCCGCGCTCGCCGCCGCCGATGCGGCGTCGGGAGTCGTCCCGGGCATCCCGTGCGAACTCGCTCGAGCCGTCGTCGAACGCAACGGCGCCGCGCTCGACTCGTGCGAGGTCGTCGGCTCGACGGCGTCGGTCGTCGTGCACGTCCGAGCGATCGGGATGGACGTCGGCGCCAGGGCGCGAGCCGGGCCGCCTGGATGGACCGAGTGAGGCGCGGCATCCGATCCCCCGCGGCATCGCGGCGCGCCGCGGGGACGTGGGCGGGCTCAACCCGCCGACCGGCCGAAGGCCCGGCCGGCGCGGATCAGTCGAAGACGGTCTCGACGAATCGGTACTCGACGGCGGTCGGCAGGGGCGAGTTCTCGGAGTCGAACTCGAGGCCGGAGCCGCGCGAGTACACGTACCGCTTGTCGCCCGTATCAGCATTGAGTTCGATCCTCGGCCGGGGGTCTCCCGAGTCGAGGAAGGCCGTCGCGACGGTGCGACCTTCGAGGGGTCCGTCGATCAGCTTCGCGGTGTACGAGGCGGTGGATGACGTGTCCATGCGGCTATTGTCCTCCCCAACCCCGCGGATGCAAGCGATCCTCACGAAGAGTCGGACTCGGCTCGGGTTCAGCCGGAGTGTGTGTATGGTGTGGCTGTCGGCGACCGTTCGCCGGCTGACGGCACACCGCTGGGGGCGCGGGTGAAGGTGCGTCCTCTCGTCTCGAATCAAGGGAGTCTGGTGTCAGGCGCGAAGAAACTGGTGATCGTCGAGTCGCCCACCAAGATGAAGTCGATCGCCCAGTACCTGGGTGACGGCTATCAGGTGCTGAGCTCGGTCGGTCACATCCGCGACCTCATCGAACCGAAGAACCTCCCGGCCGAGGTCAAGAAGCAGGGCGGCGGCCTCGCGAAGTTCTCGGTCGACGTCGACAACGGCTTCGAGCCGTACTACGTCGTGAGCGACTCGAAGAAGAAGACCGTCGCCGAATTGAAGCGTGCGCTCAAGGATGCCGACGAACTCCTGCTCGCCACCGATGAGGACCGCGAGGGCGAGGCCATCGCGTGGCACCTCCTCCAGGAGCTCAAGCCCAAGGTGCCCGTGCGCCGCATGGTGTTCCACGAGATCACGAAGGACGCGATCCTCGCCGCGAAGGACAACACGCGCGAGCTCGACACCTCGCTCGTCGACGCGCAGGAGACGCGGCGCATCCTCGACCGCCTCTACGGCTACGAGGTCTCGCCCGTGCTCTGGCGCAAGGTCGGCCCGGGGCTCTCGGCCGGCCGCGTCCAGTCGGCCGCGACGCGACTCGTCGTGGACCGCGAGCGCGAGCGCCTCGCGTTCGTCGCCGCGTCCTACTGGGACCTGATCGGCACGTTCACGACGACGGATGCCTCGTTCGAGGCCCGGCTCGTCCGCCTCGACGGCGAGCGCGTCGCGACCGGTCGCGACTTCGACGACCGCGGGCAGCTGAAGGGCCGCGCGGCCGTCCTCGACGAGGCGACCGCGAAGGCACTCGTCGAGGCGCTCCGCGAGGACGCCGTCGCCAAGCGCGTCGCCAAGGTCGAGCAGAAGCCGTACCGCCGGAGCCCGGCAGCGCCGTTCACGACCTCGACCCTGCAGCAGGAGTCCGCTCGCAAGCTCCGCCTCTCGGCGAAGGACACCATGCGCGTGGCGCAGTCGCTCTACGAGAACGGCTACATCACTTATATGCGCACCGACTCGAACTCGCTGTCGAAGCAGGCGATCGAGGCGGCCCGCGGCCAGGCGACCACGCTGTACGGCGCCGACTCGGTGCCCGCCAAGCCCCGCACCTACGCGAGCAAGTCGAAGAACGCGCAGGAGGCGCACGAGGCGATCCGCCCGTCGGGCGACGTCTTCCGCACGCCCGCCGAGGTCGAGTCGCAGCTGCGAGGCAACGAGTTCCGGCTGTACGACCTCATCTGGAAGCGCACGGTCGCCTCCCAGATGGCGGATGCCACGGGCCACACGGCGACCGTGACGCTCGCCGTGGGTCCGACGGCGGCGGATGCGGCCGCGCCCGAGGCGCCGACCGTTCGCGTCGGCGGCACGCTCGCGGAATTCACCGCGAGCGGCACCGTCATCACCTTCCGCGGCTTCCTCGCCGCCTACGAGGAGGGCCGCGACGAGGAGCGCAACTCCGACGACTCGGCCGACGAAACGCGTCTGCCCGCGCTCGCCGAGGGGCAGGCCGTCGGGCTCGGCGTGCTCGACGCGAAGGGCCACGAGACCACGCCGCCGCCGCGGTTCACCGAGGCGAGCCTCGTGAAGCGCCTCGAGGAGCTCGGTATCGGCCGACCCTCGACGTTCGCCTCGATCATCTCCACGATCCTCGACCGCGGCTACGTCACGCAGCGCGGCCAGGCGCTCGTGCCGAGCTTCATCGCGTTCTCGGTCGTCCGGCTGCTCGAGGAGCACTTCGGCGACCTCGTGCAGTACGACTTCACGGCCGAGATGGAGGACGACCTCGACCGCATCGCGGCCGGCGAGGCCGACCGCGTCGACTGGCTGAACGGGTTCTACTTCGGCGGCGACCGCCACCGCGGCCTCCGCCAGGTGGTCGACAACCTCGGCGAGATCGATGCGCGCGAGATCAACTCGGTGCAGGTGACGCCCGACATCACGCTGCGCATCGGCAAGTACGGGCCCTATCTCGAGGTCGTCGACCCGGATGCCCCGGCCGACGCGACCCCGCGCCGCATCAACCTGCCGGAGGGGCTCGCGCCCGACGAGCTGACCGCGTCCAAGGCGCGCGAGCTCATCGACGCGCCCGTCGCGGGGGACCGCGTCCTCGGCGACAACCCGGCGAACGGCAAGCAGGTCGTGGTGAAGGACGGCCGGTTCGGCCCGTATGTCACCGAGGTCGATCCCGAGCCGGAGCAGACCGTGGACGCGGCGACCGGCGAGGTCGTCGAGCCGCCCAAGCCGAAGCGCGGTGCGAAGAAGGCGCCGGTCGAGAAGCCGCGGACCGCCTCGCTGTTCAAGTCGATGCAGGTCGAGGCGATCGACCTGCCGACCGCGCTCGCGCTCCTCGACCTGCCGCGGATCGTCGGCATCGACGAGGAATCCGGTGCCGAGATCACCTCGCAGAACGGCCGCTACGGTCCGTACCTGAAGAAGGGGACCGACACGCGCACGCTGCCGAGCGAGGACGCGATCTTCGAGATCGACCTCGCGGGCGCGCAGGAGCTGTTCGCCCAGCCGAAGTACGGCGCCCGCCGGGCGTCGAGCGCGCTCAAGGAGTTCGACGCCGACCCCGTGAGCGGCAAGCCGATCAAGGTGAAGGATGGCCGGTTCGGTCCGTACGTCACCGACGGCGAGACCAACGCGACGATCCCGCGCGCGGAGTCGGTCGAGGAGATCACCTTCGAGCGGGCCGTCGAGCTGCTGCAGATCAAGCGCGACAAGGGTCCGGCGAAGCCGCGTGCGGGCGCCCGCACCGCCGCGAAGACGGGCACCCGGGCGACCGCCGCCAAGAAGACCACGGCGGCGAAGACCACGGCGGCGAAGACGACCACGGCGAAGACGACGGCCGCGAAGCCCGCCGCGAAGCCTGCCGCGAAGCGAGCGCCGAAGAGCTCGGCGTGACGCGCGGGCTCTTCGTCACGCTCGAGGGCGGCGACGGGTCGGGCAAGACGACGCAGGCCGAACTCCTCGAGGCATGGCTGCGCGAACGCGGTCGCTCGGTCGTGCGCACGCGCGAGCCCGGCGGGACCGACGTCGGCGTCGAGGTGCGCGAGATCGTCCTGCACCACCGCGGCGACATCGCGCCGCGCGCGGAGGCGCTGCTCTACGCCGCCGACCGGGCGCACCACGTCGCGACGCTCGTCCGGCCGGCGCTCGAGCGCGGCGACGTCGTGCTGCAGGACCGCTACATCGACTCGTCCGTCGCCTACCAGGGTGCCGGGCGGGTGCTCGACCCCGACGAGGTGCGGCGGGTCTCCGAGTGGGCGACGGGCGGGCTCAGCCCCGACCTCACCGTCCTGCTCGACCTCGACGAGGAATCCGCGCGTGCCCGACTCGACTCGGCGCCCCGCCGGTTCGACCGGCTCGAGGCCGAGGCATCCGAGTTCCACGCGCGCGTGCGGGCCGCGTACCTCGACCTCGCCGCGGCGGAGCCCGAGCGCTTCCTCGTCGTCGACGCGTCGCGACCGGTCGACGAGGTCGCGGCCGCGATCCGCGACCGCGTCGGCGCCTTGCTGTGACGGCATCCGCCAGGGAGGCATCCGCTCGACCGTCGGTCGCATTCGGTAGCGTGGACGGATGACCGTCTGGAGCGAACTCACGGGGCAGGATGCCGCGATCGAGGTGTTCCGCGAGGCCGCGCGCGCGTCCTCGGGTGGCGCCGCGGCGCATCCCGGCTCGGGCCAGCGGATGACCCATTCGTGGCTCGTCACCGGTCCGCCCGGTTCGGGTCGGTCCAACCTGGCGTTCGCGTTCGCGACGGCGCTGATCTCGGGGCATCCCGACGGCGACGAGCGGACCCGCATCCAGGTCGAGGCGCGCAGCCACCCCGACCTGCACGTGCTCGCGACCGAGGGCGTGATCATCAAGCGCGACGACGTGCGTGAGATCGTGAAGCGGTCGCACTACGCGCCGTCCGTCGGGGCGCACCGCGTGATCATCGTCGAGGATGCCGATCGCATGACCGAGCAGACCTCGAACTTCCTGCTCAAGGAGCTCGAGGAGCCGCCGGATCGGACGGTGTGGATCCTGTGCGCTCCGAGCGAGGCGGACCTCATCCCGACCATCCGCTCGCGCGTCCGCAGCGTCCGGCTGCAGGTGCCGGGCGTCGCCGACGTCGCCGCGCTCCTGGTCCGTCGCGACGGGGTGGATGAGGCGCTCGCCGAGCAGGCGGCGCGGCAGGCGCAGAGCCACATCGGCATGGCGCACCGGCTCGCGACCGCCCCGGAGGCGCGCGAACGCCGCGACGAGACGCTGCGGCTCGCGCTCGCCGTGCGGTCCGCGTCGTCCGCGGTCGCCACCGCCGCCCGCCTGATCGAGATCGCCGGCGACGACGCCAAGGCCATCGCCGAATTGCGCGACCGCGAGGAACGCGAGCATGCGCTGCGCTCGCTCGGCGTCGCGCCCGGGCAGGCCGTGCCGAACGCGCTGCGCGGCCAGCTCCGGGCGCTCGAGGACGACCAGAAACGGCGTGCCACCCGAACCCTCCGAGACGGCATCGATCGGATCCTCGTCGACCTCTCGTCCCTGTTCCGTGACGTGCTCGTCGTCCAGCTCGGCGCCGGGGTTCCGCTCGTCAACCGCGAGCTCGCCGACGAGATCGGCCGCGCCGCGGCATCCGCGTCGCCGACGACCACCCTCGCGACGCTCGACGCGATCCAGACCGCCCGCGAGCGGATCGAGGGCAACGTGCAGCCGCTGCTCGCGCTCGAGGGAATGCTCGTCTCCGCCATCCGCAGGCCCGACCCGAACCGAGGAGCCGCATGATCGCCCGATCGCCCCGACGCGCCGTCCGTCTCGACCGAGGCGGTCGAGGCATCCCATCGTCGGCCGGCGGGCGCGCGTGGTCGCGGGGGAGCCGGGCCGCGGCCGCGACCGCGATCGCCGCGATGCTCGCGCTCGTGCTGGCCGGGTGCGTGCCCTCGTTCCTCCAGCCGCCGCCGCACACGTCGACGCCGACCGGCGAGCAGGTCGATCCGGCGCTCGAGCGGTTCTACCACCAGACCCTCTCGTGGGAGCCCTGCGGCGACGAGCTCGGGTGCGCGACCGCGATCGCGCCGCTGTCGTGGGAGGACCCCGCGGCCGGCGAGATCGACCTCGCACTGGTCCGGCACGTCGCCACGGGCGAACGGCTCGGGTCGCTGCTCGTGAACCCGGGCGGGCCGGGCGGATCGGGCTACGACTTCGTGCACGACTCGCTCGACTACGCCGTGGGCGAGCCGCTCAAGGAGCACTTCGACGTCGTCGGGTTCGACCCGCGCGGCGTCGGACGCTCGACGGCGGTGGCCTGCTACGACGCCGCCGGCATGGACGAGTACCTCTACGGGATCGTTCCCGGGGAGGTCGGAAGCGACGCATGGATCGAGGCGACCGCGCAGAAGAAGTCGGCGTTCGCGGCGGCCTGCGCGGACGGGACCGGCGAGCTCCTCGGCGAGATCGACACCAGGAGCGCCGCGCGCGACCTCGACCTGCTGCGCGCGGTGCTCGGCGACGAGCAGCTGAACTACCTCGGATACTCCTACGGGACCTTCCTCGGCGCGAGCTACGCCGAGCTCTATCCCGACAAGGTCGGGCGACTGGTGCTCGACGGTGCGGTCGATCCGACCACGACGGAGGAGCAGGTCTCAGCCGAGCAGGCTGCGGGCTTCGAGCAGGCGCTGCGCGCCTACCTCGAGCAGTGCCTCGGCCAGGAGGAGTGCCCGTTCGACGGGACGGTCGACGAGGCGATGGACGAGATCGGCGACCTCCTCGACTCGGTCGCCCGGAGCCCGCTCCAGGGCGAGGACGGCCGGCTCGTGGGCGCGGACACGTTCATCACCGCGATCGTCTACCCGCTCTACAGCCCGGATGGGTGGAGCTACCTCGACGACCTGTTCACGTCGGTGTCCTTCGGCCAGGCCGACTTCGCGCTCGCCCTGGCCGACGCGTACAACGGGCGGAACCCGGACGGCTCGTACTCCGACAACTCGACCGAGGCGTTCCTCTCGGTGAACTGCCTCGACTTCGAGTTCCAGTCCGACGTCGAGGTCATGCGGCAGAAGGCCGCGGCGATCGCCGAGACGGCACCCCTCATCGGCCCGTACTTCGGCTACGGCGACCTGCAGTGCATGGACTGGCCCGAGCCCAGCCGCGCCGACCGTTCCCCGATCCACGCGACCGGCGCCGCGCCGATCCTCGTCGTGGGCACGACGGGCGACCCGGCGACGCCCTACGACTGGGCGGTCTCGCTCGCCGAGCAGCTCGACAGCGGCGTGCTCGTCAGCTACGACGGCGAGGGCCACACCGCCTACAACAAGTCGAACCAGTGCGTCGACTCGACCGTCGAGGAGTACTTCGTGAACGGAACCGTGCCCGACGCCGACCCCCAGTGCTGAGGGCGCCGGGGCGTCGGTCGAGTGGTCATCCGCGCTCCGGAAACCCGCTATGATTGGTGATCGTGCCAGCCGGAAACGGATGCCACGCCGCCTTAGCTCAGTCGGCAGAGCGATTCACTCGTAATGAATAGGTCAAGGGTTCGATTCCCTTAGGCGGCTCCATATATCGATTCTGACCAGGACTTTCGCCCTCCTCGGGGGAGATTGAATCCATGGACTGGTCATTTCCTCGTTCAGACCACGCAGCCTCGTGCGAGTTCTCCACACGTGTTCGCCGGTCTCGACGGACATCCGGATCGCTTCGACTTCTCTCGTTCCTCGGGGGCGCACCTCTTTGGCATGGGCCGGGAACGAACCGAAGCGTTGGGCCTCGACGCCGTGCTATCAACGAACCAGCCCCTCGCCCGCGTCGTGAATATCAGACAAGTTGCCTGATTCCGGTGCGATTGCGCCTGCTCGGTGGGTGACTCGACCGTTCTGAAAGGGCGCAACGGCCGAGCCGAACGGCAAGGATGAGTCGCGCAGTTAGGCATACTTGCTCAATTCCTTGGCGAGGCGTGCTTGACGAGGCCGGCTGGGGGCAGCACAATGACGATGCCCTATAAGCGAATATGTGTTCTGTATAACGGAATGCAGGCCGGCGAACGGTGACGCTCGCGGCGGTCGTAGCCGGTCCGGGGCCCTCACAATGACGTAAGGAGCGAAATCTTGAACAGTCCGGTGCGAACGGCGGGCGCAGCAACGCGCCCGTTCGGATTGATGATCGCGATCTTCCTCGTGATCGAACTCACGCCGATCTTCGAGACCACGATGATCTCGACCGCGTTGCCCACCCTCATGGGCGTCTTCGAGGTCGATATCGCCACCATCTCGTGGCTGATCACGATCTTCACGCTCGTCGGAACCGGCACGGCCGCGATCGCCGGCCGACTCGGCGACCTCTACGGCCGCAAGCGGGTGATCATCACCCTGATGGCGATCTCGACGCTGGGATCGATCCTGAGCGTCATCACCGGCACGTTCGTCGGCGTCCTCATCGGCCGCGCCCTGCAGGGCACGTGCGCCGGGATCTTCCCCCTGCTCATCGGCCTCGCGCGCGAGTCGGACACCCCGAAGCGCGTCTCGCTCCTCGCAAGCCTGACGTCCGGAGTCAGCGTGATCGGCGGGGCGCTCGGCGCCTTGTTCGCAGGCATCCTGCTCGACACGTCCGGCTGGCACAGCATGTTCGTCGCATCGGCAGCGCTCGCCATCCTGGCGATCATCGGCGCCCTGTTCCTGCCGCGCTCCACGCTGAACGCGACCTCCGAGGCCAGTGGCCGCCTCGACATCATCGGTGCGCTTCTGCTCGCACCGGCCATCGCCGCGCTGCTGTTCGGACTGACGATCTCGCGGGCTCAGGGCCTCAGCCCTGCGGTGCTGGGCTTCGTGGCGGGCGGCCTCCTGCTCCTGGCATTCTGGATCGTCTGGGAACTCAAGGTGGCGAACCCCATGTTCAACCTCCGCCTCTTCCGGAACCGCTCGCTGGTCCTGGCGTTCGCCGCCACGGCGTTCGTGGCGATGGGCGTGATGGCGGGTCCGCAGCTGCTCACTCCGGTGCTCCAGCAGAGCCCCGTCGGGCTTCCCGTGGGGCTCGGTCTCACGCCGACCGTCGCCGGACTGTTCGCGCTCATCGCCGGTGTCGTCTCGTTCGTCATCGCACCGTTCGCGGGGCGGGTCGCGGGTCGGTTCGGTGCCAAGTTCGTCCTGCTCGCAGGGATCGGCCTCGGCGTCGTCGGGTACTCGTCCTTCTTCATCGCCGTGCACGACCTGGTGCTCGCGACCATCGGGATCGTCGTCGCCGGCGTCGGCACCGCGCTCGTCGTGGTTGCCGTCCCGCTGCTGATCGTCGAGATCGTCCCGCCCGAGGAGACGAGTGAGGCCGTCGGCCTGGTCTACGTCACGGGTCGGACGATCTTCACCTCGGTCGGCGTCGCCGTGATCGCGGTCCTCCTCACCACGGCCACGGTGCCGGACACCACCATGCCGACGTTGGCCGCGTGGTACCTGGCCGTCGGGTTCGTCGTGCTCTCGGGGGCGGCGGGATTCGTCACCGCGGTGGCGATCCGTCGGGCGAAGCCGCTCGACGAGCGCACCGGGCTGGGAGCCCGGGCCGATTCGGCTGAACCGGAAGCGACCCCGGCACCCGCCGCGGCCGCATGATGACTGCGCCGGCGACTCAGCGGCATCCTGCCGTCGGGTCGCCGGCGCGGACCGGCCGATCGAGTGATGAGCGGGCGGTCGCCTGGATGGGCCACGCCTTGTCAATTCGGTGAACGGCGACTAACCTTTCGTTCAGTTAATGATCGTTAACTGAATGCGAAGGTAGCGATGGAGCACCACAATCTGACCGAGGACGAGCGCGAACTCGCGTCGCTGGTTCGCCAGTTCGCCGAGCAGGTCGTGGCACCCGCCGCATACGAGGCGGATCGAACGAAGACGCTCCCGCTCGACGTCGTCGCGCAGATGGGCGAGATGGGCATGTTCGGGCTGCCGTTCCCCGAGGAGTACGGCGGCCAAGGGGGAGATCTGTTCGCGCTCTGCCTCGCCATCGAGGGCCTCGCCCGGGTCGACCAGTCGATCGCGATCACGCTCGAGGCCGGCGTCAGCCTGGGCGCCATGCCGATCTTCCGGTTCGGCACCGAAGCGCAGAAGCAGGAGTTGCTGCCGACGCTCCTCGCCGGCGAGCACCTGGCCGGCTTCGGCCTCACCGAGCCCGAAGCCGGATCCGACGCCGGGGCGACCCGGACCACCGCGCGGCTCGAGTCCGGCGAATGGATCGTCAACGGGTCGAAGCAGTTCATCACCAACTCGGGAACCGACATCACCCGGTTCGTCACCGTCACCGCCGTGACGGGAGACGCCGACGGGCGCAAGGAGATCTCGACCATCATCGTCCCCAACGGCACGCCGGGGTTCACCGTCGAGCCCGGCTACGACAAGGTCGGCTGGCACGCGTCCGACACGCACCCGCTCACGTTCGTGAACGCGCGCGTGCCGGAGGCGAACCTGCTCGGCGACCGCGGGCGAGGGTTCGCGAACTTCCTGCACATCCTCGACGAAGGCCGGATCGCCATCGCGGCGCTGTCGACCGGCGCAGCCGAAGGATGCCTCGAAGCGGCGGTCGACTACGCGAAGCAGCGGACCGTGTTCGGGAGCGCATTGGCCACGCGCCAGAACGCCCAGTTCATGCTCGCGAGGATGCAGGCGCGGGTGCACACGGCACGTCTCGCGTGGCACTACGCGGCACGGCTCCGCGACGCGGGCAAGCCGTTCAAGACCGAGGCGGCGATCGCCAAGATCACCGCGAGCGATGCGGCGATGGACAACGCGCGCGACGCGACGCAGATCTTCGGCGGCAACGGATTCATGAACGAGTATCCGGTCGCACGGCACTTCCGCGATTCCAAGATCCTCGAGATCGGCGAGGGAACGACCGAGGTGCAACTCCTGGTCGTCGCCCGCGCACTCGGCGTCGCCTGAGCCGGCCGGTCAGGGCCCGCTTCGGCCCCACTCGCGCTCGGTGAGGATGCGCGCGACGGTGAGCCCGATCGCGAGGGCGATGACGACCCCGACCGCCTGCACGCCCCACTGCACGGCCGCCACGGTGTCGCCGTCGATCGTGGCCACGATCGCGCGGTACGCCGCGGCGCCCGGCACCATGATGAGCACGGCCGGAACCGTCAGCGTCACGCGCGGGGCGTCGAGCCGGCGCACCGCGAGGAACGCCCCGGCGCCCACGGCGAGGCCCGCGAGCGCGGCGGCGACGGGCGGCGTGATGCCGGCGTCGACCAGCAGGAGCCGCCCGACGTTCACGAGCGCGCCGATCGCCGACGCGATCAATGCGATGCGCCACGGGGTGCAGAACAGCAACGCGAACCCGAGCACGCCGACGAAGCCCGCGACGAGCCGGACGAGCGAGAGCACGGGCTCGTCGAACAACGGGGGCGCGGTCAGGATCGCGCTGGACTGGAACGCGGCCGCGACCGCCCACACGGCGGTGCCCGTGGTCAGGAGCACGAGGACCGCGTAGGCCACGCGGGCGATCCCGGCGTTCAGGTCGAGCCGGGCGAGGTCCATCGCCCCGGTCACGAGCGGGAACCCGGGCACGAGGAACAGCACCGCGCTCGTCATCGCGGCGTCGTGGCCTCCCTGCGCGAGCCCCGCGATCCCGGCCAGTTCGGCGAGCGCCAGATACCCGAGCAGCGCCACGACCGCGGCGAGGAACACGACGAAGAACTCGTTGACCCGGGCGCGGAGCAGCCGCATCCGCAGCCACTGGCCGAGGGCGACCGCGAGCCCGACGGCGAGCGCCTCGAGCCATCCGCCGTTGTTCAGCAGCGCGAACGCCGCACACGCCGCTGCCGCCGCCGTCACCCGCAGCGCGGTCGGGTACCGCGGCGGACTCTGCTCGATCGCGTCGAGCTCGGACTGGAGCGCCATCAGGGTCAGACCCGACTCGGCGCGATGCGAGAGCCGCTGCAGTCTCGTGATCCGCTCCGCGTCGACGGCCGGGCGCACCTCGGCCACCCGGGTGCGGTACAGCGCACCCCGCTGCGCCGTCAGCACGATGTCGGTCATCCCGACCCGCGAGTGCAGCCCGTCGATGCCGAGCCCGGTCGCGACGCGCTTCATCGAGTCGCGAACGCGTGCCGACGACGCGCCCGCGCCGAGCATGAGCCGTCCGAGCCGGAGGACCGCGTCGGCGCGCGCGATGAAGTGGACCGGCTCGAGGCGGAGCTCGGCGGTCTCCGTCGGGTCGTGAGGTGCTGCGTCGTCCGGTTCCGAGACGGGCATGTTCCGATCATGGCATCCTCGGCGCCGCACGGCAGGGTGCGTTCCCGAGGCCGACCCGATCGTCGACCGGACACGCCCGGCGACCGAACCGGCTCTAGGCGACGAACGGGCGGATTCGACTGCTCGCGACCACGGCCATCGTCTCGGCGAGCTCGATCGCCCGGGTCAGGGTGGCCATGGTGCGCTCGTCGAGTACCGAGGCGGCCGTCGTCCCTGCCTCCTGCTCGCTTCGGTAGGCGTCGACCGCGCGGCTGGCCGCCGCAAGTCGGTGCTCGACTCCGGAACGTTCCGTGGTCAGGCGGTTCACCGCGGTCGAGTGAGCTCGGAGCAGCTCGTCGATCTCCTCCGAGCGGCCATACAGCGTGTCGCGGAGGACGATGAGACGGCGCAGCGACGCATGCGCACTCGGAGCGAGCTTGGACGTGCTCACCGACTCCCCGAGCGACCACCCGCCATCGAATGCACGGCGCTGGAACGACGCATGGTCCTCGGCGGCGAGCACGGCGCCGACGTGCGCTTCGAGGCCTTCAACGGTCGTCGGTCGAAGGAGTCCCAAGAGCTCGGCCCGTTGCTGCTCGGCCCGGTTCCGGGAGTGAGCGTCGTCCTCGCGGGAGTCGGACATGTTGAATGGGCCGTTGTCGCGAAGCGGGTCGCTGCGGAAGCCGTAGGGCGGGGCGATCTGGATCTCGAGCGAGTCGGGGATGCTGGTCATGCGGCGGATGACCTCGCCGAACCGCTCCGACGACGTGGAGACGCTGCGGCTCCGCTCGTCGTAGAAGAGCTGGGTCACCATGCCGATCGCCGCGATCACCGAGGCTCGGTACTCGCTCGTGACCGGTCGGCCGACCGTCGTCAGCTCGTGGAGCTCGCGGTCGATGACCTCCAAGGACTCGGTGAGCCGGTCGCGCTCGTCGCAGGCGGCCCGATACTCCTCCAGCTTCGCAGCCTGGTGATTCGCCCACGATTCCGCTCGCGCTCTGCGACGGCGCAGCTCCAAGAGGATGGCGCTCGATGACGTGGCGAGGTCGCTCGCGTGCAGGAGCCGCTCGGGGAGGCCTGCCCCGTCGGCGAGCGGCGTCGCCGGGATGCCGGCGCCGTCACCGCCGAGCGCCGTCAGCGCATCGTTCAGGTCGTCGGCCACGCGGACCAGCGAATCGGGGGTGGATGCCTCGGCGAGGAGCGCGGGCACGTCGACCACGCCCAGCACCTGCGCGTCGATGCCCAACTCGGGGGCGAGGTCGATGGCGGCCGCGATGTACCGGGCGTCTCCCGTCCTCGCGCCGGCGGCGATGAGGAACTCGGGGCACCGGTGGAGCTCCGCGAGCAGCGACTCGAGCAGGCGGTCGTCGAGCTGCTCGGCGATCGCCAAGAGGCGGAGCGCACCGCTGGCCACGACCGGAGCATCGCCGCGTCCGTACTTCACGGTCAGCCGGTACTGCTCCTGCGCCTCCTCCGTCATTCCGAGGCGCTCCATCACGAGACCCAGGTAGAGGTGCGCGATGCCGATGTAGCGGTCGGCTTCGACGGCCTTCGTGAGCTCGTCGAGCGCGTCGTCGTCCCACCCCTGGCGGAACGCGTGGACCCCACGACGGATGTGCTCCCGTGCGATGGTCTCCGCGGGAGATGCGAGCACGTCGAGGATCGACGCGAGCGCCTGGTTGGTCCGCTCGTTCGATGCCACGACGACGGACGCCATGACCTCCTGGGCCATCCGCTGTTGCTCGGCCGCATCGCGCAGCTGCGCTGCGCCGCGATCGACGCTGTCGACGAGTCGATCGGCGTTCCGGTCCTGCTGCCGGGCGGACTCCCGCAACACGGTGTCGAGGGGCGAGGACGGCGCAAGCCACCGGCGCCACGGGTCATCCGTCATGTCGGCGAGCATACTGGCGCCGAGATCGCCAGCGGTTGGATCTCGCGTCGTGACCGCGTAGCGTCCAGAGCATCGTGCGCAGGTTGCGCGCGCCCCCGAGGAGAGGCAGGGCATGGAACTCTCCGGACCCGCAGATCTCGCCGCCGATCGCGTCCCGTCGGAGGGACGTCGCGTCGCGGCAGTCGTGTTCAACCCGGTCAAGGTCGACCGGCCCGCCCTCGAGGCGGTCGTCGCCGCCCAGGAGGCTGCGGCCGGATGGGGAACGACGCGCTGGTTCGAGACGTCGGTCGAGGACCCGGGCCAGGGCGCCGTCCGCGCCGCGCTCGCCCAGGGGGTGTCGATGATCATCGTCGCGGGCGGCGACGGCACGGTGCGGGCCGCGGCCGAGGCGGCAGCAGGGCACGAGGTCGCCCTCGCGCTCGTGCCGTCGGGCACCGGCAACCTGCTCGCTCGCAATCTTGAGTTGACGCTCGACGACGTCGAGGATGCCATCCGGTCGGCCTTCGGGGGGCGGGATCGGCAGATCGATTTCGGCATGATCGAGATCCGCCGCGCCGACTCGCACGTCGACCGGCACGCGTACCTGGTCATGGCCGGTCTGGGACTGGACGCGAAGATGCTGGCGCACACCGACGAGGAACTGAAGGCGAAGATCGGATGGCTCGCCTACGTCAAGGCCATCGTCCTCGCCCTCCGGGACCCCGAACAGCTCCGATTCCGGTATGCGCTCGACGGGGGACCCGCGAAGTCCATCCGCGCGCACACCGTCATCATCGGGAACTGTGGTTCGCTGCAGGGCAACGTCGCGCTCATGCCGGATGCCGAGGTCGACGACGGCCGGCTCGACATCGCCCTGCTGCGACCGGAAGGGCTGCGCCACTGGGTGCAGGTCGTCTCGAAGATCCTCTGGGAGAACGGCGTGCTCAGGCGCACGCGCCTCGGCCGACGGCTCAAGGCGAAGGATGTCCCGGCGCTGGACTATCTCACGGGTGAGCGCGTCACGCTGAAGCTGCATCGGCCCGAGAAGATCGAACTCGACGGTGACGAGTTCGGCGAGGCGGTCGCCCTGCGCACCTGGGTCGTGCCGAACGGACTGACCATCCGCGTGCCCGGCGACGCACCGGCCTGAGGGGACCGGCCCGAGGGGACCGGCCTGAGGGGACCGACCCGAGGGACCGTGTCTACGGGGGCGGCGGGGTCGGCAGGTCGGCGTCCCGGGTCGGCGCGACGGTCATGGATCCGACCTCGTCGAGCCGGGGATGGAGGTGGTCTCCGTGCTCGACCTTGCCGGTGCGCCAGGTCATCGTCAGCCCGTCCGTCCCGTCCTGGAGCACGGCGAGCGTGTTGTCGAACCAGGGGCCCATGACGGTCCGCCAGCGGAAGGGCGGGTCCGGAACCTTCACCGATCGGGCGGCGGCCGCTCCGAGCGGTACCGCCGGTCCGTACGACATCACCGTCGAGAACCAGCGGAGGAACCGGGGGAGCGGATTCCTCACGGGTGAGCAGACCGCCTGCACGATGCGGCTCCCGCCCTCGCGTTCCACCTCGGCCACGTACGAGTAGTGCACGTCGCCCGACAGGAAGGTGATCGTCGCGGGCGAGGGACCTCGCGCGCCGTCGGCCAGCTCCGTCGCGATTCGCGCGACCGCCTGGAAGCTGTTCTGGAACGCGGCCCAGTGCTCGAGGTCGACGGCCTGCCGCAGTCGTTCCCCGAGCCGCGCGGCCGGGCGGCCCCAGGCGCCCTGCGCGATCGCCTCATCCCAGGCCTCGACGTGGTGCAGGCCGAGCGGCAGGAGGAACGGCAGCGAGGTGGCCACCAGGACGTGTCGCGGCCCTGCGTGCAACTGCTCGTCGAACCAGTCGAGTTCCCTCGTGTTCAGCAGCTTCCGGGCGGACGGCGTGAGATCCCGCGCGACGCGCGAGTCCACGACGACGAGCCGCACGTCGTCGAACTCCCTCCGGTAGCTCCAGCGGTATTCGCTCGCGTCCCGATCGCAGCGCGCGGCGAACTCGTCGAGCGCGTCGCCGAGATCGACGGAGACGGCGTCGTCCTCGCGGACGCGCTGCCACATCCGGTCCGTCGCACGTTCCTCCGGCGACAGGTTGCCGAGGTGCTGATAGACCCAGTACGACGCCAGGCCCGCCACGATGCGCTCATGCCACCAGGACGTGGCCTCCATCTTCTCCTTCCAGTCGAGCGAGGCGTTCCAGTCATCGCGGATGTCGTGGTCGTCGAAGATCATCGCGGTCGGCACGGTCGAGAGCAGCCACCGGTTCGCCGGATCGGACCACGCCAGTCCGTAGAGGTGGGCGTACTCCTCGAAGTCCTTGAGCTCCGCGCCCGGTTCCTCGCGGATGTCGCGCCGAGCGCGGATGAACTCCTTCATCTCCGACGTGGTCGAGTCGGCGTACACCTGATCGCCGAGGAAGAGCAGCAGGTCGGGTCTGACCTCCAGTCCGTCGGCCACCGCGAGCGCGAAGGCCCGCAACGAGTCGACCCCGTGGACGCGGTTCCCCGGGCCGTCGTGCGGGACGCTGGTGCGGCACGACCCGAAGGCCAACCGGATGGATGCGCCCGGCGTCCACGTGGCGATGACCGACGCCGGAAAGGCGGAGTCCGGCTCCGGCCAGACCCGGATCCCATCGATCTCCACCTCGTACGGATGGACGGTGCCCGGCTCGAGCCGGTCGACCTCGACGAGGGCGTAGTGGTGACCGTGCACGGCGAAGGTCCGCGCCTGCCACGACCGGCCGGCAGCGCGGACCGCGACCAGGCAGGCGGCGCGTGTCTCCACCCAGATGCTGGCCGACGTCCCATCGACGTACCGCAGCATCGGGCCCAACACCAGCGGTGTCGATCCCATACTGCCGTTCTACCCCGTCCGGGCCTGCGCGGCCACGGCCCGTCCGCCGGCTTCAGCGCGCGTGACCCGCGTCATCGCCGGACTCCGCGGCACCGGTCGGCGTGCGGGCGACCCGCACCCAGATCGGCGGATGCGGGCGCCGTCGCTCCCGGTAGAGCCGGAACGCGAAGGGGGCCCAGACGATGACGGCGACACCGACGCCGACGAGCATCCCCCCGATCGTGTCGGAGATCCAGTGCGCGCCGAGGTAGGTGCGACTGAGCATCATGAGCAGCGTGTAGATCGACCCGGCCACCCACACCCACGTGCGCGCGAAGATGATGCCGAGCGTCGTCGCGATGAGCGCGGCGTTGGCGCTGTGCCCGGAGGGGAACGAGCCGAAGTCGGGCGTCACGAGGATGTCGGTCGGGCGCGGTCGGCCGATGACGTTCTTGATCACGAGCACGACGGCGACGCTCCCGAGCGCGGCGCACGCGTAGTACAGCGCCGCCCAGGGGCGTCGCCAGACGAGCAGGCTCCCGATGATGACCAGCGGCACGATGACGGTGGACCCGATGCCGCCGCCTATCCAGTTGAAGCCGAGCGCCGGGATGGTCCAGACCGGCGCTCTCGCCTCGACGAGCTCGCTCATCCACTCGACTTCGAAGCCGAAGGGCTTGTTCGCCTCGCGATAGAAGATGACGGCGCCCACCAGGACGACGAGGACGAGCGCGCCGACGGCCGAGACCACCCACCACAGGCGAGCGATCCGAACCGGTCGCGGCGCGTCGGAAGAGGCGATCTCCGAGATCTTCTCGTCCATTCCTCGATCGTAGATCGGCCCGCACGGATAGGCTCGGCCATGATGGGCGATTCAGTGGAGCAAGCGGGTCGAACGGCCAAGAACAGCACGGTGATGCACGTGCTCGCTCGGTCCGGCTTCGTCGCGAGCGGAGTCCTCCACATCATCATCGGCGTCATCGCGATCGCCCTGGCCACGGGGGCAGGCGGCGGCAAGGAGGCCGACCAGTCCGGGGCGCTCGCGCAGGTCGCGCAGGCGCCCGGCGGCCTGTTCCTGCTCTGGGCGGCGGTGATCGGCCTCGCGGCGCTCGGAATCTGGCTTCTCCTCAGCGCGTTCCTCGACCGGTCGTGGGAGTCCAAGCGCACGCGCTCGGTGCACATCGTGGAGCACCTGGCGAAGGGCATCGTCTACCTCGCGCTCGCGTTCACGGCCTACATCTTCGCGATCGGAGGGACGACGAGCTCGGCGGAGTCGACGAGCCAGCTGGGGACGACGCTCCTGTCGACCCCCGGGGGCGTGTTCGTCGTCGTCTTCATCGGGCTGATCGTGCTCGCCCTCGGCGGCTACATGATCTACAAGGGACTGTCCAGGGGCTTCGAGGAGGACATCCGGATGCCGGCGCCCCCGGCGGGCGTTGCCGTCCGCATCCTCGGCGTCGTCGGCTACGTGGCCCGCGGCGTGGCGCTCGGCGCGATCGGGGTGCTGTTCCTCGTCGGTGCCGCCACGAACGATCCCAGCAAGACGACCGGCCTGGACGGTGCGCTCAAGTCCTTCGTCAGCCTCCCGTTCGGCGCGGTGGTGCTCTTCGCCGTCGGCGTGGGCTGGATCCTCTACGGCATCTACGCGTTCTTCCGCGCGCGGCTCGCGCGGCTCTGACACGGACGGTTGCCTCGCCGGCGCCGTTCGGCGGCACGGCCTCGGCATCCCGGCCTCAGCATCCCGACCTCAGTCGCCCGATGGCTCCACGCGCGCGGTTCGCCAGGTGTCGACCGCGATCACGCCGCCGAGCACGACGAGTGAGAGCGACATCGAGGCGAGCACGTCCGTGGGCCAGTGGTACCCCAGGTACACGCGGCTCGCCGCGGTCGCCAGCACGAGGACGACGGCGACGACGAACGCCACGACGGTCGAGATCGGATTGCGTCGGCGGGAGAAGACCAGGAACGTCGTGATGAGCAGGAAGTCGGTCGCCCCCATCACGTGCCCCGACGGGAACGACGGCGTGTGGTCGATGTCGAGCAGCATCGACGAGATCGGCGGACGCTCGCGCCCGATGACCGGGGCGAGGATCTGCACGCTCGCCACGCCGACGATCATCGCGACGGCGAGCAGGATCGGCCGCCAGGCGTGCTTGGCGGCGAACCCCCACCAGAGGGTCGTCACGAGGACGATGACCGGCAGGACGATCGGCCCGAACACGGTCGCGACGATCGCCATGACCACGGTCATCGGCGGTGATCGGAATCCTTCGATCCAGCCCTGGACGGGCTCGTCGATGACCGACAGGTCGTCGCTCTCGCGCACCGAGTCGAGGATGACGAGGAACGCCACGAGCCCGACCACGACGAGCGCGATGGCGATCACGAAGAGCGTGCGGCGCGCGGAAGCCGGCATCGGGCGCTCCTCCACGATGAACTTCTCGTGGAATCGGCGCAGCGGCCCGCGCGTCCCTGCAGTGGTCACCGCCGGCCTCCGTTCTCGGGCGGAATGGCGTACCCCCCAGAGTAGGCGACCGCGTCCCCGCCGGAGACGACGCCGTCCACGTTCACCAGAGGGAGCTCATCGTCGTCATGGCGTACAGGCCGCCGAGCGCGGCGAGGACGATGCCGATCCAGCCTCGTGCGATCGCCGCGGCCCTTCCCGGACGGCCTCGCTCGACGGGACCGGCTTCGCTGATGGATCTCGACCCGAAACTCGAGGCCGCGACCGCGATCAGGATGGCGACCCCTGAGAACAAGGCGGTACCGACGTCGTGCTGCGTGAGGTAGGCCGGGTCCGGCTCGCCTCCGACCAACTTCCATTGGGGCATCAGGATGAACAGGCTCCAGATGGCCTGGAGCACGAAGCCGACCAGGATGGAGAGCACCCCCAGCCAGACACTCCACGTTCCAGCGGACGTGGGGACCGGCGCGAGCGGCGCATCTGCATGGGTCATGAGCACTCCAGTCGGCGGTGACGGTGGGGCTGCCCCACAGCCTGCCGCACGCTCGTCACCAGCGCAGGCTTTCCGGCCCGATCCGTGCGCCGGTCACATGTTCAAGCGGGTCGTTCGTTCCCCTGCCGGCGGTTCGCCGAGACCTACACTTCGAGGATGGAGCAGCATGCGTCGCGGAGCGCTCGCACCGAGCACCGCTGGCCGGCGGTGTTCGCGCTCGTCGCCGCACTGGTCCTGTACGCGGCCCTGCCGAGCGACCTGATCACCGTCCAGCGGTACGTCACGGTCGCGCTCGGGATCCTGCTGCTCATCCCGCTCATCATCATCAACCCGCACCGGTTGAATCGACAGACCACCTGGTCCCGCGTGGTGTCGCTGACGCTCGTGATCGTCGTCGTGGTCTCGAACCAGATCACGCTGGTCTCGCTCGTCTTCGTCCTCATCGACGGGCATGCCGAAGGGCCGTCGTTGCTGCAATCGGCGCTGCAGGTCTGGGTCGCGAACGTCATCGGCTTCGCCCTGCTGTACTGGGAGATCGATCGAGGCGGGCCGGTCGTGCGCACGATGGCGAAACGCGCCGACCTTCCGCGCGCCGACTTCCGCTTCCCGCAGGACGAGGACGACGACACCATCATCGAGGTCGCGGCCGGCTCATCGCTGAAGGCCGACTGGACGGCGAGCTTCGTGGACTACTTCTACTTCTCGCTCTCCAACTCGATGGCGTTCAGCGCGACCGACACCATGCCGCTCACGCCGCGGGCCAAGCTTCCTCATGGCGTTGGAGTCGTTCGGCGGATTCGTCATCCTCGCGCTCGTCATCGCGCGGGCGGTCAGCCTCATCGCCTGAGGCCGGCCGTGGTCACCGCGCCTCGGATGATCACGCCCACGCAGTCGCGGAAGAGGTCGTCGGGGGTCCGGTCGTCCTGGAAGTACTCGGCGATCCCGGCGACAACGGTCGGGTGGGCCGCGACGAATGCCTCCAGGTCGAAGTCCTGTGCGGAGTCCGCTGCCGGTCGGCCGGTCTGCTCCTCGAGGACGTGACCCACGGTGAAGTGCTCGACGGTCAGCACGATCAGGCGGGCCTGCCGGAGGGGGACGGTGCGGGCCACCAGCGTGCTGATCGCGAGTTCGGAGATGGCGGCCATGCGCAGGGAGAGCTGGGTCGTGGAGATCAGCCGTGCGCTGTCGGGATGGGCCAGCAGTGCTCGGCGCAACCGCTCGGCCAGGCCGACCAGCCAGTCCTGCCACGGTTCCTCGGGGTCCGGCGGCGCGAGGTCGGGGAACTGCTGATCGAGGATCGCGTCGGCGATCGCGGTGAGCAGTGCGGCCTTGTTCGGGAAGTACCAGTAGAGCGTGGGCTGCTGTACGCCGAGCCTGGCCGCGAGCTTGCGCAGCGTCACGCCGTCGAGGCCGTCCGCGTCGAGCAGGGCGATGGCCTCGGTCACGATCTGCTGCCTGTCCAACGCCACGACGCCACCTCCGCGCCCAATCTATCAGCGATTGAGAACACTCTCGATCGGTGATAGATTACGTCCCTATCGGTGAGAGAGAAAGGAACCGACGACGATGGCTCACACGCATCCGCTCCTCGACCCCCTGCACGAGGCGACCCACCGCGTCCCCGGCGTGCCCGATCACACGGAGCGCGGGTCGGGGCACCAGGGCACCGCCCGGCACGGGCGCGCGGCGCAGGCCCCGCACTCCGCGCGCCGCACGCACGGCCGCGCCCCGCACCAGCCCCAGGTCCGGACCCCGCGCGTGCTGGTCGGCTGGCAGCGGCGCATCGCCGCCTTGTTCGGCCGGGACGCGTGACGGAGGTCCATCGCGTCCGATCCGCCCGGATCGCTAGGCTTCCGGCATGACCGACGGACTCCGATGGGGCATCCTCGCCACTGGCGGCATCGCCCACGCATTCACCAACGACCTCAAGCTGAACGGCTTCGACGTTCGCGCGGTCGGCTCGCGCAGCCAGGAGGGCGCCGATCGGTTCGCGACCGAGTTCGACATCCCCAATTCGCACGAGGGCTACGAGGCACTCGTCGCCGACCCCGAGGTCGACATCGTCTACGTGTCGACGCCGCACCCGCTGCACGCGGCGAACGCGAGCCTCGCGCTCGAGGCGGGCAAGCACGTGCTGGTCGAGAAGCCGTTCACCCTCAACCACGCCGAGGCCCAGCGCGTCGCGAACCTCGCCGCGGAGCGGGGGCTCCTGGCCCTCGAGGCCATGTGGACGAGGTACCTCCCGCACATGGTCCGCATCCACGAGATCATCGACGCCGGCACCCTCGGCGAGGTGCGCACCCTGCTCGCCGATCACACGCAGAAGATCTCGAACGATCCCTCGCACCGGCTCAACGCGCTCGAGCTCGGCGGCGGCGCGCTGCTCGACCTCGGGATCTACCCGGTCTCGTTCGCGTGGGACCTGTTCGGAGCGCCCGAGACGATCCAGTCGGCCGCGACCTTCAAGGAGACCGGCGCCGACGCCCAGGTCGCGACGATCTTCTCGTACGGCGGGGGCCGCATCGCGACCTCGCTGTCGGCGAGCGACACCCGCGGCCCGAACACCGCGACCGTGATCGGCACCGAGGCGAGGATCGACATCGACCCCGTCTGGTACACGCCGACGTCGTTCCGGGTCGTCTCCCACGACGGCTCGGTGCTCGAGGAGTTCCACTCCGAGGTCGTCGGCCGCGGCATGCACTTCCAGGCCGCGGCGGCCGAGCGTCTCGTCGCGAGCGGGAACCTCGCCGGCGACGTCCTGCCGATCGACGAGACCGTCGCGATCATGGGCACGCTCGACGCGATCCGCGAGCAGATCGGGCTCCGCTACCCGGGCGAATGATGCCGGGGCGCGCGTCGCGCCGGGCGGATCCCGCGGTCTCCGAGGATTCCTTCAGAGTCCACGGCGGGGCTTCCCGGGCGCGATGCGTACAATGCCCGGGACATCCGTCGCAGGATGCCCCGATCGGCGGACGTTTCCCGTCGCCGCCCGGGCGGCGTCCGCCGACGCACCAGCCGAACCGACCAGGAACCCGATGACTCCCACGCCCGACGCCGAGCGCCCCGACGACGACCGGCGCCCGACCGAGCCCTCGACCGAGCCCCCGACGGTGCCCCCGACGCCGGACACCGAGGCGTTCGAGCCGGATGCTCCCACCGAGGTGCTCGTTCCCGGCGCGGCCGCCCAGCTGTTCGGGCCGCTCACGGCCGACCCCGGGGCCGACGCCGCGGACGACGCGGCGACCGACGCGGCGACCGACGCCGCCGGTGCCGCCGCGGCGAGTGCCGGGCGCGCCCCGCGCGGAGGCATCCTCGTGCAGGTCACGGACTTCGTGCGCGCGCACCGGCTCCCGGTCGCGATCGCGGGCGGCGCGCTCGCGTTCGCGCTGCTCGGCAGCGCCGCGGTCGCCGCAGGCGCCGCGACGCGGCCCGAGCAGGCCGTCGCGAAGGCGAGCGCCTCCAAGCCCGACTCGACGCCGACGCCGACGCCCGAGGCGCGCGCGGTCCCGGCCGCCGCGGCGGCACCCGGCAAGGTCCGCACGTGCTCGGTCGCTGATCGCGCCGCCGACGGCCGCCTCGGGCAGATGCAGGCCCAGGTCGTGAACGCCGCGACCGGCGAGGTGCTGTACGACCGCGGCGGCACCACGCCGTCGCGCACCGCGAGCGTCATGAAGGTGCTCACGAGCGCCGCGGCGCTGTCGGTGCTCGGCCCCGACTACCGCGCGACGACCACGGTCGTGAAGGGCACCGAGCCGGGCTCGGTCGTCCTCGTCGGCGGCGGCGACCTGACCCTCTCGCGCACGCCCAGCGGCACCGAGACCGTGTACCCCGGCGCCGCGCACCTGGACGACCTCGCGGCGCAGGTCCGCCGCGCGTGGGCGGCCGACCCGTCCAACCCGCCGCTCACGAAGGTCATCCTCGACTCGAGCTACTTCGGCGGCGCCGAGTGGCACGCGACCTGGGACCCGGTGGAGCGCACCGACGGCTACATGCCGAAGATCACCGCGCTCATGGTCGACGGCGACCGCGACGACCCGTCGGACAACACCTCGTACCGAGGGGACGACCCCGTGGGCCGCGCGGGCGACGCGTTCGCCGACGCCCTCGGCGGCGTCGCCGCGATCGAGCGCGGCACGGCGGTCGGCGGCGGCCAGGTGCTCGGCACGGTCGCCTCGCCGACGGTCGCGCAGCTCGTCGACAAGGCGCTGATCGTCTCCGACAACACGGTCGCCGAGATGCTCGCGCGACTCGTCGCGATCAAGGTGGGCACCGGCAACTCGTTCGAGGCGATCAACGCGGGCGTGCTCGAGGGACTCGCGGCATACGGCATCGACACCGCGGGCATCTCGGTCGTCGACGGCTCGGGACTCAGCGACGCCAACGCGGTGCCGCCGTCGTACCTGACCCGGCTGTTCGTGAAGATCAACGCCAGGGAGCAGAACCTCGGCGTGCTCATGGACGGCCTGCCGATCGCGGGGGAGCGCGGCTCGCTCTCGTACAGCGACCGGTTCAGCGGCGACAACTCGGTCTCCGACGGCAACGTCTTCGCGAAGACCGGATGGATCAACACCGGCTACACGCTGTCGGGCGTGATCCGCGCGCAGGACGGCTCGACGCTCACGTTCGCGATCTACGCGCTCGGCGACGTCGGCGACGACGCCAAGCAGGCGATCGACACCCTGACGACCGGCTTCCTGCTCTGCGGGGACAACCTCTCGAACCTCTGACGCGGATCGCGCGCGGACGGCCCGTCCCGTCGGCCGGCGGGGCAGAATGGGAGGAGCGGATGCCCCGCGGCATCCGCTCGAAGGAGCCGAGATGAGCCGAGCGATCCTGATCGTCGACGTCCAGAACGACTTCACCGAGGGCGGCGCCCTCGGTGTGGACGGCGGCGCGGCCGTCGCCGGCCGCATCTCCGAGTACCTCGCCGCGCACCGCGACGAGTACGACCTCGTCGTGGCATCCCGGGACTGGCACCACGGCGACGACGACAACGGCGGCCACTTCGCGGAGGAGCCGGACTTCGTCGACACCTGGCCGCCGCACTGCGTCGCGGGCACTCCGGGTGCCGAGTACCACCCCGCCTTCGACACCGCGCACGTCGACGTGCACGTGCGCAAGGGCATGGGCGAGCCCGCCTACTCGGCGTTCGAGGGGGAGGCGGAGGACGGCCGCTCGCTCGGCGAACTCCTCGCCGAGCGCGGGATCACCGAGGTGGATGTCGCGGGGCTCGCGACCGACTACTGCGTGCGTCGCAGCGCGCTCGACGCGCTCGAGCACGGGCAGCACGTGCGCGTGTTCACCGACCTCGTCGCCGGCGTGCACGAGGACCGCTCGGCGGACGCGCTCGCCGAGCTCGGCCACGCGGGCGCGACGATCGTCGAGACAGCGGGCTGACCGTCGGGCGGCGGGCTGATCGTCGCGACGGCGGGCTGATCGCATGACGGTTCGGCATCGGCTGCACCGCGCGAGGGGGCGCGGCGGGCCGTGCGTCGGCGCGC
Source organism: Agromyces sp. MMS24-JH15 (assembly GCF_043518605.1). Taxonomy (GTDB): domain Bacteria; phylum Actinomycetota; class Actinomycetes; order Actinomycetales; family Microbacteriaceae; genus Agromyces. Next base: position 2,319,872 of record NZ_CP171358.1, read on the forward strand.
TCGCATAGGATCGAGCACGCCCCCCAGGAACCCGCGCGGCCGCGACCCACGGCCGCTCAGAGCCACGGTCGATGTCGCCGAGGGGCGCGCAGCGGCCGAGAAGGATGAGATCGTGACGCACGACTTCGATGCCCGCCGCGCCGAGTGGATCGCGAAGGAGGAGCTCGCCGAGCGCATGATCCCGCTGATCGGCGCGCTCTACCGCGAGCACGGGGTGGTCACGTCGATCCACGGCCGTCGCCTGTTGAACCTGTCGGCCATCGAGGTCGTGAAGACCCACCGCTTCGCGCGCAAGGCCGGCGATGTCGAGCTCGACCTCGCCGACAGCATCCGCGTGCTCGAGGCGCTCCGCGAGGTCGCACCAGGCCCGGCGTCGGTCGACGTCGCGCGGCTCGTCACGCGCTACGCGGCGACCGAGGGACGGGCCGACCTCGCCGACTTCCTGCGCGCCGAGCTCGCCTCGGTGCTCGTCGACGACGGCGAGCCCGCGCCCGAGGGCCGCGACGTCGTGCTCTACGGCTTCGGCCGCATCGGGCGTCTGCTCGCGCGCATCCTGATCGCGCACACCGGCGGCGGGCAGGGGCTGCGGCTCCGTGCGATCGTGGTCCGTCGGGGCGCCGAGAACGACCTCCAGAAGCGCGCGAGCCTGCTGCGCCGCGACTCGGTGCACGGGCCGTTCGACGGGGTCATCGAGATCGATGCCGAGGCGAACACGATCCTCGCGAACGGCACGCTGATCCAGGTCATCTACTCCGACGACCCGGCGTCGATCGACTACACCGCGTACGGGATCCACGACGCGATCGTCGTCGACAACACCGGGCGCTGGCGCGACGAGGCGGGCCTCTCGCAGCACCTGCGCGCGACCGGCGTGACGCGCGTGCTCCTCACGGCGCCCGGCAAGACGCCGTTGAAGAACATCGTGCACGGCATCAACCACGACACGATCGAGGACTCCGACACGATCCTGTCGGCCGCGTCGTGCACGACGAACGCCATCACGCCCGTGCTGAAGGCGATCGACGACGCGTACGGCATCGTCCGCGGCCACGTCGAGACCGTGCACTCGTTCACGAACGACCAGAACCTCATCGACAACTTCCACAAGGGCGACCGCCGCGGCCGCTCGGCGGCGCTGAACATGGTCATCACCGAGACGGGTGCGGCGAAGGCGGTCGCGAAGGCGCTGCCGAAGCTCGAGGGGAAGCTCACGGGCAACGCGATCCGGGTGCCCACGCCGGATGTCTCGCTCGCGATCCTGAACCTCCGGCTCGAGCGCCCGGCGGAGCGTGTCGAGCTCAACCGCTACCTGCGGCAGGTGTCGCTCACGTCGCCGCTGCGCCAGCAGGTCGACTACGTCGAGTCGGCCGAGGTCGTCTCGACGGACTTCGTCGGCTCGAACCGGGCCGGCATCGTCGACGGGCTCGCGACGCTCGCCGACGGCGAGGACGTCGTCGTCTACGTCTGGTACGACAACGAGTACGGGTACTCGTGCCAGGTGGTCCGGGTGATCGAGGCGATGGCCGGATCGCACCCGCGCGTGCTCCCCGAGCGCGACCCGGTGCTGCTCGAGCGGGACCCTGCGCCGCTCGAGCAGGCCGGGGCGCCCGCGGTGGCCGTGGCGGCCGCGATGGTGCGGGAGGGCTGAGGCGTGGAGATCCGCGGAGCGGGCGCGATCGTCACGGGCGGCGCCTCCGGCCTCGGGCGGGCCACGGCGGACGTGCTGGCCGCGGCCGGCGCCGAGGTCGTCATCGTCGACCTGCCCGGCTCGCCGGGCGAGCAGGCCGCCGAGACGCTGGCAGCCGCCGCGGGCGGCCGGGTGCGCTTCGCGCCGGCGGATGTCACGGACGAGGCATCCGTGCAGGCGGCCATCGACCTCGTGCAGGAGCGCGCGCCGCTCCGCGTGGCGGTGAACTGCGCGGGCATCGCGACCGCCGGCCGCGTCGTCGGCCGCGAGGGGCCGCTCGACCTCGCCGCGTTCGAGCGCACCATCCGGGTGAACCTGGTGGGCACGTTCAACGTGGTCCGGCTCGCCGCCGCGGCGATGTCGGCGAACGAGGCCGTGAGCGCGCAGGCGCTCCCGGGCGTGCCGAGCACCGCCGAGCGCGGGGTCATCGTGAACACCGCGTCGGTCGCCGCCTTCGACGGACAGGTCGGCCAGGCGGCGTACTCGGCGTCCAAGGGCGGGGTCGCCGCCATGACGCTGCCGCTCGCGCGCGACCTGTCGAAGCTGCTCATCCGCGTCGTCACGATCGCGCCGGGCATCATGGAGACGCCGATGATGGCCGGCATGCCCGAGGACGTGCAGGCGTCGCTCGCCGCGCAGGTCCCGCACCCGTCGCGCCTCGGCGCGCCGGCCGAGTACGCGGCGCTCGTGCGGCACGTGGTGGAGAACCCGCTGCTCAACGGCGAGGTGATCCGCCTCGACGGAGCCATCCGGATGCAGCCCAAGTAGGAGCCCGCGCCCCCACGCGGCACGCGCAGGCGGCGGCGGCACGCGCACCTCGCGCGGCCGCCGCTGCGCTACGCGACCGCGGTGCGGCGCCGGACGGCCTCGCGGCGGGCCCGGAGGAAGCCGTCGAGCACATCCCAGACGGCGATGCCGACGATGGCGAACACGATGAGGATCCCGACGATCTCGTCGGCGTCGCCGCCCCACGGATACCCCATGACGTCGAGCGCCGCCGGGTTGAACAGTTGCCCGGTGGACAGGAGCCAGAGCGCGGGCACGGCGAACGCGAGGTTCAGGAGCACGTTGACCCCGGCGAGCCACCACGTCATGCCCCACTCGTAGACCGCGAACGCGAAGACCGCTTCGACCACGAGCAGCACCAGGAAGTACGGGAGCCAGAAGCTCCAGAGCGCGGGGTCGAGGAGCGGGACCGCGGCGTCCGGGCCCCACCACGGCGCACCGAACTGCTGCCAGACGAGGAGGACGGCGAGGATCCCGACGTAGACGAGCGCCCCGATCAGGTCGCTGCGCCGCTTCGGTCGTCCCTCGGCGGGGATCTGGGGCAGCCGGTCGACGGTCCACTCGAGCCCCGGGGTCGTCTCGGGCAGGCGGTCCATCATGGCGAACACGAGCGTGGTCCAGAACCCGAGGTGCACCGAGACGGTGATCAGGGTCACGACGGTCGTGCCGATGGTCTCGCCGATGGATGCCCCGCTGATGGCCTGGCCGAGGATCACGGCGCCGCCGACCGAGGCGGGGACGATCGCGTACAGCAGCTTCAGCAGCTGCCACCAGGTCTGGTAGTACCGCGGCCCGATCAGCACCTGCGGCCGGTCGAGGTACGTCGCGGCCAGCGCGGCCGGGTCGCCGAGCGTCGTGAGCGCGGCGCGCTCGGCGTCGGATGGGCTCCGGCCCTGTTCGACGAGCGCGTCGGTCTCGTCGCCGATGCGCTCGCGGAGTTCGCGTTCGAGGTCGGCGCGGTGCGATTCGGCCACGCTCCGGGCCGCGGCCCAGACGTAGCGGTCGGTCAGGGTGTGCGCGGTCATGATGCGTCCCCCTTCGAGGAGTCGTCGGTCGTGGGATCGAGGCGCGCGAGCGCCTCGTCGATGCGGTGCCACTCGGCGGTGAGTTCGGTTGCGAGCGCCTCGCCGTCGGGCGCGGTGCGGTAGAACTTCCGCGGCCGGGCCTCGTCGGTGTTCCACTCGCTCGTGAGCAGGCCCTGCTTCTCGAGCCGGCGCAGGAGCGGGTACAGCGTGTTCGCGTCGACGGTGATGCCGAGCCCGTTGAGGGACTCGAGCAGCGCGTAGCCGTAGTCGGGCTCGCGAAGGCGGATGAGGCACGCGAGCACGACGGTGCCGCGGCGCAGTTCCTGCACGTGGCCGGCGGTCGTCTCGTTGGGGTGCATGGCAGACACGATACTGTGCGTCAAACACTATTGCAAGAGACACGATGAAGTGACGGATGACCCGGGCGGGGGGGGGCATCCACGATCAGGCGTCGCGCGCGGGCGCCGGGCCCGGGCCCGCTACCCGCCCGCGTGCGTCTCGAGGAACGCGTAGACCTCGCCGTCGTCGACGCCGGGGAACGTGCCGGACGGCAACGGGGAGAGCACGTGCGAGTGCAGGCGGGCGCTCGGCCAGGCCTGGCCGGACCACCGTGACGCGAGGTCGTTCGCGGGGCGGCGGCAGCACGACTCGTCGGGGCACCGCGACTCGGCGCGCACCGTGGTCTCGCGGCCGCGGAACCACTTCGCCTGGTTGAACGGGACGCCGATCGTGATCGAGAACTCCGAGTCGTCGGTGCGGCCGGTCTGCGTCGCGCACCAGAACGTCCCGTTCGGCGTGTCCGTGTACTGGTAGTTCTCGGTCGTCCGGTTGGTCTCGGCGAAGGCGCGCCGCGCGCTCCAGTGCTTGCACACCCACTGGCCCTCGATCGAGCCCGTGACATCCGTGGGCAACGGGATGCCGTCGTTCTCGTAGCCCTTCAGCAGCGCGCCGTCGCCGTTCACGCGGAGGAAGTGCATCGTCATGTCGAGGTACTCGGTGCCGAGGTTCGTGAACCGCAGGGCCGCGGCCTCGTGCGTGACCCCGAACGCGTCGCGGAAGTCCTCGATCGCGAGGCGCTTCTCCTTCTTCGCCTCCTGGAGGAACGCGACGGATGCCTCGCGCGGCATCAGGCACGACGCGGCGAAGTAGTTGATCTCGAGCCGCTGCCAGAGGAACTCGTCGTAGCTCGCGGGCGGCGTGTGGCCGAGGAGCCGGTGCGCCATCGCCTGCAGCGCCATCGAGCGCAGGCCGTGCCCGCCCGGGATGGACGCGGGCGGCAGGTAGATGCGGCCGTTCGCGAGGTCGGTGATCGAGCGCGTCGAGTCCGGCAGGTCGTTGACGTAGATGAGCTGGAAGCCGAGCTGCTCGGCCATGACGCTCACCTCGCGGTGCGTGAGCGCGCCCTGCCGGTGCCCGGACAACCGGACCCGCTCCTCGGCGAGCTCCTCGATGTCGGGGAGGTGGTTGTTCCGGCGGCGCATCCGCTCGCGCAGCTCGGTGTTCGCGCGCCGCGCCTCCTCGGGCGTCGCGATCGCCTCGCTCGCGCGCCGCTGGAGCTCGCGGTGCAGGCCCACGATCGACTCGAGCGCCTCGTCGCCGAGGCCGCGGCTCGGGCGGACGACCGGCAGCCCGAGCGCCGCGAACAGCGGGCTCGCCTGCGCGCGGGCGAGCTCGAGCTCGAGCGCGGCGCGCGGGGTCGGCGCCTCGCGCGCGAGCAGGTCGCCGAGCTCGACGCCGAGGGCGGCGGCGAGCGCGTCGAGCGTGGACAGCTTGGGCTCGCGCTTGCCGTTCTCGATGAGCGAGAGCTGGCTGCCGGCGAGGCCGACGAGGTCGCCGAGCTGGTCGAGCGTGTAGCCGCGCTCGCCGCGGAAGTGGCGGATGCGGTGGCCGAGCGTGGCGAGATCGGGGCTTCCGGGTTGCATGGATTAACCGTATCGAAAGAACCGCGATTCTTTACGTCCGGTTTCGTCGTCCAAGGCAGTGTTTTCCCTTCAGGGTTGAAGAACAGGCCGCGGAGGGCGGCGACGAGGGAAAGGACCGCGATGACCATCGATCTCACCCCGGATGCCGCCACCGACTCGACGACTCCGTCGAGGGCGCCCGCAGGCACGACCGACCCGGCGCTGCGTTCGTGGGTCGCCGACCTCGCCGCGCTGACGCAGCCCGACGACATCGTCTGGTGCGACGGGTCGCTTCGCGAGGCCGACCTCCTGACCAAGCAGCTCGTCGCCGACGGCAAGCTGATCCGCCTCAACCCGGAATGGCGGCCGAACAGCTACCTCGCGCGCACCGACCCCGGCGACGTCGCCCGCGTCGAGGACCGCACCTTCATCTGCTCGACCTACGAGGAGGACGCGGGTCCCACGAACAACTGGCGCGACCCGCGCGAGATGCGCGAGGAGCTCCGCGACGTCTTCGCCGGCTCGATGAAGGGCCGCACGATGTACGTCGTGCCGTTCTCGATGGGCCCGCTCGGCGGCCCCATCTCGCAGCTCGGCGTCGAGATCACCGACTCGCCGTACGTCGTGCTCTCGATGGGCATCATGACCCGCATGGGCGAGCGCGTGTACCGGCTCATCGAGGCCGGCGAGCCCTGGGTCCGGACCGTGCACTCGGTCGGGTACCCGCTGCGCGACGAGCGCGGGTTCATGCGCGACGACGCCGACTGGCCCTGCAACGACACGAAGTACATCGTCCAGTTCCCCGACTCGCGGGAGATCTGGTCGTTCGGCTCCGGCTACGGCGGCAACGCGCTGCTCGCGAAGAAGTGCTTCGCGCTGCGGATCGCGAGCGTCATGGGCCGCGACGAGGGATGGCTCGCCGAGCACATGCTCCTCATCAAGATCACCTCGCCCGAGGGGAAGGCGTACCACGTCGCCGCGGCGTTCCCATCGGCGTGCGGCAAGACGAACCTCGCGATGCTCCGGCCCACGATCCCCGGGTGGACCGTCGAGACCATCGGCGACGACATCGCCTGGATGCGTCCCGGCGCCGACGGCCGCCTCTACGCGATCAACCCCGAGGCCGGCTTCTTCGGCGTGGCGCCCGGCACCGGGGCATCCACGAACCCGACCGCCGTCCAGACGCTCTGGGGCAACACGATCTTCACGAACGTCGCGCTCCGGCCCGACGGCGACGTCTGGTGGGAGGGGCTGACGGATGTCCCGCCCGCCGAGCTCACCGACTGGGAGGGCAACCCGTGGACTCCCGCGTCCGGCCGGCCGGCGGCGCACCCGAACTCGCGGTTCACGGTCGCGGCGGCCCAGTGCCCCTCGATCGCCGACGACTGGGACGCGCACGACGGCGTGCCGATCGACGCGATCCTGTTCGGCGGCCGGCGTGCGACCAACGTGCCGCTCGTCGCCGAGGCGCGCTCGTGGAAGCACGGCGTGTTCATGGGCGCGACGATCTCGTCCGAGCAGACGGCCGCCGCCGAGGGCACGGTCGGCGAGCTCCGCCGCGACCCGTTCGCGATGCTCCCGTTCTGCGGCTACAACATGGCCGACTACTGGGCCCACTGGGTCCGCATGGGCCGCACGCTCGGCGAGCAGGCGCCCAAGGTGTTCCAGGTCAACTGGTTCCGCAAGGACGCCGACGGGCGCTTCCTCTGGCCCGGATTCGGCGAGAACGCCCGCGTGCTCGAGTGGATCGTCGGCCGCATCGAGGGGCACGCCGACGCGGTGGAGGCGCCCATCGGCCTCCTGCCCGCGCCCGGGTCGCTCGACCTCGACGGGCTCGACATCGCCCAGGAGGCGCTCGACCAGCTCTTCGACGTCGACCGGACCTCGTGGCTCGCCGAGTGCGACCTCACCGAGGACTACTTCGACCAGTTCGGCGACCGGGTGCCCGCGGCGCTGCGCGCCGAACTCGCGAGCCTGCGCTACCACCTCGAGCGCGCGTCCTAGGGCATCGCACCGGATGTCCCGCCGGCGATGCCGGCGGGAACCCGCGCGTGCTGGGACGACGCGCGGGACGGATGCCCGGTCGGGCGCGCTCGGGAAGGCGCGCCCGACCGGGGCATCCGTCGACCCGTCCCTCGGCACGTCGCCGCGTGCCGCGCGCGTCGCGGGGCTAGCGTGACGCTCGGGGGTCCGGATGGAGTGGAACGAGCTCATCAGCACGGTCGGCGTCGCGATCGACGTCGCCGGCGTCCTCGCGATCGCGCTGGGCGTCCTCATCGCCGCCGTCGACGCCGCCGTGCGCGGCAGCCGCCGAGCCGGGCAGGTCTACCAGCGGTTCCGCCGGGTGCTCGGACGAGCCATCCTCCTGGGCCTCGAGCTCCTCGTCGCGGCCGACATCATCAAGACGGTCGCGGTGACGCCGACGCTCGATTCGGTCGTCGTGCTCGCGATCATCGTCCTCATCCGGACGTTCCTGAGCTGGTCGCTCGCGGTCGAGATCGACGGCCGCTGGCCCTGGCAGCGGTCGCAGTCGGACGGTGCGGCGGAGTTGCGCGCCACGGCGGTCCCCTCGGACGAGGCAGCGACCGCCGGGTAGGCCCGGCGCCCGCCGCTCATCGGCGCGGCCGCTTGTCCGCGCGGCCGCTCAGCCTTCCAGCGCGTGCACGGCCAGGACGTGCCGGTGGTGTGCACCGTCGGCCGGTCGCGTGTCGACGAGCGCGACGTGGTCGAGGATGACGAGTGCGCCGGCCCGCAGGTCGGCGTGCCGGACCGTCACGTGCGGGCGGTAGTCGCGGCGGATGCGTTCGAGCCGAGCGTCGGTGCCCGCGAGCGACGCGAGGACCGCGCTGCGCAGCGCGCCGAGGGCGCCGCCGTCCCGGATCAGACGGACCGGGACGTCGCGATGCCGACCGAATCGATCGGCTTCGCCGACCGTCGCGTGCACGGGCAGCGTCCCGCGCAGCGCGGCTGCGAGCGCCGCGTCGACCACCTCGGGCGGCGCCGGCGCGTCGAACGGCTCGACGAGCGTGACGTGCAGCGGCCACGCGTCGACGGCGAAGACCTCGCCGGTCGCGAGCTCCGAGAGCGGCAGGACGACGACGTAGCGCGCCATCCCGCGAGTCTAGGCCGCGCGGCCAGGGCGGCCACAGCGCGGCGAGCCCAGCCCGCGCGCCCAGGGCGGCCAGCGCGGCCGGAGCGTCGGGCGGGCAGTCCGACGGCCCGGGCGTTCCCCCGAGAGCCCGGGCCGTCGAAGTCGTGGTGGGAGCGGTCAGGCCCCCGTGCCGAAGAACCGCAGGACCGATTCCGGCACGAACCGGACCTCGACCGTGCCGGTCGCGCCCGCGCCCGCGGCGCCGACCCAGCTGCTCGAGCCCTCGTGGATGCGGACCCAGCCGTCGCGGAACAGCACGTCGAGGCCGATCACGAACGCCATCGCGGGCGCGTCGCCCGCCTGCACCGCGATCGAGCCCTCGAACGACTGCGCGGCGTCGGCCTCGGCGTCCTCGCGCGCCTGCACGCCGACGAGCGGGCGGGAGAGCGGGGTCGCGAAGCCCGGAGCGTCGAACGGGCTCGCGCTGCCCACGTCGGCGACGACGCCGAAGTTGAGGCTCGTCGACACGAGGCTCGTCTCGGCCCGGCCGTCGAGCACGAGCCGGCTGCCCACGCCGAAGCGGTAGAAGAGCCGGCCGGCCTCGGGCGCCGTCGGCAGCACGGCCACGCTGACCCAGTTGCGCGAGTACGCGAGCGGCGCGCCCTCGCGGGTCGGCGGGTCGAACAGGCTGGCGGTCACGCGGACCGCGCCGTCGCCTCGCGTCGGCGCGGCCTTGAGCGCGCTCTTCGCCTCGCCCTCGGGCGCGAGGTTCCGCACGGCGTCGAACGCGGGCAGGCGCTGCGGCGTCCACTCCCGCAGCCAGTCGCGGGCGGCCGCCTGCGTCGACGCGAACGTCGTGCCGAGCGCGTCGGCGGGCAGCGTCTCGAGCCCGGTCGCGGATCCGGTCGCGAGCGATTCGATGAAGGCTCGCGGCGGTGCCGCGTGCTGCGCGGCGGTCGTGGCGTCGATCAGGGTCATGGCGGTCCTCCGGTCGGCCGGCGGCAGGCCGGCGGGATGCGATGGACCCCACGGTACGGATGCCCCGTCGGGCGGGGCATCCGTGTCGACCCTGAGGCCGACGGCGGCTGACCCTGAACTCGGCGGCTACACCAGGAGCTGGTGCTCGGCGAGTTCGCGGTACAGCGGCACGGTCTCGACGAGCTCGCCGTGGGTGCCCTCGCCGATGACCCGCCCGCCGTCGAGCACGACGATGCGGTCGGAGTCGACCACGGTCGAGAGGCGGTGGGCGATGACGATGAGCGTGCGACCCGCGGCGACCGCGTCGATCGCCTCGCGCATCATGCGCTCGTTCACGCCGTCGAGCGACGACGTCGACTCGTCGAGCAGCAGGATCGGCGGTGCGGCGAGCAGCGTGCGCGCGATCGCGAGGCGCTGCCGCTCGCCGCCCGAGAGCATGATGCCGTCCTCGCCGACGGGGGCGCCGAGTCCGCGCGCGTCGCGGTCGAGCACGCTCCCGAGGTTCACCGCGCGCAGGACGTGCTCGCATTCGGCGTCGGTCGCGTCGGGCGTGCCGAGGAGGAGGTTCTCCCGGATCGTGCCCGCGAGCACCGGGGCGTCCTGCTCGACGTACCCGATCTGCGCGCGCAGTTCGGTGCGGTCGAGCGACTTCAGGTCGAGGCCGCCGAGGCGCACCGTGCCGGTGCTCGGGTCGTAGAACCGCTCGATGAGCGACAGGATGGTCGACTTGCCGGCGCCCGAGGGCCCGACGAGCGCGATCCGGCGTCCGCGCGGCACCTTGAACGTCACGCCGTGCAGCACCGGCTGGCGGCCCGTGACGTCGGGCTCGGGCTCGAGGCCGTCGGGGGAGTCGTTCGACGGGTCGGCCGGGTCGTTGGGCGAGGTCGTCGCATAGGCGAACGAGACATCCTCGAACTCGACGGCCGGCGCATCGGGTCGCATGCCCTCGTTCGCCGGGCCCACCATGACCGCGAGCGGTGCGAGCGTGCGGTCGTTGCGGTCCTCGTCGGGCAGGTCGAGGACCTCCTGGATGCGCCCGAGCGCGCCGAGCGCCTGGTTCACGGCGATGACCGCGCCGAGGAGCTGGCCGAGCGGCATCACCATCATGAAGAGGAACAGGATGAACGCGACGAGGTCGGCGACGCTGATCGCGCCGCTCGCGACTCGGTAGCCGCCGACGCCGAGCACGACGAGGAACGACACCTGCATCGCGACGCTCGCGACCGGGACCACGAGCGCCGAGACCTTCGCGACGCGCACGCCCATCCGCCAGGCGCCCTCGGCCTCGGCGGTGGTCGCCTCGATCTCGCGCTGCGTGGCGCCCGCGGCGCGGATGGTCCGCACGGCGCCGATCGCGCGCTCGACCGACGACGCGAGCGCGCCGACGCGCTCCTGGGCCTGCTGGGACGCGTCGCGGATCCGGGTCGACAGTCCGGCGGCGACGCCGATCGCGACGCCGACGACCAGCACCGTGAGCCCGAGCAGCACGGGGTCGATGACGAGCATCGCGATGATCGCGCCGACGAGCGTCACGACGCCGCCGACCGCCTCGACCCCGCCCTGCGTGAGGACGGCGCGCAGCAGCGTGGTGTCGCTGCCGACGCGCGAGACGAGGTCGCCCGTGCGGCGCGAGTCGAACTCGGCGATGGGCAGGTGGAGGATGCGCGCGATGAGTCGCTTCCGGCTCGTGAGCACGACGCCCTCGCCCGTGCGCTGGAGCAGGTAGTGCTGGTAGCCGCTGAGCAGGCCCTGCGCGATGACGAGCAGGACGAGCAGCCACGCCAGCCCGGTCACCGGGTCGCCCGCCTCGACGGTCGTGATGACCCGGCCGACGACGAGCGGCTGGGCGAGGCTCGCGGCTGCGAGCAGGAGGCTGAGGCCGACGGCGAGCGCGATCATGCCGCGGTGCTCGAGCAGGTAGGGCACGAGCTCGCGCAGGGTCGCGCGCGGACCGGTCGGTGCGTCGCCGCGACGGCGTCGGAGGGCCGAGAGGATGCCGGCGGGACGCCGGGAGTCCGAACCCGGTCCCGTGCCGGGGTCGCCGTCGCCGCTCGAGCCGGGGCTGCCGGTCGGGCCGGGTCCGCGTCGCGCCGCGCGTTCGGCGGCGGTCCGGGATCGACGGGTGGGGAGGGTGTCGCTCTGGGTCATGGCACTTCCTGCTCGGAATCGGCGCGTGGGGGCATCCTGGGACGGGGGGCGCGGGCCGTCTGGCATCCTAAGCCCCCCGCCTTGGGGCTACCCGCGCCCGTACTTCTTGTGCGCCGCCTGCTTGGAGATCTCGAGCGCGAGCGCGATGAGCTGCCAGCTCGCGCCGGCGGCGCGCGCGCGCCGGACCGCGACGGCCTCGGCGCGGTCGAGCTCGCGGCCGAGCTCGATGCGGGCGTGGTGGATGTCCCGCAGCGCGCGGTACGGGTCGTCGCCGTCGGCCGCGGCGATGGCGGTGCGGAGGGTGCGGTCGTCCATGACGTCAACCGTAGTTGACACTCGGCGCATCCGTCAACCGTGATTGACGGTCAGGCCGTCGCCCGACCCCGGCAGCGCGATCACCGCCGCAGCCGCCGCATGACCTGCGCGCACGGCCTCCTCGGCGCCCGCGCCGGCGAGCACCGCGACGAGGAATCCGGCCGCGAAGGCGTCGCCCGCGCCGGTGAGGTCGCGCACGTCGGCGACCGGCTCGACGGGCACGCGCAGCACGCGTTCGCCGCGCTCGAACACCTCGGTCGGTTCGGGGCCGTGCTTCACGACGACCGTCGCGGCGAGCTCCGCTGCGGCCGGACCGCCGCGATCGATGCCGAGGAGCGCCGCCTCCGTCTCGTTCGCGAACAGGACCGCCGGAGCGGCCTCGGCGAGGAGGGCGCGGACGGCCCCGACCCCGAGGTTCGAGACCAGGCCGGTCGACGACGCGTCGATCGAGATCGCGAGCCCGCGCTCGCGTGCCGCCGACAGCACGCCGAGCACGCTCGCGCGCATCGGGTCGCGCTCGAACCCGTAGAGCGGCACGTGCAGTCGGGTCGCGCCGTCGAGCCACGCGAGGTCGACCGGGCCGAGTTCGGCGGCCGCGCCGCGGTCGGGGAACATCGTGCGCTCCCCGTCCGGGTCGATGAGGAGCACGACCGCGCCTGTCGTGCCCCGGCGCTGCACGCGCACGTCGACCCCGGCCGACGACAGCGCCCCGACGAGCGCGTCGCCCGCGGCATCCGCCCCCACGCAGCCGATGAACCGGACCGATGCGCCCGCGGACGCGGACGCGCCCGCGGCCGCGGGCGTCGCCGCGGTCGCCCCTGCCGTCGCGGCGAGGGCCGCGACGTTCGCGCCGCTCCCGCCTCGCGTGCGGAAGACGCGCGCGGCCGTGTCGGTGCCGTGCCGGACCGGCTCGGACGCCCAGACCACGACGTCCTCGACCAGGTCGCCGACGACCGCGAGCACCGGGGGAGCGGGGTCCGCTCGGCCGGCGGGACCCGTGCGACCGCCACGTCCCTCGCGGCCGACGCCGCCGCCGCGCTCAGCCGGCGAGGGCACGGGCGATCTCCGCGCCGAGTGCGACGTTGCCCCGGTACACCTCGAGGTTCGCCGCGAGGCTCGCGCCCTCGGTCGCGCGCTGGAAGTAGTCGAGCAGGAACGGCGTGGTGTCGTGCCCCGTGATGCCGGCGGCGTCGGCCGCGACGAGCGCTTCGGCGAGCACGCGGTCGTGCAGTGCCGGATCGAGCTGGTGCGCCGGGTCGACCGGGTTCGCGACGAGCACCGCCGACGTCAGCCCGAACTCGTCGCGCGCCCGCGCGAGCGCGGCCGCCTCGGCGGGGGAGTCGACCCGGTACTCGAGGTCGAACCCCGAATCGGCCACGTAGAAGCCCGGGTACCGGTTCGTGCGGTAGCCGACCACGGGCACGTTGAGCGTCTCGAGCCGCTCGAGCGTGGCGCCGATGTCGAGGATCGACTTCACGCCCGCGCTCACGAGCGTGATCGGGGTCTCGGCGAGCACGGGCAGGTCGGCCGATTCGTCGAAGGTCTGGGCGGCGTCGCGGTGCACGCCGCCGAGCCCGCCGGTCGACATCACGCGGATGCCGGCCCGGTGCGCGAGCCACGCCGTCGCCGCGACCGTCGTGCCCGCGTCGAGCCCCTTCGCCCGCGCGACCGGCAGGTCGCGCACGCTCGCCTTCACCACGCCGATCGCCGTGCACAGGTGCTCGAGCTCGGCCGGCGAGAGCCCGACGACCGCCTCGCCGCCGATCACGCCGATCGTCGCGGGGACGACGCCGAGGTCGCGCACCTCCCGCTCGCTGCCGAGGCCGACCTCGAGGTTCCGCGGGCTCGGCAGGCCGTGGCTCAGGATCGTGGACTCGAGGGCGAGCACGGGGCGCCCGTCGGCGACCGCGGCGCGCACCTCCTCCGAGACGCGGACGGCCGGGGATCCCGAGGCGGTGGGCATGCGGCCATGCTAGGGCCGGGCGGCGACTTCGTGAACGGATGCCCCGCCCGGCGGCGCCGACGCGGCCGGCGCGCGGGACCGCGCGTCGGCGCCCGGGGCTACGGTGGAACCCGTGCCAGCTCCCGTCATCGTCGCCGCAGACCTGCAGAAGCGATACGGCGACCTCCCCGCGGTCGACGGCGTCTCGTTCGAGGTCGCGCCGGGGGAGTCGTTCGGCCTGCTCGGCCCGAACGGCGCCGGCAAGTCGACGACGATGCGCATGATCGGCGCCGTCTCGACGAGGTCGGGCGGTTCGCTGTCGATCCTCGGGCTCGATCCCGATCGCTTCGGGCCGGAGATCCGGTCGCAGCTCGGCGTCGTGCCCCAGTCGGACAACCTCGACACCGAGCTGCGCGTGCGCGAGAACCTGCTCGTCTACGGGCGCTACTTCGGCCTGCCGCGGCGCCTGGTCGCCGAGCGGGCCGACGAGCTGCTCGCCTTCGCGCAGCTCGAGGAGAAGGGCGCCGCGAAGGTCGACGACCTCTCGGGCGGCATGAAGCGGCGACTGACGATCGCTCGCGGGCTCATCAACGACCCGCGCATCCTCCTGCTCGACGAGCCGACGACCGGGCTCGACCCGCAGGCCCGGCACATCCTCTGGGACCGCCTGTTCCGCCTCAAGGAGGAGGGCAAGACCCTCGTCATCACGACCCACTACATGGACGAGGCCGAGCAGCTGTGCGACCGGCTCATCGTCGTCGACCACGGGCGCATCATGGCCGAGGGGTCGCCCGCCGAGCTGATCCGGCGCCACTCCTCGCGCGAGGTGCTCGAACTCCGGTTCGGGTCGGACCGCAATGCCGAGGTCGCACGCGCGCTCGAGGGCCGCGGCGATCGCATCGAGGTGCTCCCGGATCGCGTCCTCGTCTACACGCCCGACGGCGAGGGCGAGCTCGAGCGCATCACCGCGGCCGGCCTCCATCCGCTCACGAGCCTCGTGCGCCGCTCGAGCCTGGAGGACGTCTTCCTCCGCCTCACGGGTCGGACCCTGATCGAATGAGCGCCGAGCAGGCAGGTCCGGGTGTCGAGACGGATGCCTCGCGCCGGGCGCTCGCCGGCGGGGCCAGGCCGCGGCGGTTCGGCGCCTGGTACGTCGCCGAGCACCGGCTGCGGGTCATGCGCTCCTACGGGCAGACCATCCTCGCGACCGGGATCGGCGAGCCGATCATCTACCTCTACGCCATGGGCGTGGGCCTCGCGACGCTCGTCGACCAGGGCCTCGGCGTCGAGGCCGGCGGCGTCGGCTACCTCGTCTTCGTGGCGCCGGCGCTGCTGTGCAGCGCGGCGATGACCACCGCGACGATCGAGTTCTCGTATCCGGTGCTGCTCGGCTACAAGTGGAACCCCACGTTCAGCGGCATGCATTCGGGGCCGATCAGCCCCGGCCAGGTCGTCGACGGGCTCGTCATCTCGGTCGTGGCGCGCCTGACCGCGACGGTCGTCGTGTACTTCGCCTTCATGCTGCTCTTCGGGGCGGTGCCGTCGCCGCACGGATGGCTCGCGATCGTCGCGGCGCTGCTCACCGGGCTCGCCTTCGGCACGCTGCTCATGGCGTACGCCTCGTCGATCCGCGAGGACTCCGGCCAGCTCGCGATGGTCCAGCGGCTCGTGGTGCTGCCGTTGACGCTGTTCTCGGGCACGGTCTTCCCGCTCTCGGAGCTGCCGTGGTTCCTGCAGTGGATCGGATGGATCTCGCCGCTCTGGCACGGAACCGAGCTCGCGCGCGTCGCGACCTTCGGGTACCAGGAACCCGTCTGGCTCTCCGCGGTCCACGTCGTGGTGCTCGTCGCGATGATCGCGGTGGGCTGGGCGTGGTCGCGGCGGATCGCGCGGAAGCGGCTGGCCGCATGAGCATGATCGACCACGCCGTCGCGCACCGCACCGCGCGCACTCCGCGCGTCGGCGGCCTGTACGCCGGCAACGCGCGCGCCGTGGTCCACCGGGGCTGGCGCGCGACGCGGTCGTCGAACTGGCTCGTCATGCTGAGCGGCCTGTTCGAGCCGATCTTCTACCTGCTCTCGCTCGGCATCGGACTCGGCGGCATGGTCGGCGCCGTCTCGGTCGACGGTCGCGAGGTCGACTACGCGGTGTTCATCGCGCCGGCGCTCCTGGCGGTCGCGGCGATGAACGGCGCCATCTACGACTCGACCTGGAACGTGTTCTTCAAGATCCGCTACGCGAAGCTCTACGAGGGCATGCTCGCGACCTCGCTCGGCCCGCTCGACGTGGCACTCGGCGAGATCGCGCTCGCGCTGGTCCGCGGCGGGATCTACGCGGTCGGGTTCATGCTCGTGATGCAGGTGCTCGGGCTGATCCTGTCGTGGTGGGCGCTCCTCGCGTTGCCGGCGGTGCTGCTCATCGCGTTCGGCTTCGCCGCCCTCGGCATGGCCGTCACGAGCATGCTGAAGTCGTTCCAGCAGATGGACTGGATCGAGTTCGCGCTGCTGCCGATGTTCCTCTTCTCGGCGACGTTCTATCCGCTGAGCGTGTACCCGGAGCCCATCCAGTGGGTGATCCAGGCGTTCCCGCTCTGGCACGGCGTCGAACTCGTGCGCGGGCTGACGACGGGCGCCGTGGGCCCGGAACTGCTGTGGCACGTCGCCTACTTCGTCGTGATGGCGATCGCGGGCACGGTGCTCACGACGAGGCGGCTGCGCGCGCTGTTCCTCGGCTGAGGTTGTTTCGGCGTGTGACGCGCTCCGGCGACGTGCGCGGGCTCGCGGCGTATCGTCGCCTGCACCGGATCCGCCGGAACCCAAGGAGTTCTCATGTCGTCTCGCGAGCCGCACGCCGCCACCCAGTCCCAGCCGGGCCGGGCCATGGGCATGCGCGGCTGCGAGGCGCACGCCGAGTGCTCGAGCGAGCGACCCGGCCACGGGCTGCACCGCATGCAGGCGCGCCTGTCCGAGGTCGCGGCCTCCAAGTGGGTCGACGCGCTCGTGGTGGCCGCCGACGCGGACGGCTTCGTGACGCTCGCGGACCTCGAGGGCGACGTGCACCGCGTGTGGCACCACGAACCGCTGTCGGGCGCGCTGCCCGCCGGTTCACCGGTCGCACTGCACCCGGTCTACGGCGTGCTCGTCGTCGGCTCGCGCCGGATCAGCGTCGCCGGGGCCTGAGCGTTCGGCCGGGCGCGGAGCGCCCGGCCCGGGGCCCGCTCACATCGCGGGCATCATCGCCTTCATCGCGCCCATCATCTTGTCGAGCGCCATCGCGGCCTGATCGCACGCCATCGCGCACATGCGGCAGTGCTCGCTCATGTCGGCGTGCATCATGCACTCGGCCGAGCACGCGCGGCACATGGCCATCGTGCTCTCCATCATCGACATCATGACGGCCATGTCCCAGCCGTTCATGCGCAGCATCATGCGCATCATGGCGTCGCACATGTCCGCGCAGTTCGCGCACATCGCCGCGCATCGGCCCATGCCCTCGCCGGCGTCCGCGTCGGCGCACATGACGCACGCCTGCATGCAGGCCGAGAGGGCCTCGAGACACTCCTCCATCATCGACATGTCCATGCCCTTCATGGGCATGTCCGACATCGACATGGCGCCCTTCATCATGTCCATCGTCATGTTCATCACGGGGACCGCCGTCCTGGGCGGCGGGCACCGACGGGTGCCGATGGGGAACCGGCCGCTCCACATGGGAAATGTTACGTCCCGTGACGTCGGCCGAGAAGGGGGTCGGTGTTACGCCCGCGTGAAACCTCGGCGGGGGCGCAGTGCGCCCCCGCCACGGGTCATCCTCGCAGTGAGCGGAGCACGAGCGCCGTCGCGATCGCGGCCTCCGCGGCCTCCTGGCCCTTGTCCTCCTTGGAGCCCGGCAGCCCCGCCCGATCGATCCCCTGCTGCTCGTCGTCGAGGGTGAGCACGCCGAAGCCGACCGGCTTCCCGGTGTCGATCGCGACCCTGGTCAGGCCGTCGGTCGCCGCCGACGACACGTACTCGAAGTGCGGCGTCCCGCCGCGGATGATCACGCCGAGGGCGACCACCGCGTCGGCACCCGCCTCGAGCGCGGCCTTCGCCACGACGGGCAGCTCGAAGCTGCCCGGCACGCGCACGAGCGAGAACTCGGCGCCGGATGCCTCGAGCGCGCGCCGCGCGCCCGCGATCAGCCCGTCCGTGATGACGTCGTGCCAGCTGCCCGCGACGATGACGATGCGAAGGCCGCGGCCGTCGACGTCGAGGGTGGGGGAACCGGATCCGCTCATGATGCATGTCCTTCCAGGAGCGCGCTCGCCGTCTCGGTGAGCTGCTCGTCGTCGATCACGTGCCCCATGCGGGCGCGCTTGGTCTCGAGGTACGACTGGTTGATGGCGCCGACGCCGACCACGAGCGGCAGCCGCTCGCTGATCCGGATGCCGTGCGCCTCGAGCTGCCGCACCTTCTCGGGGTTGTTGGTGAGCAGTCGCACGTGGTCGACGCCGAGGTCGTCGAGGATCGCGCTCGCAGCGGTGTAGTCGCGCGCGTCGACCGGCAGGCCGAGCGCGACGTTCGCGTCGAGCGTGTCGAGGCCGTCCTCCTGCAGCCGGTACGCGCGCAGCTTGTTGATGAGCCCGATGCCGCGGCCCTCGTGCCCGCGCAGGTACACCACCACGCCGCCGTCGCGCTGGATCGCCTGCAGCGCGGTGTCGAGCTGCGGGCCGCACTCGCACTTCAGCGAGCCGAACGCCTCGCCCGTCAGGCACTCCGAGTGCACGCGCACGATCGTGCCGGCGGGGTCGGACAGCGGGTCGCCCGCGATGATCGCCACGTGGTCCGCTCCGGTCGCCCGGTCGCGGTACGCGCGGACGCGGAAGTCGCCGTGGACCGTCGGGAGGGTCGTCTCGATCTCGAACCGCACGCGCGACCCCTCGCCGATCAGGATCGGGGTGGTCGCCTCGAGGTCCTGGCCTGCGTGTCGGGTCCGGAGCCAGTCGATGATCGCGGCGACCGTGGTCACCGGCAGGCCCTCGCGCTCGCCGAGCTCGATGAGCGCGGGAAGACGCAGCATCTCGCCGTCGTCGCCCACGACCTCGCCGATCACGCCCACCGGCGTGAGCCCGGCGAGGCGCATCAGGTCGACCGCGGCCTCGGTGTGGCCGGCGCGTTCGCGCACGCCGCCGTCGACCGCACGCAGCGGGAGGATGTGTCCGGGCCGGATCAGCCGGTCCGGCGTGGCCTCCGGGTCGGCGAGGACGCGCAGCGTGTGCGCGCGGTCGGTCGCCGAGATGCCGGTCGACACGCGGTCGGCGGCGTCGACGGTGATCGTGTAGGCGGTGCCGCGGGCGTCCTCGTTGTGCTGGACCATGGGCGGGAGCTCGAGCCGGTCGGCGAACGACGCGGGCATCGGCGCGCACAGGTAGCCGCTCGTGTGCCGGATCATCCAGCCGATCCACTCGGCGGTCGCAAACTCGGCGGCCATGATCGCGTCGCCCTCGTTCTCGCGGCCCTCGTCGTCGGCGACGATGACGGGCCGTCCGGCGCGCAGCGCATCGAGGACCTCGGGGATGGTGGACAGGCTCATGCCAGGCTCCTTTCGCCGGGAGCGGATTCGACGATGGATGACGGCAGGGAACGGTGCACGTCGAGGCGGAGCATCCGCTCGACGTGGCGCGCCAGGATGTCGGTCTCGATGTTGACGCGGTCGCCGACGGCGCGCGCGCCGAGCGTGGTCGCCTGCAGGGTCTCGGGGATGAGCGACACCTCGAACCACGACCCGTCCGGGTCGTCGCCGATCGCGCTCACGGTGAGCGAGATCCCGTCGACGGCGATCGAGCCCTTGTCGACGACGAGCGTCGCGTGCTCGGGATCCAGGGAGAATCGGATGACCCGCCACGCGTCGCCCGGCCGGATCTCGAGCACCCGCGCGGTGCCGTCGATGTGCCCCTGCACGATGTGCCCGCCGATGCGGTCGCCGACCTTCGCGGCGCGCTCGAGGTTCACGACGAGCCCGGCGCGGGCCGCGTCGAGCGTGGACATCGCGAGCGTCTGGGCCATGACGTCGGCAGTGAACGACGCGTCGTCGAAGTCGATGACCGTGAGGCACACGCCGGACACCGAGATGGAGTCGCCGTGCTTCACGTCCTCGACGGCGAGCGGCCCGCGGACCGTGAGCCGGGCGGCGTCGGCCGTCCGCTCGACGTGCGTGACCTCGCCGAGTTCCTCGATGATGCCGGTGAACATGTCAGTTCCCTTCCGGTGGGGTAGTCGTGTCGGGTGTCGCGGCGCGCGGCGCGCGCCCTGGGACGACGGGGTGGGCGATGACCAGCAGGTCGTCGCCGAGCCGCTCGACGGCGGCGAGTTCGAGGCGATGGGCGTCGGCGATGGCCGGGACGCCGAGGTCGCCCACGGCGAGCCGCGGGCCGCCGATGAGCACGGGTGCGAGGTAGACGAGGAGTTCGTCGACGAGGCCGGCCGCGAGGAACGAGGTCGCGAGCGTCGGGCCGCCCTCGACGAACACCGAGCGGATGCCCCGCCGCGCGAGCGCGGCCAGGTCGGCGGCGAGGTCCTCGCCCGTGAGCAGGACGGCATCGTGCGGGTGCGCCGCGAGCCGCGCGCCGTCCGGGACCGGGCGCCGGCCGAACACGACCGGCACGGGCTGCGACGGCAGGAGGTCGCCGTCGTCGTCGCGCGCGGTCAGCGACGGGTCGTCGGCGAGCACGGTGCCCGTGCCGACCGCGATGGCGTCGGCGAGCGCGCGCCGGCGGTGCACGTCGACGCGAGCGGCCGGGCCGGTGATCCACCGGCTGCTGCCGTCGGCGGCGGCGACGCGGCCGTCCAGGCTCGACGCCCACTTCACCGTGACGTGCGGGCGACCCGTTCGCGCCGCGAACAGCCAGTCGGCGAGGAACGCCTCGGCCTCGTCCTCGAGGACGCCGGCCTCGACCGACACCCCGGCGGCGCGCAGGCGGTCGGCGCCGCCCGAGGAGTGGTCGCCGGGATCCGCGACCGCGTACACGACGCGGGCGACGCCGGCCTCGATCAGCGCGACGGCGCACGGGCCCGTGCGGCCGAGGTGGTTGCAGGGCTCGAGGGTCACGACCGCGGTCGCGCCGCGTGCGTCGCCGGGCGCGAGCCGGGACAGCGCATCGACCTCCGCGTGCGCGGTGCCCGCGCCGCGGTGCCAGCCCTCGGCGATCACGTCGCCCTCGGGCGAGAGGATGACGCAGCCGACGCGCGGGTTCACGCCCTTGGCGGGCCCGTGGGCCGCCAGTTCGAGTGCCCGTCGCATCGCGTCGACCTCGAGGGCCGTCGCACCTGCCGCGATCATTCCGTCGTCCTGTTCCGGCTCCGGGGATCGCTCGGCCGTGGCCGAGGTCGAGGGCGCATGGCGCCGCCGACACGTGCGTCTCCCATCCGGACTCTGACCGTCGGCGCCGGAATTCCACCGGCTCAACCGTTCACGGGCGACCGATGGCCGCACGTTCCGGGCTCGCGGACTCTCACCGCCGGTTCGGAATTGCACCGACCCCGAAGCACGTTGCTCGTGTTCGATCCTACCCAACGCCGCCGACGCCGAAGTATTCCCGTGTCACGCAGGGTAGGTTCAGCCCTCGAGCGCCCCGACCAGCCCATCGAGCGCGTGGAGTTCGAGGACGCCGAGCGCCGCCGCCTCCGCCGCGTCGTCGGGGTCGGCCGCCGCGCCCGTGCGGTTCAGCCAGATCCCCGTGAGTCCCGCGGCCGCCGCGCCGATCGCGTCGGTGCGGAGCCGGTCGCCGACGTACGCGGCATCCGCGGGCGCGACGCCCAGCAGCTCGCACGCATGGTGGAAGATCCGCGCGTCCGGCTTGACGATGCCCACCGCGCCGGACGCGACCACGAGGTCGACGAGTCGGTCGAGGCCGACCTGCGCGACCTTGCGCTGCTGGAAGGCCAGGTCGCCGTTCGTGATGAGCCCGAGGCGGATGTCCGGCCTCGCGCTGCGGAGTGCGGCGAGGCAAGGGACAGCGTCGTCGTGGAGGTGCCACGCCTCGCGATAGCGCTCGAAGTACGCCGTGAACCACGCGCCCGCCGCGTCGTCGGCGAGTTCCACGCCGTGCGCGGCCGCGAAGTCGCGGGCTCGCGCGCGCCGCTGCTGCTCGAACGCGAGTTCGCCCGAGAGGTAGCGGTGGTAGTGCAGTTCCTCGAGCCGGTTCCAGTCCGCGAGCGCCGCGTCCGGATCGCCGGGGACGATGCCGACGTCGTCCAGGTGGGTGCGGATGCCTGCCGCGACCGCGGCCCGGTGCGCGAACAGCGTGTCGTCGAGGTCGAACAGGACGGCGGCCGGGAGGCTCACGCGCGGGTCTCCGCAGGCCACGAGGCGAGCGCCGTCGCGGCGTCGGTCGATCGCGTCAGGACCGCGTGCCAGCACACGGCCGTGGATCCGTCCCGCATCGGGATGCGACCCGTCCGCGTGCCCGAGAAGGCGAGTCCGCCCTTGCGCGCGGTGGCCGCCGACGCGAGGTTGCCCACGAGCGCCTCCCAGGTGACCTCGGGCATGCGGAGGTCGTCGAGTCCCCAGTCGGCGACAGCGCGCACGGCCTCGGCCATGTAGCCGTGGCCGCGGTGCGCGGCGTCCATCCAGAACCCGAAGCCGCCGTGCGCTCGCCGAAGGCAGACCACGCCGAGGAGCGGTCCGTCCGCTGAGGTCCGGAGCGCCCACGTGTACTCGCGGTCGACGGCCCACCCCGAGGGGACGAACTCCTCGACGAAGCCGAGGGCGTGCTCGCGCCGGTAGGGCCACGGCGTCGTCAGGTACCGCTCGAACAGCGGGTCGCCGCAGGCGCGCGTGATGTCGTCGACGTCGCTCGGTCGCGGCTGGTCCAGGACGAGCCGCGCCGTGCGCAGGACGACGGATTCCATCGCTCCTCCGGGAGGGGGTCAGCGCCGGCGCAGGAAGCCGACGCGGTCGTACACGGTCGCGAGCGTGCGCTCGGCGCGCTCCGAGGCCTTCTCGGCCCCGATCGCCAGGAGCCGGTCGAGCTCG
The DNA here is from genome assembly GCF_043518605.1 of Agromyces sp. MMS24-JH15. Classification (GTDB taxonomy): domain Bacteria; phylum Actinomycetota; class Actinomycetes; order Actinomycetales; family Microbacteriaceae; genus Agromyces. The sequence goes on from NZ_CP171358.1 coordinate 2,342,757, forward strand.
GCCGGATCGGACATGAGCTCGAGCGTGCGCGCCCGCACGGGGGTGATCGCGTCGACGACCACCTCGGCGAGGTCCTTCTTGAGGTCGCCGTACCCGCGGCCCTCGTAGCGCGAGGCGATCGCCTCGATCGTCTCGCCGGTGACGGCGGCGTAGATGTCGAGCAGGTTCGAGATCCCGGGCTTCGACTGCCGGTCGTAGCGGATCTCGCGCTCGGTGTCGGTCACCGCGCTCTTGATCTTCTTCGCCGTGACGTTCGGCTCGTCGAGCAGCTGGATGAGGCCCGCGGACGACATCGCCGACTTCGACATCTTGGCCGTCGGCTCCTGGAGGTCGTAGATGCGCGCCGACACCTCGGGGATGTACGCCTCGGGGATCACGAACGTGTCGCCGAACCGCGAGTTGAACCGACCGCCGAGGTCGCGCGTGAGCTCGAGGTGCTGGCGCTGGTCGTCGCCGACGGGCACGAGGTTCGTGCCGTAGAGCAGGATGTCGGCGGCCATCAGCACCGGGTAGGTGAAGAGCCCGACGGTCGTCGCCTCCGCGCCCTGCTTGGCCGACTTGTCCTTGAACTGGGTCATCCGGCTCGCCTCGCCGAAGCCGGTCAGCGAACCGAGCACCCAGGCGAGCTCGGCGTGCGCGGGCACGTGCGACTGCACGAACAGCGTCGAGCGCTCGGGGTCGATGCCCGCCGCGAGGTACTGGGCCGCCGTGCGCCGGCTCGACTCCCGCAGTGCCTTCGGGTCCTGCGCGACGGTGATCGCGTGCAGGTCGACGACGCAGTAGATGGGGTCGACCTCGTCCTGCAGCTTCACCCAGTTGACGAGCGCGCCGAGGTAGTTGCCCAGGTGGAGCGAGTCGCCGGACGGCTGCATGCCGGAGAAGACGACGGGACGTGCGGTGGTCATGGTTCGAGGCATCCTTGCGAATCGGAGAACGGACGTGGTGGCGGGGGCGCGGGTCAGACGGCGTAGTCGACGACCACGGGGGAGTGGTCGCTCCATCGCTCGTCGTAGGCGGCGGCCCGGTCGACCGAGTACGCGACGACCGTATCGGCGAGCGGCTTGGTCGCCAACTGGTAGTCGATCCGCCAGCCGGCGTCGTTGTCGAACGCCTTGCCACGCCAGGACCACCACGAGTACGGGCCGGGCACCTCGCCGGCCTGCCGGCGCCCGACGTCGACCCAGCCGGAGCCGGCGCCGTCGTTGTAGCCCTCGGCGCCCTCCGCGCCGACGAGGCGGTCGAAGTACGCGCGCTCCTCGGGCAGGAAGCCGGCGCGCTTCACGTTGCCCTTCCAGTTCTTGATGTCGAGGGTCCGGTGGCCCACGTTCAGGTCGCCGACGACGAGCGCGTAGGGCGAGTGCTCGGCGAGCCGGGGCATCCGCTCGGTCATCGCGTCGAGGAAGCGGAACTTCTCGACCTGCTTCGGGGTGTCGGCCTCGCCGCTGTGGACGTAGGCGCTGACGACCGTGACGACGCGGTCGCCGACCTCGTAGTCGGCCTCGAGCCAGCGACCGGCGGTGTCGAAGTCGGTCGCGCCGAACTCGACGCGGTGGAGGTGCGCCTTCCGGCGGCTCGCGATCGCGACGCCGGCCCGGCCCTTCGCGCTCGCGGGGTCGTGCAGGATGTCCCATTCGGTGCCGAGCAGCGCGGTGAGGTCGTCGGTCGAGGCGCGCACCTCCTGGAGGGCGAGGATGTCGACGTCGCGGGCGGCCAGCCAGTCGGCCATGCCCCGTCGGTAGGCCGCCCGGATGCCGTTGACGTTGACGGTGGCGACGCGCAGGGGCTTCTCGGGCATGCGTCCGATCCTAGGCGAGCGGCCCGACATCCCCGTGCCCGGCGTCGGGCTCGGAAGCCTGCAGCCGCGCCAGTTCCTGCTCGGCGCGCGCGAGCCGTCGCCGGGCCGGAACGCGCTCGAAGACGTTCGCGGTCGCGAGCTGGTTCCGCGCCTTCCGGACTGCGATCGTCGCGGCCGTCACGAGGGCGTCGTGCTCGCGCTGCCGGCGCTCCGCGGCGAGCTGCTCGGGCGTCACGAGTCGCATCGTCTCGTGCGCGTCGGCCGCCTCGACTGCGATCCAGCACGCGGCGACGAGGATCACGATGCTCGTGACCCGGAACCAGAGCAGGAGGCCGATGAACACCGCGAAGGTCGCGAGCAGCGGGTTCGAGCTCGTGAACGAGAGGACGAGCGAGCTCGAGACCTGGAGCACGGTGAGGCCGGCCGAGCCCAGCAGCGAGCCGATCCACATCCGGCGCCACGGCATGGCCGCGCCCGAGAGGAATCGGAACAGGGCGGCCAGGGCGAGCGTGTCGATCGCGAAGACCACCAGCAGCGCGCCCGCCTGCACGAACACGGTCGTCCACCCGGGCGGGAGGTTCCACTTGAGCACGGCGACCAGCCAGTCCATGAAGCTCGTCGTGACGATCGAGAGCACGGTGGCCAGGAGCAGCGTCAGGCCGAACACGAGCGCGGCCAGGAAGTCGCGGGCCTTCAGCAGGACGTACGAGCGCATGTCCTTCGGCAGGCCGAACATGCTGCGCACGCCGATCCGCGCGTAGGTCACGAACCCGATGGCGGTCCAGATGAACCCGGCCAGCGCGATGGCACCGGTCCAGCCGAGCGCGCCGCTGTTGCTCTGCGCGACCTGGACCAGCGCCTCCTCGGTGATCACGCCGTCCGGACCGATGAGCCCGGGCGCGTACGTGTTCACGAGCGTCACGAACGCGTTCATCGCCGGCTCGCTCCCGACGAACCAGATGCCCGCGATCGCGAACAGGACGTAGACGCCCGCGAACACCGCGAAGAGCGACTGGTAGCTCATGCCCGACGACAGGATGAACCCGTTCTGCGCGAGGAAGTGGCGCCAGACGCGGACCGGGAAGAGCGCGAGCGTGCGCGACGTGAGGCGCGACACGGTGCGGATCTGGGGGTCGAGGCGTTCGCGGATCGTCTCGCTCGCGGCGGCGAGCCGCGCGCGGGTCTCGGCGGTCGGGGGGCCCGAGGAGGGCGCGTCGGGCTGCCCCGGGGCGCCCGACGGCGTCGCATCCGAGGGGTCAGGCGGCCCGGTGCGGCTCACGCGACCACGATATCGAGCGGATGCCCCGGAGTGGCCGACGCGGCCGCGCGCCGACGCGGAGACGCGGAGGCGCGGCGCGGCGCTCCCCTGAATCGGAGAACTCGTTCCATTTCACGTCACCGAGTGGCAATCGAAGTCACCCGCACTCGTTACCTGCGCCGTCTGTCGCTGCGTCCGCGACGTCTGGGAGACTCCGTACGCGTGGATTCCTCACTCCCGGGGGAACGGGGGAGGGCGAGCGCCGACCTGCCCGGGGGGATCATGCAGCAGCGCCCGAACACCCGACCGACGACCCGACGAGCGATCCGGAAGCGGGCGAGGCGACGCCGCACCGGCCTGCTCGCCTCGGTCTCGACGCTCACGGCCGGGGCGTTGCTGCTGCTCGGGCTGCCCGCGATGTCGCTCGCGGCCGAGACGGATCCGGCCACGCCGGGTCCCACCGTGACCGAACCGGTCGATCCCGGCACCGGCGGCACCGGCACGGACACCGGCACCGGGGAATCCACCGAGCCCACTGAGTCGGCCGAGCCGACGGAGCCGGCCGACCCGACCGACCAGGCGACCGAATCGCCCGCCGATCCGGCAGAGCCCGCGACGGACGACGCGGACGGAACCACCGATCCCGGTGCGACCGCCGACCCCGGGACGACCGGGGAACCGCTCGTCACGCAGTCCGCTCGCACCGCGGACGCCGGCGTCGGCGTGTTCGCCGTGCCCGCCCCGGGCGCCGGCGAGGCGGTCATCGCCGTCCGCACCGGCGACGACCGCCAGATCGGCGACCCGAACGCGATCGCTCCGCTCTCCGGCGTGCAGCTCGGGCTCTACGACGCGGCCAGCGGGGGCAACCTCCTCTTCACGTGCACCGCCGACGCGGCGGGCGACTGCAGCTTCGTCGTGCCGGACACGGGCGCAGGCGGCGCCAACCGCGACCGCGCGATGTGGGTTCGCCAGGTCTCGGCGCCGGCGGGCTACTTCCTCAACCCCTTCATCCGGACGGGCGACGCGTTCGGCGGCGACAACCAGGCGTCGCCGTACTCGTTCCGCGTCGGCCAGCTCGTGAACGGCGTGTGGCAGGTCCGCGCGGGGCAGACCTACACGACCACGCCGCCCGCCGAGTTCATGGTCTCCACGGGCAACACCAACCGCCAGGCATCCGGCGGCGTCTGGCAGACCTCGCGGGACAACCCGACGCTGCCGCCGCAGTGCGGCCTCGACGTCGCCCTCATCATGGACATGTCGGGATCGGTCCAGACCTCGATCGACCAGGCGCGCGCGGCCGGCGTCACGCTCGTGGACTCGCTCGTCGGCACGCCCTCGCGCGTCGGACTCTTCACGTTCGGAGCGACCGCACCGGCACCCGGCGCGAACAACCAGAACCGGCCGATCAGCCCGGTGTCGACCGCCGGCGATGCGGCGGTCGTGAACGGCTGGATCAACGGCCTCACGGCCGCCGGCTCCACCAACTGGGATCGCGGCCTCTACCAGGTCGCGGTCTCCTCGGCCGAGTACGACGTGGCCATCATCCTCACCGACGGCAACCCGACGGTCTACGGCACCGAGACCGCGCCCGGCAACTTCACCCGCATCCGCGAGGTCGAGAACGCGATCTTCTCGGCGAACGCCGTCAAGGCGGAGGGGACGCGCGTCGTCGCCCTCGGCGTCGGGACCGGCGTCAGCGCCCCCGAGGCCGCGCTGAACCTCCGCGCGATCTCGGGAGGCACGGCGTTCGACGGGTCGAACCCCACTGCGGCCGATTACTACCAGACGACCGACTACGAGGCCGCCGGCGACGCGATGCGCGCGCTCGCGCTCGGCAACTGCCTCGGCTCGGTGAGCGTCGTCAAGCAGGTCATCCCGCCGACGGGCACGGTCGCCGACGCGGCGCCGGCGGGCGGCTGGGCGATCTCGGCGGCCGATGCGACCGCCGGCATCACGGTCTCGACGCCCAACCCCGCCGACGGCACCACCGCGCCGGCCACCGGAACGGTGAACTACCCGCTCGAGTTCGCGGGCGGGACGAGCTCGGGCACGGTGACGATCCGCGAGACCCTGCAGGCCGGCTTCGCGCACGAGCCGCAGTCCGGCGTCAACGCCGTGTGCGTCGACCTCACGACGAACCTGCCCGTCGCCGGCGTGGCGAATGCACCCGTCGTCGCCGGCCGGCCCGGCGTCGTCGTGCCGGTGACGCCGAATGCCGCCGTGAGCTGCACGATCTACAACCGGGCTCCGGCGGAGACGGCGACCCTCAGGGTCGACAAGTTCTGGGTGGTGAACGGGGGGCCGCCCGTCGCGCACGGCCAGCAGAACCCGCTGCTCTCGGGCATCGCGACCGTCGACGGCGGCCTGACCGGGTTCGGGACGACCGTGCCGGGACTCACGAGCGGCGACACCGTCGCGGTCAACGAGCAGATCGGCTCGCTGCCGACGCTGTGCACCCTCGAGTCGCAGACGGTGACCTCGTACAACGGGGTCCCGGTGGGCGCCGACCTGGCCCAGGGAGACTACGACGCGGTCCTCGGCGACGGTTCCAACGTCGCGGTCATCACCAACAGCCTCGACTGCCCGAGCCGCCTCACGCTCCGCAAGGAGGTCCAGGGCGGACCGGCGAGCCCGAGCCTGTGGACCCTCGACGCGCTCACGCCCTCGGGCGGCCTCGCCTTCCCTGGGGGCGCTGACGGCGGATCCGGCGTGACGGGCGACGTGACCCCCGGTCTCGTGTACCCGCTCGCCGAGGCCGGCGGCGACCCGCTCTACACCCAGCTCGACGACCGCGACCCTGTGCTGTCGGTGCCGGGGTCGACGGGAAGCTGGGCGTGCGTGCCGCTCGACGCGAACGGCACGCCCACCGGCGGCAACGCCGGTGGCCTGAACGGCGGCGTCGTCGTCGGCTTCGGCAACTGGGTCCAGTGCACCGCGGTCAACCGCTCGGCCCAGCTCACGCTGGTGAAGGAACTGGATGCCTCGAGCACGCCGCGCGTGCCGTCGGACTGGGACCTCGTGGCGACCCCGCGGTCGAAGGATGTCCCGGGGGTCGACACCCAGACCGTGAAGTCCGGCACGACCATCCAGGTCCGGCCCGGGGCCACCTACGACCTCACGGAGGCGAACGGCCCCGACGGCTGGGAGCTCACGTCGCTCGTGTGCACGACCGGACCCGACGGCGAGGAGGTCCCCGCGACCTCCGTTGCCCTGGACGCGCTCGCCGAGGTCACGTGCACCTACACGAACACGCCGACGCCCGGGATCTCGATCGAGAAGGCCTACCTGCTCGACGGCGAGGGGGCGACGGCCGTGGAGGCGGGTGAGGAGTTCGACTACGTCATCACCGTGACGGTCACGGGAGCGGTGCCGCTGCACGACCTGGTCGTGACCGACCCGTTCGACTCGCAGCTCGAGGTCGCCACGCCGATCCAGGCGAGCGTCGTCCCGGCCGGACTCGCGCTGGACGTGGATCCCGCCGCGAACACGCTCGAGGCGACCGGCGCCGGGCCGTTCGAACCGGGCGACTCGTTCACCATCACCGTCCGGATGAAGGTGAAGGTGCCGCCGCCGGTCGACACGCCCTCGGTCGGGCCGAGCGACCCGATCCCGCCGGTTCCGGTCGTGGACATGGCGGACATCCCGAACGAGGCCTGCGTCGCCGCGCTCGACGAGTCGGACGAGCCGCTGACGGCGTGCGCCGACGTCGACGTGCCGACGAAGAAGATCGCGTCGAACGCGTACGTCCGGTGCGTCAACGACGTCCCGTGGATGTACTACTCGATCGCGGTCACGCCGTCGGTGCCGCAGGGGCCGATCACGGTGACCTGGGTGTCGGCCGACGACGGGATCCACCCGGTGCAGACCGAGACGCGGACGATCCCGTTCGACCAGCTCGACGGACGCATGCTGTGGCCCGGAGCCGTCGTCGACGCGAACGGGGTGCCGTCGCTCTGGCCCGGGTACCGCCCGCTGCAGCCGGGTGACGACCCGAACAGTCCGCTCGTGTTCAACGGGCCCAACGGCTCGGTGATCCTCGACGAGTCGCTGCCGAGCTTCGCGTGGCGCAACACGGCGATCCCGGCGCAGGTCACCTTCCAGATCAACCCCGAGCAGACCGTTCTCGCGGTGTACCCGCAGGCACGTCCCGACTGCGCACTGACCCCGAGCGGATTCCCGGTCACGGGCATCGAGGCGGGCTCCGCCGCCTGGCTCGGCGGTGCGCTCGTCGCCGTCGGCGGGCTGCTGGCGGTCGGGATCTGGATCCGCCGTCGTCGGATGGAGGCCTAGTCCGGCGGCCGGAACGGCACGGCGGAAGGGCCGGTGGGCGTTGCCCGCCGGCCCTTCGTCGCGAGTCCGGAGCACGCGGCCCGCGTCGCGTCCGCGACCCCCGTTTTGGTGCCATCGGGTACCTGACGGTCGGACCGAGGCTCTGCTTGACTGCGCTTACATGGGAAATCCTCGAATTCGGCGGGGGCCGTTCAGTCGGGGATTGACCTGGTCTCAGGGGGGCGACCATGAACAACTCGAGCCGGACGTCGGATTCCACCCGCAGCAGCCGCCGATCGTGGCGGCGCAGGGCGCAGCGCAGGCGGAAGCTCTTCGCAGGAGCCGCGACGCTCACGATCGGCGCCCTGCTCGCGTTCGCGATCCCGACGATCGCCGCGGCCGAGGAGGGCGGCGGGACCGCCCCCGACGCGGCCACGACCGTCGAGCAGCCGGCACCCGCTCCGGAGCCCCCGGCGGAGGTTCCGCCGGCGCCCGAGCCTGCGCCGGAGGCGCCGGCCGAGGAGCCGGCCGCCGAGGAGCCGCCGGCCGAGGCGCCGCCCGCTGAGGCACCGCCGGCCGAGGCACCGCCGGCTGACGCGCCGCCCGCAGACGCGCCGCCCGCAGATGCGCCGCCCGCAGATGCACCGGACGCCGGCGTTGACGGCGACCAGGTCGCCGCCGCCCGAGTCGGTGCCGGTGGTCCGTTCGCACGCGCCGAGGCCGTCGCCGCCGCACCGCCCTCGTCGACGCCGCCGCCGCCGGAGGTGGACATCGAGAAGTCCGTCGCATCCCTCGAGCAGGAGGGCGACGGCTGGCGGATCTGGTACGACGTCGACGTCCTGAACTTCGGGACGGAGCCGATCGCGTACGACCTCACCGACCAGCTCGACTTCGGTCCGGCCGTCGTCATCGATTCCGCGGACTACACCAAGCCGGGCGACGTCATCCCGAACGCGTGGACCGTCGGCTTCGACGCGGTGCAGACGCTCGCGACCGATCGTCCGCTCGCCGCGGGCACCCAGGAGCAGTGGCGCGTCAGCGCGCACGTCACCATCCCAGCGGACGCCTACGCGGCACTCGCCTGCCCGGAGAACGGCCTGCTGAACAAGGCGACCGTGCTGGTCGAGGGCCTGCCGCCCAAGAGCGCCGAGGCCTGCGACTACCCGCAGCCGCCGACGATCACCTTCGCCAAGAGCCTCGCCAGCCCGGCCGCCCAGGCGCCGGACGGCACCTGGTCGATCTCCTACCTCCTCGAGGTGGAGAACCCCTCGGCCGTGAACGGCGAGTACAGCCTCGACGACGACCTCGCGTTCGGTGACGGCATCGACCTGACCGGCGCGTCCTACGCCGTCGAGCTGAACGGTGCGCCACTCGTGACCCCGTGGGCCGGCGGCGGCCAGATCGTCGCAGACCGGCCGCTCGCGGCGGGCGACACGGACGAGTTCGTGATCACCGTCTCGGGGATCGTGCTCGAGGGTCCGACCCTGACGGTCGAGCAGGGCATCTGCCCGCCGAAGGGCGACACGAGCCCCGGTGCCTTCAACAACGTGGGCATGGTGACCTTCGGGGAGACGAAGCTCACCGACACGGCGTGCGACTTCCCGTCGGCACCGCAGGTCTCGAAGACCGACGGCGAGGCCGTGCAGCTCGAGGACGGCTCGTGGAACGTGTCGTACGTCCTCACGGCGTTCAACCCGGGAGACGGCTCGAAGCCGGCCTACTACGACCTGGTCGACGAGCCCGACTTCCCCGCGGAGGTCGTGCTGAATTCGTACTCGGTCGAGGAGATCTCGCCGAACCCGGGGCCGATCGCGGTCGACCTCTCGCCGGTGCCCGCGTCGATCCCGATCGTGAACGACCGGCTGATCGGGCCGGACGAGGTGCACCAGTACCTCATCACGCTGAACGTCGACGTGCCGGCCGAGGGCATCCCGTCCGAGGGGCCGCCGTGCCTCTTCAACGAGACGCTGCTCACGAGCGGTGAGATCGAGTCCCGCGACGACGACTGCGCGCCGCTCGGTCCCGAGTTCGACGTCGGCATCACCAAGGTCTACAACCTCCCCGAGGGGGAGACCGCGATCGATGCCGGCACGGCGTTCACCTACACGCTCGAGGTGCGCAACTTCAGCGAGGGAGCGGTGAGCGACCTCACCGTCACCGATGCGATCGACCCGCAGCTCGCGGTGGACGGAACCGATGCGGACATCATCGTCGACTCGACCGGCACCTGGCAGCTGACGCTCGTCGGCAACTCGATCACGGCCACGAGCACGGGGCCGTACCCGGGCGGGGACCCGGTGGACGGCGTCTTCGTCGCGAGCTTCACGATCCCGGTCGTCATGCTCCAGCCGGGCCCGATCCAGACGCCCGAGCGCGTCGGCCCGGACGACCCGATCCCGCCGCTGCCGACGGTCGACATGACCGACATCCCGAACGAGGCGTGCGTCGACATGGAGGGGGACACGAACCCGGAGAACAACTGCGACGACGTCGTGGTCCCGACCAAGAAGATCAACCCGAACGCCTACGTCCGGTGCATCGCCGACCAGCCCTGGCTGTTCTACGCGATCGCGGTGACGCCGTCGACGCCGGTGGACGGTCCGATCACGGTCACCTGGGTCTCGGCGGATGACGGCGTGCACCCGGTGCAGACCGAGACGCGCGTGCTGCCGGCCGGGCAGTTCGTGGGCGGCATGCTCTGGCCCGGCGCGACGCTGGGCGCCAACGGCCTGCCGTCCGGCTACCCGGGCTACCGACCGCTCGGTCCGGGTGACGACCCGAACAGCCCGCTCGTGTTCAACGGGCCGAACGGAGCGCTGATCCTCGACGAGTCGCTGCCGAGCTTCGCCTGGCGCAACCAGACGATCCCGGCGAGCATCACGTTCCAGATCAACCCGGAGCAGACGGTGCTGGCCGTGTATCCGCAGGCGCTTCCCGAGTGCGCCCTGGCCGGAACCGGCGTGGCCGGATTGCCGACCTCGGGCGTCGAGACGGGACGACCCGCGATGCTGGCCGGCTGGCTGCTCGGGCTCGGAGCGATCCTGGTCCTCGGGGCCTGGCGCATCCGACGTCGGACGGAGGCCTGACGGGTCCGGCCGGGCCGCTGAACGCCGAGGGGGTCGACGCGCATGACGCGTCGACCCCCTCGGCGTGCCGGGCGATCGCCGCGGCCGTCGTTCCGGATGCCTACGGGCGCCCGCGCATCACGGCCTGCTTGACCTCGGCGATCGCCTTGGTGACCTCGATGCCGCGCGGGCACGCGTCGGTGCAGTTGAAGGTCGTGCGGCAGCGCCACACGCCCTCCTTGTCGTTCAGGATGTCGAGGCGGACCTTCGCCTCGTCGTCGCGCGAGTCGAAGATGAAGCGGTGGGCGTTCACGATCGCGGCCGGGCCGAAGTACTGGCCGTCGGTCCAGAAGACCGGGCAGGAGGACGTGCACGCGGCGCACAGGATGCACTTCGTGGTGTCGTCGAAGCGCGCGCGGTCGGCGATCGTCTGGGCGCGTTCCTTGCCCGCGACCGGGGCGGAGTTCGACTGGAGGAACGGCTGCACCTCGCGGTAGCTCGCGAAGAACGGCTCCATGTCGACCACGAGGTCCTTCTCGAGCGGCAGGCCCTTGATCGCCTCGACGTAGATCGGCTTCGAGATGTCGAGGTCCTTGATCAGCGTCTTGCAGGCGAGGCGGTTGCGGCCGTTGATGCGCATCGCGTCCGAGCCGCAGATGCCGTGGGCGCACGAGCGGCGGAACGTCAGCGAGCCGTCCTGCTCCCACTTGATCTTGTGCAGCGCGTCGAGCACGCGGTCGGTCGCATACATCTCGACGTCGAAGTCCTGCCAGCGCGGCTCGGCGTCGACCTCGGGGTCGAACCGTCGGATGAGGAACGTGACGGTGAACGACTGCACCGGGGCGACCTCGGCGGGGGGCTGTTCGAGGGTGGCGGCGCTCACGTCAGTACTTCCTCTCCATGGGCTGGTAGCGGGTGATCGTGACCGGCTTCCAGTCGAGCCGGATGTGATCGTCGGCGATGGCGGAGTGCGCGTCGCCCGACAGGTAGGCCATCGTGTGCTGCATGAACTTCTCGTCGTCGCGCTTCGGGAAGTCGTCGCGCATGTGACCGCCGCGGCTCTCGTCGCGGTTCTTGGCCGAGTAGACGACGACCTCGGCGAGGTCGAGCAGGAAGCCGAGCTCGACGGCCTCGAGCAGGTCGGTGTTGAACCGCTTGCCCTTGTCCTGGACCGCGACGTTCTTGTACCGCTCGCGGAGGTTCCGGATGATCCCGAGCATCTCGTCGAGCGACTCCGCCGTGCGGAACACCTGGGCCTTGGCATCCATGTTGTCCTGCAGTTCCTTGCGGATCGCGGCGATCCGCTCGGTGCCGTTCGAGTCGCGCAGGTGCTCGAGCAGCTCGCGCACCTCCTTCGCGGGGTCCGCCGGCAGCGGCAGGTGCGACGCCGTCTTCACGTACTCGACCGCGTTGCGCCCGGCGCGCTTGCCGAAGACGTTGATGTCGAGCAGCGAGTTCGTGCCGAGGCGGTTCGAGCCGTGCACCGACACGCACGCGCACTCGCCGGCGGCGTACAGGCCCGGCACCACGGTGTCGTTGTCGCGCAGCACCTCGGCCTTGACGTTGGTCGGGATGCCGCCCATCGCGTAGTGGGCCGTCGGCATGACGGGGACCGGCTCGTAGACCGGGTCGACGCCGAGGTAGGTGCGCGCGAACTCGGTGATGTCGGGGAGCTTGGTCTCCAGGACCTCCGCACCCAGGTGCGTGCAGTCCAGGAGCACGTAGTCCTTGTGCGGGCCGGCGCCGCGGCCCTCCGCGACCTCCTGGACCATGCAGCGCGAGACGATGTCGCGCGGCGCGAGGTCCTTGATGGTGGGCGCGTAGCGCTCCATGAAGCGCTCGCCCGAGGCGTTGCGGAGGATCGCACCTTCGCCGCGCGCGCCCTCGGTGAGCAGGATGCCGAGGCCGGCGAGCCCGGTCGGGTGGAACTGGAAGAACTCCATGTCCTCGAGCGGCAGGCCCTTGCGCCAGATGATGCCGACGCCGTCGCCCGTGAGCGTGTGGGCGTTCGAGGTCGTCTTGTAGATCTTGCCGAAGCCGCCGGTCGCGAAGATGATCGCCTTCGCCTGGAAGACGTGGAGCGTGCCGGTCGCGAGCTCGTACGCGACGACGCCGCTCGGCTGCTCGACGCCGTCGACCTCGGTCATCACCACGTCGAGCGCGTAGTACTCGTTGAAGAAGTTGATGCCGAGCTTCACGCAGTTCTGGAAGAGCGTCTGCAGGATCATGTGGCCGGTGCGGTCGGCCGCGTAGCAGGCCCGGCGCACGGGCGCCTTGCCGTGGTCGCGCGTGTGCCCGCCGAAGCGGCGCTGGTCGATCTTGCCCTCGGGCGTCCGGTTGAACGGCAGGCCCATGTTCTCGAGGTCGATGACCGCGTCGATGGCCTCCCTCGCGAGGATCTCGGCCGCGTCCTGGTCGACGAGGTAGTCGCCGCCCTTGACGGTGTCGAACGTGTGCCACTCCCAGCTGTCCTCCTCGACGTTCGCGAGGGCGGCGGCCATGCCGCCCTGCGCGGCGCCCGTGTGCGAGCGCGTCGGGTACAGCTTCGAGATGACGGCCGTCTTCGCGCCGGGGCCGGCTTCGATGGCCGCGCGCATGCCGGCGCCGCCGGCGCCGACGATGACGATGTCGAACCGGTGGTGGTGGACCCCGTCGATGATCTCGACATCGGGGTCGTTGTTCCAGGGGGAGGTGGAGTTGGTGGTCATGATCTCTTCGTCAGGATGCCGAGCAGAAGGAGGGGAGCAGCTCGGCGGGCGAGCCGGCGGGGCACGGGTCGAACGTGAAGATCACGAGCGTGCCGAGGGTCAGGAGGACCACGACCGCGAGCAGTAGGGCCCCCTTGAGGATCCGCTGCACGGTGCCGGGGTTCGTGTAGTCGTTCACGATCGTGCGCATGCCGTTCGCGCCGTGGATCAGCGCGAGCCAGAGCATGAGGCAGTCCCACCACTGCCAGAACGGCTGGGCCCACTTGCCTCCGACGAAGCCGAAGTCGATGGCGTGGACGCCCTCGCCGACCATGAGGTTCACGAAGAGGTGGCCGAAGACCAGCACCACGAGCACGAGGCCCGACAGGCGCATGTAGATCCAGCCCCACTTCTCGAGGTTGACGCCGCGCTTGGGCGCGGGGCGCACGGGGGTGCGGGGCGCTTCGATGGTGGTCACGTCGATCTCCCGTATCCCTAGTGTCCGAAGACGTTCATCAGGTGGCGCGGCGCGAAGCCGAGCATCGTGACGACCCACAGGGCGATCACGATCCAGAACAGCAGCTTCTGGTGGCGCGTGGCCCAGGACCAGAAGTCCACGAGGATGATCCGGATGCCGTTGAACGCATGGAAGACGATGGCGCCGACGAGTGCGACTTCCCCGAGTCCCATGATCGGCGTCTGGTAGGTGCCGATCACCGCGTTGTACGCCTCCGGGCTCACCCGCACCAGCGCGGTGTCCAGGATGTGCACGAGGAGGAAGAAGAAGATGGCGACGCCCGTGATGCGGTGCAGCACCCAGGACCACATTCCCTCGCGGCCGCGGTAGAGCGTGCCGCCCGGCCGCTCCTTGGCCGGTGCAGGGGACGGCGTGGTCAGGGTTCCTGCCTGGCTTTCTGGCATGAACAACCCTCCATGGCTGTGTGGATCGCCTCGATGTCGAGGCAGGTGGGCGCGAGCGGCCCCGATCGAGTCTAGTCCCGCTCGCGGGGCGCCCAGTCCGCACGGGGCGCCGCGGGGACCCGTGGAGCGGGCGGATCGCGAATGCGATGCATGCGCCGACCGTCGTGGTTACGCTGGCCTGATGGACGCCCTCGACCGCTTCTACGCCGTCATCCCGGCCGGTGGCATCGGATCCCGGCTGTGGCCGCTCTCGCGGGCGGACGCGCCGAAGTTCCTGCACGACCTGACCGGCTCGGGCCAGACGCTGCTCAAGGACACCTGGGACCGCCTGGTGCCGCTCGCGGGCCCCGACCGCATCATGGTCGTCACGGGTCGGGCGCACCGCGCCGCGGTCGAGGCGCAGCTTCCCGGGCTGGAGGACGCGAACGTGGTGCTCGAGAGCGAGCCGCGGGATTCGACGGCGGCCATCTGCCTGGCCGCGGCGATCCTGCACCGCCGCGAGCCCGACGTCGTCGTGGGCTCGTTCGCCGCCGATCACGTCATCTCGGGCGACGCCCTCTTCCAGGCCGCGGTCGCGCAGGCGGTCGCCGCGGCCGACTCCGGCTACATCGCCACGATCGGCATCACGCCGACCGAGCCGGCGGTGGGGTTCGGCTACATCGAGTGCGGCGACGACCTCGAGATCGCGGGAACCGAGCACGTCGAGGCGGTGCGCAGCTTCGTCGAGAAGCCCGACCTCGCGACCGCGCGCCGGTACCTCGCGGACGGCAAGCACCTTCTGGAACGCCGGCATGTTCATCGCGCGCGCGGACGTGCTGCTCGAGGAGCTCCGGCGCAACCGGCCCGAGCTGCACGGCGGGCTCGTCGAGCTCGCCGCGGCGTGGGACGACCCGGCGACCCGGGGTCCCGCGGTCGACCGGATCTGGCCGCGGCTCGAGAAGATCGCCATCGACTACTCGGTGGCCGAGCCCGCTGCGGCGGCCGGGCGCCTCGCGGTGGTCCGCGGCCACTTCCAGTGGGACGACGTGGGCGACTTCGCCTCGCTCGCGAAGCTGAACTCGGCCGGCCGGTCGGGAGAACTCGCCATCCTCGGCGAGAACGCGCGGGTGCTGTCGGATGCCTCGAGCGGGATCGTCGTGAGCCGCTCGAAGCGCGTCATCTCGCTCATCGGCGTGCAGGACATCGTCGTGGTCGACACGCCGGACGCGCTGCTCGTGACCACGAGCGAGCACGCCCAGCGCGTGAAGGCGGTCGTCGACGCGCTGCGCCTCGGGGGCTCCAGCGACGTCCTCTAGGCGCGCCGTCCTGAGGGATGCTCCGCACCGGACCTGCTCATCCGAGCAGAACATCCCGGCTTCATAACATTGAAACGCGCGAACCGGAGCGCCGCCTGCAACATTCGGTAGCTTGACCCCGTACCCCGCGAAGTACGCGGGGCGCATGTGGAGGCGAGTTGACCATGTCCACCCGTAAGAGAGTTCTCGGCGGCCTCATCGTCACGAGTGTCATCGTCGCGCTGGCCGGCTGTTCCGCGCCGCCGCCTGAAACCGAGGAGACCTCGGGCGGCAGCACCGCCGTCGAGGGCTTCCTGCCCTGCATGGTGTCTGACGCGGGCGGCTTCGACGACAAGTCGTTCAACCAGCTGGGCTTCGAGGGCCTGACGCGAGCTGCCGAGTCGCTCGGCGTCGAGCCGGTCACGGTCCAGAGCGACTCCGAGTCGGACTACGGCCCCAACATCACGAGCCTGGTCGACCAGGAGTGCACGCTCATCGTCACGGTCGGCTTCGCGCTCTCGGCCGCGACCGTCGAGGCGGCGCTGGCCAACCCCGACATCAACTTCGTCATCATCGACGACGCGGCGGACAACGACTTCGACGGCACCGTGGACGCCCCGAACATCAAGCCGATCCTGTTCGACACGGCCCAGGCGGCCTTCCTCGGCGGCTACGCCGCGGCGTCGTTCTCGACGGCGAAGAAGGTCGGCACCTTCGGCGGCCAGCCGTTCCCGACCGTCACGATCTTCATGGACGGCTTCGCGCAGGGCGTCGACTACTGGAACTCCGAGAAGGGCGACACCGTCGAGGTGCTCGGCTGGAACCGCGACTCCCAGGACGGCGTCTTCACCGGCGGGTTCTCGGCCAACCAGGACGCGATCAACTCCGCGCAGGGCCTGGTCGACCAGGGCGTCGACGTGCTCCTGCCGGTCGGCGGTCCGATCTACCAGAGCGCCGCGTCGGTCATCCGCGACTCCGGTCGTGACATCGCGATGCTCGGCGTCGACGCCGACGTGTTCGAGACCGACCCGAGCGTCGGCGACCTGCTGCTGACCTCGATCCAGAAGCTGATCGACGTCGGCGTCGAGGACGCCGTCCTCGCCGCGGGCGCGGGCGACTTCGACCCGACGGCCTTCATCGGCACCCTCGAGAACGAGGGCGTGGGGCTCGCGCCGTTCCACGACTTCGAGGACAAGGTGTCGCCGGACCTCCAGGGCGAGCTCGACACCATCACCGCGGGGATCATCGACGGGTCGATCCCGGTCGAGTCCTACCTCTCGAAGTGATCATGACCACGTGGGGGCCCGGCATCGGGCCCCCACGTGGCATTCCCGGCCGCGCCCGATCGACTCGGCCGGCACATCCAAACTGCTCATGGTGCGCCGTTGCACCCCGTTAGTAGGATTCGGACATGAAGCTCGAACTTCGCGGCATCACGAAGCGGTTCGGCACTCTGATCGCCAACGACAGCATCGACCTCGTCGTCGAACCGGGCGAGATCCATTGCCTCCTCGGTGAGAACGGGGCCGGCAAGTCCACGCTCATGAACGTGCTGTACGGCCTGTACCGAGCCGATGAGGGCGAGATCCTCCTCGACGACCACGTCCAGAACTTCCACGGTCCGGGCGACGCGATGCGGGCGGGCATCGGCATGGTGCACCAGCACTTCATGCTCATCCCCGTCTTCACGGTCGCCGAGAACCTCATGCTCGGCCACGAGTCGACCAGGGCCGGCGGCGTGCTCGACCTCGACGCCGCGAGGAAGCGGGTCCGGGAGATCTCCGCTCGATTCGGGTTCGACATCGACCCGGACGCGCTGATCGAGGACCTCCCGGTCGGCGTCCAGCAGCGCGTCGAGATCATCAAGGCGCTCTCCCACGAGGCCCAGGTGCTCGTCTTCGACGAGCCGACCGCCGTGCTCACGCCGCAGGAGACCGACGAGCTGATGGACATCATGCGCCAGCTCAAGGCGTCCGGGGCATCCATCGTCTTCATCACGCACAAGCTGCGGGAGGTCCGCGAGGTGGCGGACCGGATCACCGTGGTCCGGCTGGGCAAGGTGGTCGGCGAGGCGTCGCCGACCGCGACCAACGCCGAGCTCGCGTCGATGATGGTCGGCCGCGCGGTCGAGCTCACGGTGCACAAGGAGGCCCCGAAGCTGGGCGAGCGGGCGCTCGTCGTCGAGGGGCTCACGGTGCTCGACCCGACCGGCCAGATCCTGGTGAACGACGTCGGCTTCGACGTGCGGGCCGGAGAGATCCTCGCGATCGCGGGCGTGCAGGGGAACGGGCAGACCGAGCTCACGGAGGCCCTCGTCGGCCTTCGCAACGAGGTGCGCGGGTCCATCCGGCTCAACGGCAAGGAGCTCGTCGGCGCGAGTGTGCGCGGCATCCTCGACGTCGGCGTCGGGTTCGTCCCCGAGGACCGCAACGAGGACGGCCTCGTCGGCACGTTCACGATCGCCGAGAACCTCATCCTCGACCGGTCGCACGGCGAACCGTTCGTGCGCTGGGGGAGCCTGCGGCTCGACTACCTTCAGAAGTTCGCGGCCGAGAAGTTCGCGGAGTTCGACGTCCGGGCTGCGGGCGTCGAGTCGCAGGTCGGCAGCCTCTCCGGCGGCAACCAGCAGAAGGTGGTGCTCGCGCGCGAGCTGAGCCGCGACCTCTCGCTGCTCGTGGCCGCCCAGCCGACGCGCGGCGTCGACGTGGGCTCGATCGAGTTCATCCACAAGCGCATCGTCCAGACCCGTGACGCGGGCGTCCCGGTCGTCGTGGTCTCCACGGAGCTCGACGAGGTGGCGGCGCTCGCCGACCGGATCATGGTCATGTACCGGGGCCGCATCGTCGGGATCGTGCCGGGGAACACGCCGCGCGATGTGCTCGGACTCATGATGGCGGGCGAGACTCCCGCGGAAGGAGCCGCGGCATGAGCGACGTGAACCGGCCCGGAGGGGCAGGAGAGCCGATCGACGACCCGGACGTCGCGCTCGACGCGCCGACCGGCAGCGTCCCGGCGGACGAGCCCGTTCGCGTCGCCGAGCCGGAACCGCCCACCCGCTGGCAGCGGGCGCTGCACGAGATCGCGACCGGCAACGCGATCATCTCGGTGCTCGCGATCGTCCTGGCGATGATCGTCGGCGGCATCATGATCGCGTTCACCGACGAGGACGTCCAGGCGGCCGCGGTCTACTTCTTCGCCCGACCGAGCGACACCATCGTCGCGATCTGGGAGGCGGTCGCCGGTGCGTACATCGCGCTGTTCCGCGGCTCGATCTACAACTTCCAGGCCGACTCGTTCGCGGCCGGCATCAAGCCGTTCACCGAGACGCTCACCTTCGCGACGCCGCTCATCGCCGCCGCGCTCGGTGTCGCGCTGGCCTTCCGCATCGGCATGTTCAACATCGGTGGTCGCGGCCAGATGCTGCTCGCCTGCGCCGCCGCGGGCTGGGTGGGCTTCTCGCTCGACCTGCCGTTCCCGCTCCACCTGATCGTCGCGCTCATCGCCGGCCTCGTCGCCGGCGCGCTCTGGGCGGGCATCGCGGGCCTCCTGAAGGCACGGACCGGCGCCCACGAGGTGATCGTGACGATCATGCTCAACTACGTGGCGTTCTACCTCGTCTCGTGGATGCTGAGCACGCCCGGACTGCTCCAGGCGCCGGGCTCGAACAACCCGAAGTCGCCGCCGATGAAGGAGACGGCGATCCTCCCGCCGCTGCTCGGCGACCAGTACAACCTGCATTTCGGGTTCATCCTCGTGATCGCCGCGACGGTGCTCGTGTGGTGGATCCTCAGCAGGTCCAACCTCGGGTTCCAGTTCAAGGCGGTCGGCGTGAATCCCAACGCCGCGCGCGTGGCCGGCATCAACGTCAAGAACATGTACGTCTACGGCATGCTCATCTCGGGCGCGCTGATGGGCCTCGCGGGCGCCAACCAGGTGCTCGGCACGATCACGACCGGCTTCTCGAACGACATCGACGCGAACATCGGCTTCGACGCCATCACGGTGGCGCTGCTCGGCAGGTCGACCCCGTGGGGCACGTTCGCGGCCGGCATCCTGTTCGGCGCGTTCAAGGCCGGCGGCTTCTACATGCAGGCCGCCGAGCAGATCCCGGTCGAGATCGTCACGGTCGTGCAGTCGCTGATCGTGCTGTTCATCGCGGCGCCGCCGCTGATCCGGGCGATCTTCCGGCTCCCGTCGCCCGAGCGCGACCGCCGCCGCAAGGAGAAGGCGCGCGAGAAGGAACTCGCGGCCGCGCAGGCCCAGACCGAGGAGGTGTCGAAGTGACCGCCACCGCCACCGCTCCCGCAGACGCTCCGGAGACCGTGCAGACCGCACTCGTGCGGAACTGGAAGGTCCCGATCTCGTTCGCGGTCTTCGGCGCGCTGTACGCGATCCTGCTGCTCGCCGCACCGAGGGAAGGCGACACGACCTTCATCCTCTCGGGCCAGAGCGACGCCAACCAGATCCCCCCGATCGTCGTGCCGGTCATGGCGACGGCGTGGATCTGCTTCGCGCTGCTCGTCGTGTGCACGGCGGCGGCCGTCCTGTTCGTCCGCGCGCGGGGTCGTTCGCCGCTCTGGCTGGTGTCGATCTACATCATCGTGTTCGTCGTGGGCTTCCTGACCTGGGCGGCGGCGGGCGAGGAGTTCCCGGTCGTCGGCCTGCTCGCAGGATCGCTCGGCGGGGCGCTCCCGCTCATCTACGGCGCGCTGTGCGGCGTCATCGGCGAGCGGGTCGGCGTGGTGAACATCGCGATCGAGGGGCAGTTGCTCGCCGGCGCCTTCTCGGCGGCCGTCGTCTCCTCGCTCACGGGGAGCCCGTTCGTCGGCCTGATCGCCGCGGCGATCGGCGGCGTCCTCGTGGCGTTCGTCCTCGCCGCCTTCGCGATCAAGTACCTGGTCGACCAGGTGATCGTCGGCGTCGTGCTCAACGTGCTCGTCACGGGCCTGACGAGCTTCCTCTATTCGCAGGTGCTCCAGCCGAACGCCGCGACGATGAACACGCCGCCGCGCTTCGACCGGCTCCCGATCCCGTTCCTGTCGGACATCCCCGTGATCGGTCCGGTGTTCTTCCGCCAGACGATCCTCGTCTACCTGATGTACGTCACCGTCTTCGCCGTGTGGTTCGCCATGTTCCGCACCCGCTGGGGACTTCGGCTGCGGGCGGTCGGCGAGCACCCGCAGGCGGCCGACACGGTCGGCATCCGGGTGAACCCGACCCGATTCTGGAACGTGCTGCTCGCGGGCGCGATCGCGGGAGCCGGTGGCGCCGTGTACACGATCGGCAACGGCATCCCGTTCGGCAAGGAGATGACCGCAGGCGCGGGCTTCATCGCGCTCGCCGCGGTCATCTTCGGCCAGTGGGACCCGATCAAGGCGACGCTCGCCGCGCTCCTGTTCGGCTTCGCGTCGAGCCTCCAGAACCAGCTGAACATCATCGGCTCGCCGGTTCCGAGCGAGTTCATGCTCATGCTGCCGTACCTGGTGACGATCTTCGTCGTCGCCGGCGTCGTCGGGCGCTCGCGGGCACCCGCCGCGTCCGGCAAGCCGTACGTCAAGGCATGACGGCCCGGGGGATGCCGGGTCGGCGACGAAGGGCGAGGTCATGACCGCACCGGACGCGATCGACTGGGAGCACCTCCGCGAACTCGCGCGCGAGGCGATGGCCAAGGCGTACGTGCCGTACTCGGAGTTCCCGGTCGGCGCGGCGGCGATCGTCGACGACGGGCGCGTCGTCGCGGGATGCAACGTCGAGAACGCGTCCTACGGCCTCACGCTCTGCGCCGAGTGCTCGCTCGTGTCGGCACTGACGATGTCGGGCGGCGGGCGACTCGTCGCCTTCACCTGCGTGGACGGCCACGGCAACGTGCTCATGCCGTGCGGGCGCTGCCGGCAACTGCTCTACGAGCACTCCGTCGAGGGGATGCTCCTGGAGACGGTGTCGGGACTGAAGACGATCGACGAGGTGCTTCCCGACGCGTTCGGGCCGCGGCAGCTCGCCGAGTACCGGGGGGAGTCATCATGAGCGAGGTCGAGGCATTCGACGCGGTCGACCTGATCCACACGAAGCGCGACGGCGGCGAGCTCTCGACCGAACAGGTCGACTGGCTGGTCGACGCCTACACGCGCGGGTACGTGGCCGACGAGCAGATGTCGGCCATGACCATGGCGATCTTCCTCAACGGGATGACCCGCCGCGAGATCCGCGACATGACGATGGCGATGATCCGATCGGGCGAGCGGATGGACTTCTCCGCGCTCGGCAAGCCGACGACGGACAAGCACTCCACGGGCGGCGTCGGCGACAAGATCACCCTGCCGCTCATGCCGCTCGTCGCGAGCTTCGGCGTGGCGGTGCCGCAGCTGTCGGGCCGCGGGCTCGGGCACACGGGCGGCACCCTCGACAAGCTCGAGTCGATCCCGGGGTGGCGGGCGTCGCTCACCAACGAGGAGATGTTCGCCCAGTTGCGCGACGTCGGCGGGGTGATCTGCGCGGCGGGCAGCGGGCTCGCGCCGGCCGACGGCAAGCTCTACGCGCTCCGCGACATCACCGGCACGGTCGAGGCGATCCCGCTGATCGCGTCGTCGATCATGTCGAAGAAGATCGCCGAGGGCACCGGGGCGCTCGTGCTCGACGTGAAGTTCGGCTCGGGCGCGTTCCTGAAGGAGATCGACCGGTCGCGCGAGCTCGCGCGCACGATGGTCGAGCTCGGCGAGGACGCCGGCGTGGCGACGAGCGCCCTGCTCACCAACATGAACGTCCCGCTGGGACTCACGATCGGCAACGCGAACGAGGTCCGCGAGTCGGTCGAGGTCCTCGCGGGCGGTGGGCCGGCGGACATCCGCGAGCTCACGATCGCGTTCGCCCGGGAGATGCTGGCCCTCGCCGGACGCCCCGACGAGGACGTCGAGGCGGCGCTCGACGACGGCCGCGCGATGGACACGTGGCGTGCCGCGATCCGCGCGCAGGGCGGCGATCCGGATGCCCCGCTCCCGGTCGCGCGGGAGACGCACGTCGTCACGGCCGACCGCGACGGCATCCTCGTGGAGCAGCAGGCGCTGCCCTTCGGGATCGCCGCGTGGCGACTGGGCGCCGGGCGCGCGCGCAAGCAGGATCCCGTGCAGCACGCGGCGGGCATCGACCTGCACGCCAAGCCCGGGGATGCGGTGCGCCGGGGCGAGCCGCTCTTCACGCTCTCCGCCGACGAACCGGCCCGGTTCGCGCGTGCGCTGGAGGCCGTCGAGGGCGCGTGGCGGATCGGCGACCCCGGCGAACCGCTCGCGGACGGCGGTCCGCTCATCGCCGAGCGCGTCGGTCGCTGATCCCGACATCCCCCGCAGCTTCGAAATCGCCGAGACTTCGCGGATGCCCCGCCGCTATCGTTGAGTCGTGGACACGATTGCGACGGAGTACCGGCTCGAGGGCGATGGGGCGGACCTTCGGGCACTGCCGAAGATCTCCCTCCACGACCACCTCGACGGCGGCCTTCGGCCGCAGACCCTGCTCGAACTCGGAGAGGGGATCGGGCTCGACCTGCCCGCTTCCGACGTCGAGTCGATGGCCGAGTGGTTCTCCGTCCAGTCGAACTCCGGCTCGCTGGTCGAGTACCTGAAGACGTTCGACCTCACGACCGCGGTGATGCAGACGGCCGAGGGGCTCGCCCGCGTGGCGCGGGAGTTCGTGCTCGACCTCGCGGCCGACGGCGTGATCTACGGCGAGGTGCGCTGGGCGCCCGAGCAGCACCTCGCGCGCGGGCTCACGCTCGACGAGGCCGTCGAGGCAGTCCAGGCCGGGCTCGAGCAGGGCGCGGAGGACGCCCGCCACCAGGGCCACCGCATCCGCACGGGCCAGCTCGTCACCGCGATGCGGCACACCGACCGCGGACTCGAGATCGCCGAGCTCGCAATCCGCCACCGCTACCACGGCGTGGTCGGCTTCGACATCGCGGGCCCGGAGGCCGGCTTCCCGCCGAGCCGGCACCGCACCGCGTTCGACTACCTCGCGTCGCAGTTCCTGCCGGTCACCGTGCACGCGGGCGAGGCGGACGGGCTCGAGTCGATCCGGAGCGCCTTGGTGGACGGTCGCGCGCTGCGCCTCGGGCACGGTGTCCGGATCGCCGAGGACCTGCAGATCGACCGGCACGACGACGGCGACATGTACGTCACGCTCGGTCCCATCGCGCAGTGGGTCCGCGACCGCGAGATCGCGCTCGAGACGAGCCCGTCCTCCAACCTGCAGACGGGCGCGATCGCGGCATGGGGCGACGACCTCGTCGACCACCCGTTCGACCTCCTGTACCAGCTCGGCTTCCGCGTCACCGTGAACACCGACAACCGACTGCAGTCGGGCACCTCGTTGACGCGGGAGCTCGCGCTCCTCAGCGATGCGTTCGGCTACGACCTCGACGACCTCGAGGTGTTCCAGTTGAACGCGGCGGCCGCCGCATTCCTGCCGATCGACGACCGCGAGGAGCTCGCGGAGCAGATCGAGGACGGCTTCGACGAGGCGTAGCCGAGCGGCCCGCCCCGACCCCAGCACCACCGCCCCGAACGGAACCCAACGGATGTCCCTGCCCCCGCTGCCCGATTCCGCAGTCGTCCTCTCGACCGAGGCGGCCGACTGGCGCGCAGCGGTCCGCACGGCCGGTCGCGCGCTCGTCCGCGCCGGCGCCGCCCTGCCCGAGTACGCCGACCGCATGATCCAGGTCGTCGACGAGTACGGCGCGTACATCGTGATCGCTCCGGGGCTCGCGCTCGCGCACGCGCGCCCGGGGCCCGACGTCACCGCGACCGGGATGTCGGTCGTGACCCTCGCCACGCCCGTCGCGTTCGGCCACCCGCACAACGACCCGGTCCGCGTGGTGATCGGCCTCGCCGTCACGAACGCCGAGGACCACATCGCGGGGATCGCGTCGCTCGCGAACGCGTTCAATGACGCCGACCTGGTCGACCGGCTCGCCGCGGCTGCCACGGCGACCGAGGTCCGGGACCTCCTCGGCGTCACGGGCGGGCGCGCCCCGACCGGGGCGGACGGAGCCGGGCGATGAGGATCGTCGCGGTGTGCGGGGTCGGGATCGGCACGTCCGCGATCCTGAAGCTGAACGCGGAGCGTGCACTCCAGCGCCTGGGCCTGGACGCGGACGTCTCGGCGTCCGGGCTCGAGGACGTCGCCGTCGCCGCCGAGGACGCGCAGATCGTGCTCACGAGCTCCGAGCTCGTCGACGCGGTGCGTGCGGCGCTCGGGCGCAGCGGCACCGAGGTCGTCGTCGTGTCGAACTACTTCGACGTCGACGAGATCTCGCGACAGCTCGACAGCGCGCTCGGGTAGCGTTCCCTAGTCGTCGACGAGTTCGCGCATGCCGGCGTCGAGGGCGGCGACGGCCGAGGTCGCGGCATCGCGGCGCTCGGCGACCGAGCCCTGCTCCGAGACGGAGTCGATGTAGATCTTCAGCTTCGGCTCGGTTCCGCTCGGCCGGACCATGACCCGGCTGCCGTCGGCGAGCAGGATCCGCAGGACGTCCGACGGCGGCAGGTCGCCGAATCCGTCGATGAGGTCCTCGATGCGCTCGACCCGGATCCCGCCGATCTCGCTCGGCGGCTCGGCCCGCAGTTTCGCCATGATGGCGCCGATGCGGGAGAGGTCCTCGACGCGGACCGAGATCTGGCCGGAGGCGTGGCATCCGAAGCGCTCGACGAAGTCGTCGAGGTGGTCCGCGATCGTGCGCCCCTGCGCCTTCAGCCGCGTGGCGATCGAGAGGAACGCCATGGCGGCCGAGATGCCGTCCTTGTCGCGGACGTCGTCGGGGTTGAACAGGTACCCGAGTGCCTCCTCGAATCCGAAGACGAGCCCCGGTGCGCGGGAGATCCACTTGAACCCGGTCAGCGTGGCGTGGAACTCGAGCCCGTAGGCCTCGGCGATCGCCGCGAGCCCGGGTGACGAGACGATCGAGCACGCGAGCGAGCCGTCCGGGCCGCCCTCGCCGGCCCGGGCTGCGGCCCGCTCCGCGGCCTCCCACCCGAGCAGCAGGCCGACCTCATTGCCGAGGAGGCGCCGGTACCCGCCGGATCCGTCGGGGATGCCGATCGCGAGCCGGTCGGCGTCGGGGTCGTTCGCGATGATGAGTTCGGCGCCCGCCTCGATCGCGCGCGCGAAGCTCAGGTCGAGGGCTCCGGGTTCCTCGGGGTTGGGGAACGACACCGTCGGGAAGCGGGCGTCCGGCGCGATCTGCGCCTCGACGAGCACGGGTTCGCGGTAGCCGGCGGTCGTGAGCACCCGGGACATCGTCTCCCACCCGACGCCGTGCATCGCCGTGTACACGGTCAGCGGCTCGGCGTCCGCCGAGGACGGCGGGACGGCGACCGCCGCCGCGCGGGCGACGTACTCCTCGACCACGGACTCCGGCGCGGTCTCGTAGGAGCCGCGCGGCAGGTCGGGCACGCGGACGGATTCGGCGATCCGGAGGATGTGCGCGGCGATCCCCGCGTCGGCGGGCGGCACGATCTGCGAGCCGTGGTCGTCGCTGCCGAGGTAGACCTTGTAGCCGTTGTCATGGGGCGGGTTGTGCGAGGCCGTCACCATCACGCCCGCGCTCGTGCCGAGGTGCCGCACGGCGAAGGCCACGAGCGGGGTCGGGAGCAGCCGGGGCAGCAGCACGGCCCGAACGCCCGCGCCCGCGATGATCTCCGCCGAGTCGTGCGCGAACACCTCGGAGTTCTTGCGGCCGTCGTAGCCGATGACGACCGACGGCTGTTCCCCCGGGGCGGCGTGCTCGAGCAGGTACGCCGCGAGGCCCGCGGCGGCCTGGGAGACCAGCACGCGGTTCATCCGGTTCGGCCCGGCGGCGATCACGCCGCGCAGGCCGGCGGTGCCGAACTCGAGCCGGTGGTCGAAGCGATCCGCGAGGTCCGCGGAGGCCGCGTCGTCGCCGCCTCGGGCCGCGTCGACGATCGCGGCGAGCTCGGCGCGGGTCTCCTGGTCGGGGTCCTGGTCGATCCAGGCCTCGGCGAGCGCGATGCGCTCGGCGTCGGTGCGGGACATCCTGCCTCCTCGAAGGGTGTGGGCGGTCGACGGCGGCGCGCTAGAGCGCGTGGACGATGTCGGCGAGCAGCCGGGAGATCCTGGCCTCGGCCGCGCGGCCCGCCTCGATGACCTCCTCGTGGCTGAGGGGCGTCTGCTGGATGCCCGCGGCGAGGTTCGTGATGAGCGACATCCCCAGGATCTCCATGCCGGACTGCCTCGCCGCGATCGCCTCGAGCGCCGTCGACATGCCGCAGATGTGGCCGCCGATCGCCTTCGCCATCTGGACCTCGGCGGGCGTCTCGTAGTGCGGGCCGCGGAACTGGACGTACACGCCGTCGTCCAGGCCGGGATCGATCGACCGTGCGACGCCGCGCAGCCGGCTCGAGTACAGGTCGGTCAGGTCGACGAACGTCGCGCCCTCGAGCGGCGAATCGGCCGTGAGGTTGATGTGGTCGCTGATCAGGACCGGCGTGCCGGGGCTCCAGTGCTCCTTGATGCCGCCGGCGCCGTTGGTGAGGATCATGACGGATGCCCCGGTCGCGGCCGCCGTGCGCACCGAGTGCACGACCCGGCGCACGCCGTGGCCCTCGTAGTAGTGCGTGCGCGCGCCGATCACGAGCGCGCGCCGGCCGTCGGGCAGCAGGATGGAGCGCAGCGTGCCGACATGGCCCTCGAGCGCGGGCTTGGAGAAGCCCGGCACCTCGTACGCCGGGATGCTGTGCGTCGTCTCCCCGAGGAGGTCGGCGGCGCTGCCCCACCCCGAGCCGAGCGTGAGCGCGATGTCGTGGCGCTCCGCACCGGTGAGTTCGGCGATGCGTTCGGCGGCGTGGCGGGCGATCTCGAATGGATCGGCGGAGGGGTCGTCGAGCAGGTTCTCGTACTCCATGTGGTCAGCCTAGTGACGTCGGGAAGGTCCCGTCAGGTGGCAGTTTGGCCGCCCCCGCGGCCTGGGCGAGAATGAACGCCATGGCCTACGAGTTCGACCGCACGCAACGCATCGCCGTCCTCGGAGGCGGACCCGGAGGGTACGAGGCCGCACTCGCGGCCGCCCGGCTGGGCGCCGAGGTCACGCTCGTCGAGCGCGTCGGGGTCGGCGGAGCGGCCGTCCTCACCGACGTCGTGCCCTCGAAGTCGCTCATCGCGACCGCGGAGGCATCCAACGCCGTGAAGGAGGCCGCCGACCTCGGCGTCCAGTTCTACGCCAAGGGTGCGAACGACAAGCCCGTGAAGCCGAAGGTGGCGATCAACCTCGCCGCGGTGAACAAGCGGCTGCTCGGACTCGCCGCGCAGCAGTCGGAGGACATGCGCACCAACCTCCTCGACGCGGGCGTGCACCTCGTCCACGGCGAGGGCCGGCTCGACGGGCCGAACGCGATCATCGTCGCGACCGCCAAGGGCGGCACCGACTTCGACCGGATCGAGGCCGACACGCTCGTCATCTCGGTCGGCGCGACGCCGCGGATCCTCCCGTCCGCCGTGCCCGACGGCGAGCGGATCCTCACCTGGACCCAGCTCTACGACCTGCAGGAGGTGCCCGAGCACCTCATCGTGGTCGGTTCGGGCGTCACCGGCGCCGAGTTCGCGAGCGCCTACCGTGCGCTGGGGGCGAAGGTGACGCTCATCTCGAGCCGCGACCAGGTGCTGCCCGGCGAGGACCAGGACGCGGGCGCGGTGATCGAGTCGGTCTTCACGCGCAACGGCATGAAGGTGCTGAACCGCTCGCGCGCCGACTCCGTCGTGCGCGACGGCGACGGTGTCCTCGTGACGCTCTCCGACGGTCGGGCGGTGCGCGGCTCGCACTGCCTCATGGCGGTCGGCTCGGTGCCGAACACGCGCGAACTCGGCCTCGAGGAGGCCGGCGTCCAACTGACCGACTCGGGGCACATCCGCGTGAACCGGGTCGCGCGCACCTCGATGCCGAACATCTACGCCGCGGGCGACTGCACGACCTTCCTCCCGCTCGCCTCGGTCGCCTCGATGCAGGGCCGGACGGCGGTGTTCCACGCGATGGGCGACATCGTGAACCCGCCGGAGGACCGCAACATCACGTCGAACATCTTCACGCAGCCCGAGATCGCGACCGTCGGCCGGACGCAGCGCGACATCGAGGACGGCGTCGTGCCCGGCATCGTCTACAAGCTGCCGCTCGTGTCGAACCCGCGCGCGAAGATGATGGGGATCCGGGACGGGTTCGTGAAGCTGATCACGACGCGCAGCTCGCAGACCGTCATCGGCGGCGTCATCGTCGCGCCGAAGGCGTCCGAGCTCATCTTCCCGCTCGCGCTCGCGATCGAGCACCGGCTCACGGTCGACCAGTTCGCCGAGGCGTTCCCGGTGTACCCGTCGCTGTCCGGCTCGCTGACGGATGCCGCGCGCGCCATGCACGTCGTACGCTGAGTCCCGGGGACCGCGGGGGAGCGGTCGAGGGGGATCCATGAACCTGCGCGTGAAGTCCGTCGAAGCGTCCATCGCCGATTCGCACGACGAGGAACGCAGCCTCAAACGCTCGCTCGGCACGTGGGACCTCGCGATCATGGGCATCGCGGTCGCGGTCGGCGCCGGCATCTTCTCGGTGGGGGCTCAGGCGGCGGCGAACTTCGCCGGCCCGAGCGTGATCCTCAGCTTCGTCCTCGCCGCCCTCACGTGCGGGCTCGCGATCATGTGCTACGCGGAGTTCGCGTCGACCGTGCCGGTCGCGGGCAGCGCGTACACCTTCACCTACGCGACGATGGGCGAGCTGCTCGCGTGGATCATCGGGTGGGACCTGATCCTCGAGATGTTCACGGGCGCCGCGGTGCTCGCGAAGTACTGGGGCGTGTACCTCGGCGAGGCGCTGCTCGCGTTCGGGCTGCCGTTCCCGTCGACGCTCGAGATCGGCGGGCTGACGATTTCGTGGCCCGCGTTCCTCGTCGTCGCCGTCTTCACCGTGCTCCTGGTCCTCGGCACGCACCTCACGGCGCGCGTCGGCGCGGTGTTCACGATCATCAAGGTCGCCATCGTCGTGTTCGTGATCGTCGTGGGCTTCTTCTTCGTCGAGGCCGCGAACTTCACGCCGTTCATCCCCGAGCCCGTGCCGACCGAGGGCGGGGCGGCGGATGCCTGGACGCAGTCGTTGTTCGCCTGGCTCACGGGTGCCGCGCCGGCGCAGTACGGCGTGTACGGCATGCTCGCCGCGGCATCCCTCGTGTTCTTCGCCTTCATCGGGTTCGACGTCGTCGCCACGAGCGCCGAGGAGGTGCGCGAGCCGCAGAAGCGCCTGCCCCGCGGCATCTTCCTCGGGCTCGGCATCGTGACGCTGCTCTACGTGCTCGTGTCGATCGTGCTGACCGGGATGGTGCCGTACACGGAACTCGCCCAGGAGGAGACGCCGTCGCTCGCGACCGCGTTCCGGCTCGTCGGGCAGGACTGGGCGTCGGCGGTGATCTCGGTCGGCGCGCTCGCCGGCCTCACGACGGTGATCATGGTGCTGCTGCTCGGCCTCTCGCGGATCGTGTTCGCGCTGAGCCGCGACGGGCTGCTGCCGCGCTGGCTGTCGCACACGACCGCGCACGCGAAGACCCCGGCGCGGATCACGATCATCGCCGGCACGGTCGTCGCGCTCGTCGCCGCGTTCACCGACGTCGGGCTGCTCGAGGAGATGATCAACATCGGCACGCTGTCGGCCTTCGTGCTGGTGAGCCTCGGCGTCATCGTGCTGCGGCGCACGCGGCCCGACCTGCCGCGGGGGTTCCGGGTGCCGTGGTCGCCCGTGCTGCCGATCCTGGCGGCGGTGCTGTGCTTCTGGCTTATGCTGAACCTGACGACGCTCACCTGGGTGCGGTTCCTCGTGTGGCTCGTGATCGGCCTCGTCGTGTACCTGGCCTACGGGCGCCGGCACTCGCGGTGGGCCGCGAGCGTCAGCGAGGTCGAGCTGCCGACGCCGCAGGGCGCCGAGGCGCCGGGAACGCGCTCGGGCGAGGACTGAGTCCGTCACGCGCGGCAACATCCGCGTCGGCCGCGCGGCCCGGTCGTAGGCTCCTGCGATGACCCTCATCGAGTCGGCCGGTCCCTCGTCCCCCGCCCGGAGCGCCGGCGCCGCGGGCGCCGATGACGCCTCCGGCGGCATCATCCTCGACTGGTTCATCCCGCTCACGGGCGACTCGCGGACCGACCTGAGCCAGGGCTCGGCGATGACCTACGCCGGGCAGTCGGGATCGCGCGCGCGGCGCGCACCGGACATCGGCTACCTCTCGCAGATCGCGCGGGCGGTCGAGCACCTCGGCTACCACGCGGTGCTCATCCCGACGGGCGGGCGGAGCGAGGAGAGCTGGACGGTGACCTCCGCGCTCACCCAGCACACGCGCGACCTCGACTACCTCGTGGCGTTCCGGCCCGGCATGGTGTCGCCGACCCTGCAGGCCGAGGTGGCCTCGACCTTCCAGCGGGTGAGCGGCAACCGACTGCGCGTCAACGTGGTCGTCGGCGGGGACGACGCCGAGCAGCGCAAGTACGGCGACCGCATCGACAAGGACGCGCGCTACCGGCGCGCAGCCGAGTACCTCTCGATCGTGCGCCGGTTGTGGACCGGTGAGCAGGTCGACCACCACGGCGAATTCTACGACATCGAGGGGGCGCGGATCCCGCGGCTCGACACCGTCCCGGAGATCTACCTCGGCGGGTCCTCCGACGCGGCGGTCGAGGTCGCGGCCGAGCACGCGGACGTCTACCTCACGTGGGGCGAGCCGCCGGCCCAGGCCGGCGCCAAGGTCGCACTCGTGCGCGAGCGCGCCGCGGCAGCGGGACGGACCCTCCGCTACGGCGTGCGCCTGCACGTGATCGCGCGGCCGACGAGCGAGGAGGCCTGGCGGATCGCCGACGAACTGGTCGCGGGCCTCGACCCGGACGTGGTCGCCGCCGCCCGGGCGTCGTTCCTCGCGTCCGGCTCGGTCGGGCAGCGCCGTCAGGCGGAACTCGTCACCGGCGGCCTCCGCCGCGACGACCTCGAGATCGTGCCCGGCCTGTGGGCCGGGATCGGCCTGGTGCGCGGCGGAGCCGGCACGGCCCTCGTCGGCAGCTTCGAGGAGGTCGCGGCGCTGATCCGCGACTACCGCGCGCACGGCTTCACCGAGTTCGTGCTGTCGGGGTACCCGCACCTCGAGGAGGCGTACTGGTTCGCCGAGGGCGTGGCGCCGCTGCTCGAGCTCGCACCCCGCGGCTGAGCCGCGGGCCGGAGCGCGCGCGCCGCGATCAGGCGGCGGCCGGCTCCGCGTCGGTGATCGACAGGAGCAGGTGACCGCTGGAGACCGTGGCGCCGGCCTCGGCGTTCACGGTGCCGACGATGCCGTCCTTGTGGGCGACGATCGGCTGCTCCATCTTCATCGCCTCGAGCACCAGGACCAGGTCGCCCTTGACGACGTGGTCGCCCGGAGCCACGGCGATCTTCACGACCGTCGCCTGCATGGGTGCGGTCACCGCGTCGCCGGTCGCCGTGTCGACGGCGTGGGCGCCGGTCCGGCGGCGGGGCGCGGGGCCGAGCGTGAGTCCGCGCGGTTCGCCGGACAGCTGCTTCGGGAGGCTCACCTCGACGCGGCGGCCCTGGACCTCGACGACGACGCTCGTGCGGGCCTGCGGCCCCTTCGACTCCTCGAGCTCGCCGGTCCACGGCTCGAGCGTGTTCACGTACTCGGTCTCGATCCAGCGCGTGTAGACGGAGAACGGCTCGTCGCCCGCGGGTGCGAACGCCGGCTGGTTCACGACGTCGCGGTGGAACGGCAGCACGGTCGGCAGGCCGGCGACCTCGAACTCGGCGAGCGCGCGGCGCGCCCGCTCGAGCGCGTCGGTGCGGGACGACCCGGTGACGATGAGCTTCGCGAGGAGCGAGTCGAACGCGCCCGAGATCTCGTCGCCGGTGGTGACGCCCGAGTCGATGCGAACGCCGGGGCCGCCGGGGAAGCGCAGCACGTGCACCGGTCCCGGGGCGGGGAGGAAGTTCCGGCCCGGGTCCTCGCCGTTGATGCGGAACTCGATCGAGTGGCCGACGGCGACCGGGTCCGGGTAGTCGAGCACGCCGCCCTCGGCGAGGCGGAACTGCTCGCGCACGAGGTCGATGCCGGTGACCTCCTCGGAGACCGGGTGCTCGACCTGCAGTCGCGTGTTCACCTCGAGGAACGAGACCGTGCCGTCCTGGCCGATGAGGAACTCGCACGTGCCGGCGCCGACGTAGCCGACCTCCTTGAGGATCGCCTTCGACGAGGAGTACAGCTTCTCGATCTGCTCCTCCGTGAGGAACGGCGCGGGCGCCTCCTCGACGAGCTTCTGGTGGCGGCGCTGCAGCGAGCAGTCGCGCGTCGAGACGACGACGACGTTGCCGTGCTGGTCGGCGAGGCACTGCGTCTCGACGTGGCGGGGCTTGTCGAGGTACTTCTCGACGAAGCACTCGCCGCGGCCGAACGCCGCGACGGCCTCACGGGTGGCCGAGTCGAAGAGCTCGGGCACCTCCTCGCGGGTGCGGGCGACCTTGAGGCCGCGGCCGCCGCCGCCGAAGGCGGCCTTGATGGCCACGGGCAGGCCGTGCTGGTCGACGAACTCGAGCACCTCCGAGGCATCCGCGACGGGGTTCAGGGTGCCGGGTGCGAGCGGCGCGCCCACCTTCTCGGCGACGTGGCGCGCCGAGACCTTGTCGCCGAGCCGCTCGATGGCCTCGGGCGACGGGCCGATCCAGGTGATGCCGGCCGCGATCACGGCGCGCGCGAAGTCGGGGTTCTCGGCGAGGAAGCCGTAGCCGGGGTGCACGGCGTCGGCGCCCGAGCGGCGGGCGACCGAGAGGATCTTGTCGATCACGAGGTAGGTCTCGGCGCTGGTCGAGCCCTCGAGCGCGTAGGCCTCGTCGGCGAGCTTCACGTGGCGCGCGTCGCGGTCCTGGTCGGCGTAGACGGCCACGGAGCGGATGCCGGAGTCGCGGGCGGCCCGGATGACCCGGACGGCGATCTCGCCGCGGTTGGCGATGAGGACTTTGGTGATGCGCGCCATGGTTCAAGGCTATTGAGCGGCGACCGACACGCTTTGGGTGGTCCGCACAAAAAGACCACGAGAACTCGTGTCAACGCCCACAACAGCGGTGCGGTGCGGCGCGGGTCAGGCGGCGCGGTTCCACAGCGCGGTCCACTCGCCGCCGAGCTCGCGCACGAGCTCGCGGAGCGTCGAGAGCGACAGCCCGACCACGGTCGACGGGTCGCCCTCGATCCGGCGGATGAACGGGCCGCCGAGGCTGTCGACCGTGAACGCGCCCGCGACCGCGAGCGGCTCGCCCGTCGCGACGTACGCGTCGACCTCGGCCGCGTCGAGCTCGGCGAACGACACGGATGCCACGGCCGGGCGCCCGACCGCGGCGCGGGGCGTGCCGCCACGGTGGTCGATCAGCCAGTGCCCGCTCCAGAGCTCGCCCGTGCGGCCGTTCTGCGCGGTCCACCGCTCGCGCGCGACCTCGGGGCGGTGCGGCTTGCCGTGGATCGCCCCGCCGATCGCGAATGCGGAGTCGCCGCCGAGCACCAGCCCGTCGATCGGCTCGCCGCCGGGCGTCGCGCCGAGGATCGCCTCCGCCTTGGCCTGCGCGAGGAGCTGGACCAGCTCGGGGGCCGCCAGCGGGCCGTGCTCGGCCTCGTGCGCGGCCACGAGCGCGTCCTCGTCGACTCCGGGCGAGATCGTCACGGGTTCGATGCCCGCCTGACGGAGCAGCTGCAGGCGGGCGGGCGACGTCGAGGCGAGGTACAGGCGCATGGCGACCATCCTGCACCGGCGGACGCCCAGCGCGGTGTGGAATCCTCGAACCATGGCCTCCCACGACCGCCGCACCCGCCGCCGCCCGTCCGCCGCCGGAGGACGTCGCCCGTCGACGCCGGCGCGCCGGGACGTCCCGACCGACGGCCCCGTGCTCGAACTCGACGTCGAGCGGATCGCCCACGGCGGCGTCGCCGTCGCGCACCACGAGGGCCGGGTCGTGTTCGTCGCCGACGCGATCCCGGGCGAACGGGTCCGGGCGCGCGTGGTCGACGCGAGCCGCGACCGCTTCTGGCGGGGCGACGCGCTCGAGGTGATCGAGGCGTCGCCGGACCGGCGCGAGCACGTCTGGCCCGAGGCATCCATCGATCGCGCGCCCGAGTCGCGGCCGGGCGGTGCCGAATTCGGGCACATCCGGATGCCCCGCCAGCGCGACCTCAAGGGCGAGGTCCTCGCGGACGCGCTCGCGCGCATGGCGCACGAGGAGCGGGCCGTCGTCGTGGAGGCCGTCGACCCGGCGCTCGCGCCCGACGTCGACCCGGAGCAGGGCACCGGCTGGCGCACCCGCGTGCGGCTGCACGTCGACGACACCGGCCGTGCCGGGCCCTACGCGGCACGGAGCCACCGGGTCGTGCCGGTCGCCTCGCTGCCGCTCGCCGCGCCCGGCATCGTCGCGCTGGACCCGCTCGATCGGCGCTGGAACGGCGTCGACCACGTCGACCTCGTGGTGCCGAGCGTCGGGCCGGCCGCGGCCGTCGAGCGCCGCGCGGGCGCGCGCGACGCCGAGTCGCCCGAGATCGTCGAGGTCGTCGGCGCCCGCGAGTTCCGACTCGCGCGAGACGGCTTCTGGCAGGTGCACCGCGGTGCGGCCGCGACGCTCACGCGCGCGATCCAGGAGCTCGTCGATCCCGAACGGTTCGACCCGGGCGCCGCGAACCTCGACCTCTACGGCGGCGTCGGGCTGCTCGCGGCCGCCCTCGGCGACCGGTTCGGATCGGACGTGCGCATCACCTCGGTCGAGGCCGACGAGCGCGCGACCGGGTACGCCCGCGCCAACCTCGGCGACTGGGGGAGGGCACGCGCCGTGACGGCCAGGGTCGACCGCTTCCTCGCCGCGGGCGAGACGTCCGAGCGCTGGACGGAGTCCGGTCGCGGCGCGACCGTCATCCTCGACCCGCCGCGCTCCGGCGCGGGCCGCGACGTGGTCGGCCACCTCGCCTCGCTCGCGCCCGCGCAGATCCTGTACGTCGCGTGCGATCCCGTCGCGCTCGCGCGCGACCTCGGCACCTTCCGCGAGCTCGGCTACGGGCTCGAGGACCTGCGGGCCTACGACCTCTTCCCGGACACGCACCATGTCGAAGCCGTCGCACGGCTTGGCGCTAGGGTGTGATCGTCGGAAGGGGGCGCGATGGCCGGTGCCGGATCGGGAACGCAGGGCGGCACGACGGTCGCCATCGTGGACGACCACGAGGCGGTGCGGCTCGGGCTTCGTGCCGCGTGCGGTGAGGCGGGGTACGAGGTCCTCGCCGACGGACCGGCCGTGCGCGCCGTCATCGACGCGCTCGACGGCCGGCCGTGCGACGTCGTGGTCCTCGACCTCTCGCTCGGCGACGGCCGCACGGTGACCCAGAACGTGCGCGAGCTGCTCGACACGGGCAGCGCCGTGCTCGTGCACAGCATCGCCGACCGCGTCGCCGCGGTGCGCGAATCGCTCGCCGCAGGCGCTGCCGGCGTCATCGCGAAGTCGGCGCCGATGTCCGACGTGATCGGCGCGATCGCGACGGTCGCCGCGGGCGACTCGCTCAACAACGTCGAGTGGGCCAGCGCGATCGAGGCCGACCGGAACTTCGCGCGGGCCCAGCTCGGACGACGCGAGCGGGACGTGCTGCACCTGTACGCCTCGGGCCTGCCGCTCAAGGTCGTCGCGATGCAGCTCGGCATCGCGCACTCGACCGCACGCGAGTACCTCGACCGGATCCGCGCGAAGTACATCGAGGTCGGCCGCCCGGCCCCCACCAAGGTCGACCTGCTCCGCCGTGCCGTGGAGGACGGCATCCTCCCCGGCCTCGACGCCGAGACCGGGGATGGCGTCCGCTGACACGCGGCGGCTCGCCCGCCCGGCGGGGCGTCGGCGGGCGGTGAGCCGCGCCCAGGTCGAGGCCATCGCGTCGCGCAGCCTCGGCGTCCTCGCCGTGGTGTTCGGCCTGCAGGTCCTGCCCATCGCGACCGCCCAGTCGGCGGCGATGGGCGACGGCGCGGGCGCGGCGCTCATGGCCGTGATCTACGGCGCCGCGGTCGGGCTCGCGGTCGCGGCGGCCGCGAAGGTCGCCGTCCGCACGATCTCCGGGATGTTCGCGGCGGTCTACCTCGCCGCGCTCGTGGCCTGGCCGTTCCTCGTCGCGGATCCGGCGGCGCTCGACGGCGGCGCGCCCTGGCTCTACGGGCTCTGCACCGTCGCGACCGCGGCCGCGGCGATCGCCTTCCCGGCCGCCTGGGCGGCGGGCTACACGATCCTCGCCCCGACGGTCTACCTCGGGATCCGCACGATGCCGGCCGGGGGCGATGCCACGGTGCTGCAGGCGACGCTCGAATCGCTGTACGCGTTGATCCTCGGCGCGGTGGTCCTGGTCATCGTCACCATGCTCCGCCACGCGGCCCGCCAGCTCGACGACGCCCAGGAGACCGCGCTCCAGCGCTACGACCACGCCGCGCGCCGCGCCGCGAACGAGGCCGAGCGCGTCCGCACCGATGCGCTCGTGCACGACAGCGTGCTCACGACGCTCCTGTCCGCAGCCGCGGCGACCACGCCCGACCAGCAGGCGCTCGCGGCGCGCATGGCGCGCGACGCGCTCGACCGGCTCCGCGACGTCGTGCAGACCGCGGCGGAGTCCGACCGCCAGGTGCCGTTGGCGGTCCTCGTGCGACGGCTCCGCGAGGCGATCGCGACCTTCGCGTCGCCCTTCGAGGTCGAGGCGTTCGACGAGGTCGACGTCGAGCTCGGCGTCGAGGCGATCGACGCGCTCTACTCCGCCGCGGTCCAGGCGATGGTGAACAGCCTCCAGCACGCCGCCGACGGGGACCGGGCCATCCGCCGGTCGCTCCGGGTGCGGGGCGTGCGCGGTGACGCGTGCGTGATCGAGGTCGAGGACGACGGGATCGGGTTCGATCCGGCCGCGGTGCCGAGCGAGCGGCTCGGGCTCCGCGTGTCGATCGAGGACCGCATGCGCGGCTCCGGCGGATCGGCGCTCATCGAATCGCGACCCGGCGGCGGCACGCGCGTGGTGCTCGCGTGGCCGAGCGGGACGGTGCCCGGATGATCGCGATTTCGCGCTGGCTGCTGATCGGCCTCGGCGCCGTGTTCTCGACCTTCCACGTCGTGCTCGGGGTCGTCTCGCTCGACGTGCCGGCGAGCCCATGGCCCGCGGTCCTCGCGCTCTGCCTGTACGTCGTCGCGACGGCGCTCAGCCTGTGGCCGACGAGGCGGGTCCGGCTCGCCGACTGGATCGCGGCGTTCGACCTCGCGGTCAGCGTCGCCATGCCGCTCCTCGTCACCTCGCAGCTCGATCCGCGTGCGGACAACGCGTACGCGACGTGGTACGTCGCCGCGGTCGGCACGCTGCTCACGATCACGGCGGCCCGGAGGCAGCCGATCGCGGCGTGGATCGGCGTGGCGGCCCTCGTGGTGCAGACGATCGCCTGGGCCGGGTTCACCGCGCTCGGGGCGCTCGGCGTGGTGGGCAGCGTGACGTGGGTCGCCGTCGCGCACGTGCTGACCGTCGCGCTCGCCGCATCCGGTCGGGAGACCAGGCGGTTCGCGCAGGCCGAGCGCGAGGCCGCGGCCTGGCAGGCCGCACAGGACGCGCACCTCTTCGAGGGTCGCATGCGCCTGGCCCACACGCGCCGGAGCGCGTCGCCGATGCTCCGGCGCATCGTCGACCAGGACGGCGTGCTGACGGAGGCGCAGCGGAACGAGTGCCGCACGCTCGAGGCGTCGCTGCGCGACGA
Organism: Agromyces sp. MMS24-JH15; assembly: GCF_043518605.1. GTDB lineage: Bacteria > Actinomycetota > Actinomycetes > Actinomycetales > Microbacteriaceae > Agromyces. Next base: position 2,380,805 of record NZ_CP171358.1, read on the forward strand.
GATCCGGGGACGGATGCTCCTCACCGACGTGGTCCGTCACGAGGTGCAGCGGGCGCGGGCGCGGGGGATCACCGTCACGCTGCTCGACGAGGGTGGCATCGACGAGCTGGACGAGGCGAGCCGGGAGCGCGTGCTCGCGAGGATGGCCGAGGCGATCGCGGGATCCTCGGCGCATCGGATCATCGCGCGCACGGCCGCCGAGGGGTCGCCCGTCGCGGTGACGGTCGTGGGCCTCGGCGACACGGCGGGACTCGCGGATCCGGATGACGCCGAGGTCGAGTTCTGGCTCGAGATCCCGCGGTTCACCGACCTGGCCGCGCCCGGAAGCGATCGGGCCGCGGCCGGCTGACGCGGGCCCCATCTAGCGCGTCCGTGCGCTGCAATGTGGCCCGGAAACGAGAGGGGCGGGGGTCGGACCAGCCGACCCCCGCCGGAAGAGCCACGATGACAACCCGAATATCACCCTGACCCGCCACGCGCCGTCGGCTACCCGACCGACGACCGTGGGGCTCCTTCGGAGCGTATCCATGCTCCCCCGTTCGGGGGGATCGTGGTAGTCGGTACTTCGGGGGACGCGCGGTCGCGGGTTCGGTCGCGTCGGGGCTCAGCGGAAGTTGCCCGACCAGCGGCCCGGCCCGGTGTCGAACGGCGTCCGATGCGGACGGGCCGCGCGCACCCATCCGTCGGTGCCGGCCGGTACGGGCGGGTGCGACCGCTGGTCCCGGATCGCCGCCGCGACCACCGCGGTCGCCGCCGCGGCTTCGTCGTCGGTGACGCCGGGCGTGAGGATGCGGAGGTCCGGCTGGGCGCCCTCCGCCGGGTCGACGTGCTGTTCGCGTTCCATGCGGCCTCCGCTCAGAGCGGGATGTTCCCGTGCTTCTTCGGCGGCAGGCTCGCGCGCTTCGTCCGGAGCGTGCGCAGCGCCTTGACGATGGCGACGCGAGTCGCGGACGGGTCGATCACGCCGTCGATCTCGCCGCGCTCGGCGGCGAGGTACGGGGAGGCGATGTTGTACGTGTACTCGTTGGCGAGCTGGGTGCGCACGGCCGCGACGTCCTCGCCGGCCTCCTCGGCGCGCTTGAGCTCGGGCCGGTACAGGATGTTGACGGCGCCCTGGCCGCCCATGACGGCGATCTCCGCGGTGGGCCACGCGTAGTTGAGGTCCGCGCCGAGCTGCTTCGAGCCCATGACGATGTACGCGCCGCCGTAGGCCTTGCGCGTGATGATCGTGACGAGCGGCACTGTCGCCTCGGCGTAGGCGTAGAGCAGCTTCGCGCCGCGTCGGATGACGCCGGTCCACTCCTGGTCGGTGCCGGGGAGGTACCCGGGCACGTCCACGAGCGTGAGGATCGGCAGGCCGAAGGCGTCGCAGAAGCGCACGAATCGGGCGGCCTTCTCGCCGGCCGCGATGTTCAGGGTCCCGGCCATCTGGTTGGGCTGGTTGGCGATGATGCCGACCGAGCGCCCCTCGACGCGGGCGAAGCCGATGACGATGTTCGGGGCGAACAGCGGCTGGACCTCGAGGAAGTCGCCGTGGTCGACGAGCCCCTGGATCACCTGGTGCATGTCGTACGGCTGGTTCGGCGAGTCCGGGATGATCGTGTCGAGGCGGTGGTCCGCGTCGGTGATCTCGAGCTCGACCTCGGCGTCGTACACGGGCGCGTCGCTCATGTTGTTGTCGGGGAGGAACGACACGAGCGTGCGCGCGTAGTCGAGCGCGTCGGACTCGTCGCTCGCGAGGTAGTGGGCCACGCCCGAGACGGTGTTGTGGGTGAGCGCGCCGCCGAGCTCCTCCATGCCGACGTCCTCGCCGGTCACGGTCTTGATCACGTCGGGGCCGGTGACGAACATCTGGCTCGTCTTGTCGACCATGATCACGAAGTCGGTGAGCGCGGGGGAGTACACCGCGCCGCCGGCGGCCGGACCGCACACGATCGAGATCTGCGGGATGACGCCCGAGGCCGCGGTGTTGCGGCGGAAGATCTCGCCGTACTTGCCGAGCGCGACGACGCCCTCCTGGATGCGCGCGCCGCCCGAGTCGAGGATGCCGATGATCGGGACGCCGGTCTTCAGCGCGAGGTCCATCACCTTGATGATCTTCTCGCCGGCGACCTCGCCCAGCGAGCCGCCGAACGTCGTGAAGTCCTGCGAGTAGACGGCGACACGCCGGCCGTGGATGGTGCCGGTGCCGGTCACGACCGAGTCGCCGTACGGCCGCTTCTCCTCCATGCCGAACGCGTGCGTGCGGTGCCGGACGAACTCGTCGAGCTCGACGAACGAGCCGTGGTCGAGCAGTTCGGTGATGCGCTCGCGCGCGGTCAGCTTCCCCTTCGGGTGCTGCTTGGCCGCTGCGGCCTCGCTCGCCGCGACGACCGCCGCGTGATAGCGGGTCTTGAGGTCGGCCAGTCGGCCGGCGGTGGTGGAGAGGTCTGGGCCGTCGGGAAGCGCATCGGTCACGCGGTTCACTCTACCCGCGCCACTCCGGCCCGATCGGTTGAGGGATTCCTACAAATCAGGCCCGGATACTAGCCTGAATCCCACACGGATCCGGAGGTGGAGATGAGTTGGGATCGGTCGCGCGCGACGGTGCCGAGGTTCGAGTTCCTCGAGCAGGCGGAGTCGACCAACGACGTCCTGCGCGATGCCGCGGCGGGCCCCGAGGCCGATGCGTGGCCGCACGGCTCGGTCGTCGTGACCGACGACCAGACGCGCGGTCGCGGGCGGCTCGGGCGCACCTGGCTCGCGCCGACCGGCAAGACGCTCGCGATCTCGCTGCTCCTGCGCCCGCTCGACGCCGAGGGGCATCCGCTCCCGCCCGAGGCGCTCGGCTGGATCCCCCTGCTGGCCGGCGCGGCCATGACCGCGGCGGTGCGCCGGGCGGTCGAGACCGGTCCGCCGGCCGACGAGGGCGAGGATGCCTCGGGCGGCGTCGACGTCGAGCTCAAGTGGCCGAACGACGTCCTCATCTCGGGGTACAAGGCGAGCGGCATCCTGACCGAGCTCTCGCCGGACGGGACCGCCGTCGTCGTCGGCGCCGGGCTCAACCTGACGCTCGACGAGCACGACCTCCCCGCGATCACCGCGACCTCGCTCCTGCTCGCGACCGGGCGGGAGCCCGACGGCGACGCGGTCCTCGCGGACTACCTCTCGACGCTGCTCGCCGCGTTCGACGCGTTCGCCGCCGCCGGCGGGGACGCCGCGGCGAGCGGCACGGCCGACCTGGTCGCGGGCCTCTGCGGGACGATCGGCACCGAGGTGCGCGTCGAACTGCCCGGCGGCGCGATCCTCGTCGGCACGGCCGAGGCGCTCGACGAGGGCGGGCGGCTGATCGTGCGCGATCACGACACCGGCGAGCCGCGCGCGGTCGCGGCGGGCGACGTCACGCACCTGCGCTACTGAGCGAGTGCGGCAGCGGACCCGCGCGATCCGGGACGTCGCGCCCGGCGCCGGCGACCCGTCGCGGATAATGGCGGCATGGGCTCCGCTCCGCGTTCCGACCCGGCCGGCGTTCCGAAGGGGGCGACCGAGCGGGTGGTGGCTCGGATCCGGCGGCACGGCAGGATCCTGATCCTGCCCTCGCTGCTGCTCATCGTCGTGGCCGGCGCGACGTCGTACCTGGTCGCCACGCTCGACGAGGCGTGGCAGCGGATCGCGGTGCTCGCCGCGGGCGGGGTGCTCGTGCTCGTCGGCACGGCGCTGCCGCTGCTCGCCTGGCTCGGCACCCGGACGACGATCACGACGACGCGGGTCATCCTGCGCTCCGGAGTCTTCGTGCGCACGCGGCGCGACCTGCCGCACCGGGCCGGCTACGCCGTCAGCGTGCGCCGCAGCCTCGGGCAGCGGATGGCCGGATCCGGCGACGTGCGCATCGACGCCGGCCACGACCGGCCCGTGATCGTGCTGCGGGACGTGCCGAGTCCCGAGGTCGTCGCGTCCGCGCTGCACGAGTTGACCGAGGACGCGGTGCGCGCGGGGATGCCGTTCGCGACACGCCCGTTCGCTGGAGGCGGGGACACGGGCGACACCGTGGCGTGGGGATCGCGCTGAGCCCGTCGGCATGCCGAGCCCCGGCGTCGAGCCCGTCCACCCGACCCCGCCCGGCGGAGGACGCCCGCGTGAGCGCGTACAGTTGTCGGGCGGTGCCCGATGAACCCGGTCGGGCCGCGAGGAGAGGGAACAGTGGCAGACGAGTGCATCCACGGATTCGATGACGGGCTCTGCGCCATCTGCTTCCCCCCACCGGTCCCCGAGGGCCTGGCCGCGCCGACGCGCACCTCGTCGCGCTCCGCTCGCGTCCCCGGGACCCGTCCCCGCACGGCGCCGTCGCGCACGAGCCCGTCGTCCCGCGTCGCGGGCGCATCCGCGAGCAGGCTCGACGGCCCGCCGATCGACGCCAAGGCGCTGCGCATTTACCACGTCACGCACCTCGACAACCTCGCCCGGATCCTCGGATCCGGCGGGCTGCAGGCCGACGCGGGCGATCCGGCGGCCGAGCCCGTCGTCGACATCGCCGCTCCCGCGGTACGCGAGTACCGCCGCTCCGCGGTGCTGTCGGGCACCGACCAGCCCATCGCCGCGCACGTGCCGTTCTTCCTGCACATCGACGCGCTCCTGTGGGATGCGGTCCGGCGCGGCGACGCCGACCCGCGCCTCGTCGACGGCCTCGCCGCCGGCGACTTCATCGTGCTCGTCTCGACCGTCGGCCAGGCGGCCGGAGCCCGTGCCGACACGCCGGGGATCCTGGCGGTCGCCGACGGCGACCCGGCGCTGCCGGGCGCCGAGGTCGCGACCGAGCCGCAGGCGATCGAGCGGATGCTCCGCCTGCTCGCCCGAGGCGACGCCGAGGGCCTGCGCGCAGCGGAACTCCTCGTCGCGGACCACGTCGCGCTCGAACGGTTCGTGCTCATCGCGGTCCCGAACGAGCCCGTGCGCGATCGCGTGAAGCGCGCGCTCGACGGCATCGGCGTGCGCACGCGCGTCGCCGTCTACCCGCCCTGGTTCCAGCCCGCGCTCGCACCCGGCGCCTGAACCGGGTCGTCGGTCGCGTCGTCCGCTCCGGGCGGCGCGACGCGCGAGCGTGCGCGCACGGCCTGCTCGACGGGAGCGACGGGCGGCTCCTCGAAGAGCGCGCGCTGCGCCTCCTCGACGCGCGCGACGCGCGAGAGCCCGTCGGCGCGGTGCGCGCCCCACACCCAATAGCGGTAGAGGGCGAAGCGGAACGCCGTGCCGAGCCCGAGGCCGACGACGTTCGAGGCGATGTTGTCCGCGAGCAGGGTGTCGAAGCCCAGCACGTGGTGGCTGAGCCACAGGCAGCAGAGCGAGATCGCCATGCCGCCGAGCGACACGACGGCGTACTCCGCGAACTCGCGCAGGTAGTTCCGCCTGCGGTGGTCGCGGAACGTCCAGTAGCGGTTGCCGATCCAGTTGAAGACGATCGCCACGATCGTCGAGATGGTCTTCGCGCCGAGTGGGGACTGCGCCCACCCGTCGATGCCGAACACCCCGAGCCGCAGCGCGTTGAACACCGTGACGTCCAGCACGAGGCCGATGGCGCCGACCACGCCGAACTTCAGCGCGTACGCGATGAAGCCGTTCCACGCGCGAGCGAGGAGCGCGGCGGCACTGGTGGTCACGCGGGGAATCCTAGTCGTCGGCGGCGCGCCTAGACTGGGAGCGCGGTGCGCTCGCGCCGCGTCAGGACGACGGAGAGTGGGTCGCGCGAGTGCGGGTCGGAGTGATCGGCGGCGGACAGCTGGCGAGGATGATGATTCCCGCGGCGATCGAGTTGGGCGTGGACCTCCGGGTCCTCGCCGAGGCCGAGGGGATGGCCGCCGGGCTCGCGGCCGACCGGGTGGGCGACTACGCCGACGCCGGGACCGTCCTGGAGTTCGCGAGCACCGTCGACGTCGTCACGTTCGACCACGAGCACGTCCCGCAGGACGTGCTGCGCGCGCTCGTGGACGCCGGGATCGCGGTGCGCCCCGGGCCGGACGCGCTGCGGTTCGCCCAGGACAAGCTCCTCATGCGCGAGCGGCTCTCCGAGCTCGGCCTCCCCGTGCCCGACTGGGCGCGGGTCGAGACGACCGCCGAGCTCGACGCGTTCATCCGCGACCACGGCGGCGCCGCGGTCGTGAAGACCCCCAGGGGCGGGTACGACGGCAAGGGCGTGCGGGTGGTCCGCTCGTCGGGCGAGGTCGCCGAGTGGTTCGCGGCGATCGCCGAGGACGGGCGGGCGGGCGCCCTGCTCGTCGAGGAACTCGTCGACTTCAAGCGCGAGCTCGCGCAGCTCGTGGCGCGTCGCCCGAGCGGCGAGGTCGTCGCCTGGCCGCTCGTGGAGACCGTGCAGGTCGGCGGCGTGTGCAGCGAGGTCATCGCACCTGCGCCGAGGTCCGCGGGCCGGATCGCCGACGTCGCGGCCGAGGTCGCGATCTCGATCGCCGAGGGCCTCGGCGTCACCGGCGTCATGGCGGTCGAGCTCTTCGAGACCACCGACGAGCGCGTGCTCGTGAACGAGCTCGCGATGCGGCCGCACAACAGCGGCCACTGGTCGATGGACGGCGCGACGACGGGCCAGTTCGAGCAGCACCTCCGCGCGGTGCTCGACCTGCCGCTCGGCGGGACCGGGACGCACCGGCCGTGGTCGGTCATGGTCAACATCCTCGGCGGTCCCGCGGAGGGCTCGCTCGCGGAGCGGTACGTCGGCGCCATGACGGAGCATCCGACCGCCAAGATCCACAACTACGGCAAGGATCCGCGGCCCGGCCGGAAGGTCGGCCACGTGACGGCGATCGGCGACGAGCTCGACGACGTCGTCTACGAGGCGCGCGCGGCGGCGGCGGCCTTCGAGGGCTGAGCCCGGCGCGGCCTCCGAGGCCGAGCGCGCGGCGGCGGCGGCCTTCGAGGGCTGAGCGCGTCGATCAGAGGTCGGCGTGCAGCTGCCAGGTGCGGTCTGCGGCGTCGTCCCAGCTGAACGCGCGCGCGCGGTCGAGACCGCCGATGCGCATGCGGTCGGCGAGCGCGCGGTCCTCGACGACCGCGGCGATCGAGGCCGCGAGCCGGTCGGCGTAGGGATCTCCGCCCACGCCGACGGCGACCACGAGGCCCGAACCTGCCGCGGCCTCGGTGTACTCGGGCGTGTCCGAGTGCACGACCGGCAGGCCGGCCGAGAGGGCCTCGATCACGACCTCCGGGTGGCCCTCGGCATGGGCGGGCGCGATGAACGCGCTCGCGTGGCGGAGCAGCGTGCCGTACTCGGCGTCGGTGAGCCCGTCGATCGCGCGCACGCGACCGGGCCGGAGCCCCGCGTCGTCGGCCGCGGCCGCGACGTGCTGCTCGCCCCAGGTCGCCGGTCCGGCGATCACGAGCGGCAGGTCGGGCACGCCCGGCCGGGCGAGCGCGGTGAGGAGGTCGACGAGCCCCGTGCGGGGCTCGAGGGTCCCGACCGTCACGAGGTACTGGCCGGGCAGGCCGAGCGCGGCGCGGCGCTCCTCGTCGCCCGGAGCGGTGAGCCCGCCCCGGGGCGCCGGGGGCACCACTCGGAGGCGGTCGCCGAAGCCGTACCGCTCCTCGAGGCGGGTCGCGAGCGCGTGCGAGGTCGCGACGATCGCGTCGGCGTGCTTGCGGGCGCGCTTCAGCATCGCGCGCCGCCACGCGGCCTCGGCGCTGGAGAGCGAGTCGGGATGCGTCGTCGCGATGGTGTCGTGCACGGTGACCACGACCTGGTCGCCCCCGGCGGGGTCGTGCCGTCGCATGGGCGCGAGGAGCGTGGGGGAGTGGATGATCCCGCCGCCGGGCGAGGTCGTCAGCCCGAGCTGCCAGGCGGCGCGGAGCTCGCGACGCGCGAGCGAGGTCTTGTAGAGGTCCGCGAGGCCGGGGAGCGCCGCGGTGATCGCGTCGTACTCCTCCGGTGGCGAGGAGGACACGATGCCCTCGACCGCGGTCCCGCCGGGCGCCCGCCGGATGAGCGCCTCGGTCAGATCCCGCGTGTAGCGCGCGGAGGGGCCCGAACCCGGTGCGGCCATCGCGTCGACCACGACGCGCAGGCGAATGGTCATGCACAGCCTCCATCGATCCGGTTCGGATGCCACCCTAGCCGCCCCCGAACGGGGGCGACGTCCCCTCCACAGTCGCGGTCGCGTCCACGGGCGCGCACCGGCGCCCGTCGCGGCCCGGGCCGGGCGTCGTGCACCGCGCGCGGGTGTGGCTGACGCGTTCTCCCAGCCCGCGGTCGTAGGATCGATCGAGTGACCGAGCACTCCGTGAACCCTGTCGTCGGCGTCGTGATGGGTTCCGACTCCGACTGGACCGTCATGAGCGAGGCGGCCGCCGTGCTGCACGAGTTCGGCATCCCGCACGAGGTCGAGGTCGTGTCCGCGCACCGCACGCCGCAGAAGATGATCGCCTACGGCACGGAGGCGGCCGGCCGGGGCATCCGCGTCGTCATCGCGGGTGCCGGCGGCGCCGCGCACCTGCCGGGCATGCTCGCCTCGGTGACGACGCTCCCGGTGATCGGCGTGCCCGTGCCGCTCGCGCGCCTCGACGGCCTCGACTCCCTCCTGTCGATCGTGCAGATGCCCGCGGGCATCCCGGTCGCGACCGTGTCGATCGGCGGCGCGCGCAACGCCGGACTCCTCGCCGCACGCATCCTCGGCAGCGGGGACCCCGAGCTCACCGCGCGCCTCGCCGCGCACGCCGAGGGCCTCGCCGAACTGGTCGAGGAGAAGAACGAGCGATTGAAGCAGTCGCTGTGACCCTCGCCGCCAGCCCGATCCGGCACCCGGACGCGGGATCGCGTCCGCTGATGACCCGGCGCGCCTGGTGGCTCGTGGGACTCAACCTGCTGATCCCCGGCTCGGCGCAGTCGCTCGCGGGAGATCGGAAGCTCGGCCGCTTCGGGCTCGGCGCGACGCTCGTGCTGTGGACGCTGGCGGTCGCCGCGCTCGTCGTGTGGCTCGTCTGGCCGACGGTCTTCCTCACGATCGTGACCAGCTCCATCGGGCTGTGGGTGATCGCGCTCGTCGCGGTCTTCTACGGCGGGCTCTGGATCGTGCTCACGCTCGACACGCTCCGGCTCGTCCGGCTGGTCAAGACGGCGCCCGCCGCACGCGCCTGGATCGCGCTGTCGAGCGTCTTCGTCATGGTGTTCCTCGCCGGCAGCGCCGGGTACGGCGCGGTGATCGCGACGACCGCGAGCGGGTTCCTGTCGAGCGTGTTCGCGTCGGGCCCGCCCGAGCCGCCCGACGAGAACGGCCGCTACAACGTGCTCCTCCTCGGCGGCGACGCCGGACCCGACCGCGACGGGCTCCGCCCCGACAGCATCCGCGTCGTGAGCATCGACGCCGAGACCGGCCAGGCCGTCACGATCGGCCTCCCGCGCAACCTCGAGGACGTGCCGTTCCCCGAGGACTCGCCGCTCCACGAGGTCTATCCCGAGGGCTACGGCGCGATCGACGGCTGCGAGGTCGACGCCTGCATGCTCAACTCGATCTACACCGAGGTCGAGCTGAAGAGCCCCGAGATGTACCCCGACGCCGAGGCGCAGGGCAGCGAGCCCGGCATCGAGGCGATGCGCGACGCCGTCGAGGGCATCACCGGGCTCGACATCCAGTACTACGTGCTCATCGACATGGCGGGCTTCCAGCAGCTCATCGACGCGCTCGGCGGCGTCGACGTCGTCGTGCCGGAGGACATCCCGATCCACGCGGACGAGACGTTCACGACCGTCGCCGAGTGGATCCCCGCGGGCGAGCAGCACCTCGACGGCTACCACGCGCTCTGGTACGCGCGCTCCCGGCACGGCACGAGCGACTACGACCGGATGGCCCGTCAGCTCCAGATCCAGGAGTCGATGCTCGCGCAGTTCAACCCTGCGAACGTGCTCGCGAAGTTCCAGGAGATCGCCGCGGCCGGGTCGCAGGTCGTGAAGACGGATGTCCCGCAGTCGATGCTCGGCTACTTCGTGAACCTGGCGTCCAAGACCAAGGAGCTGCCGATCGTCGCCGTCGACCTCGTGCCGGACAACGGCGTCGACCCGGAGGAGCCGGACTACGCGGTTATCCTCCAGCTCGTCCAGCAGGCGGTCGTGCCGCCGACGCCGGAGCCGACCGAGTAGGGCCGGTGGGCCCCGGCAGGCTCAGGAGACGACGCGGCGAAGCCAGCCGGGGATCATCCCGCGCCGGCGGACGAGTCCGTGGACCGTACCCGTGGTGATGGCGAGGAACTGCGCGAACCGCTGCGGGCCGCTCACGATCGAGACGATCATCCCGCCCGTCTCGCGCTTGAGGACTGCGGCGACCCAGCGCGGACGCTTGCGGGCGTTGCGGAACACGAGGTCGATGTTGTTCCGGGCGATGTAGTACCGGCGGAACGGCGAGTGGTATTGATACGTCGCGATCCGGCCGTCCTCGTGGCGCAGCGGGATGCCGAACGGCCGCAGTTCGGCTCGTCGCCCGATCGCGTGGCGCACGTCCGTGCCCTTGGCCACGGCGATCCGGAACCCGTGGTCGCGCACGCGCAGGCAGTACTCGGTGTCGACGGTGTCGATGACGAGCCGTTCGTCGAACAGGCCGGCGGACTCGAGGCACTCGCGGCTGATGACGAACCCGGTCTGGATCGCCTCCGGTACGAGCCCGAAGCCCTCCGGCGACACCCAGGTCGGGAGCGCCGGTGCGCCGTTGACACGGTCGACGCAGACGATGCCGACGCGGGTCACCGGGTTCGCGGCGGCGAAGATCCGCATCGCCGTGTCGATGTACCCGTCGGGCAGGACGGTGTCCTGGTCGAGGTTCACGACGAAGTCGGCGTCCGCTTCCAGCGCAGCATGCACGCCGGCGTTGAGTGCCGCGGCGATCCCGGAATTGCGGTCGAGGCGGAGGACGACATGGCCTGCCGCTCCGAGGCGGGAGAGGATCTCGTCGGCATCCGCGCCGGATCCGTCGTCGACGATGAAGACGCCGTCGACCTGCTTCGCGAGGGCGGACAGGCGGTCCTCGACCTCCGCATCGGGGTGGTACGTGGGGACCACGGCGAGTACCCGGGGATGTGCTCCCACGGTGGTCGAACGGGCACGGGGCGGGTTCGGCGCGGGCATTAGGCTAGTTTACGACCGCTGCCGAAAGGATCGAGAACCGGTGCCTGCAACCCCGACGCCGACCTGGCCAGATGAGACGCCCGAGGCGCGACCCACCCGTGAGCAGGAGCTCGCCGCCGAGCGACTCGCGTTCACGGACCGGATCACCGGTCTCGAGCAACAGGTCAAGGAGCTCCGGGCGACGTCGCTGCTCGGTCCGAGCGAACTGGTCGCCGCCGAGGCGAATCTCGCTCAGATCCAGGGTTCGCGGACCTGGCGGGTCGGTCGCCTCGTGATGCTCCCGGTGCGCGTGCTCCGCGCAGCCAAGCGGCGAGTCCTGGGATGACCGCGATCGACGAAGCGCTCGCGTCCCGGATCGAGGCGTGGATCGACGCGGCGGGCATGGACGCCGGCGCGCTCGCCCGCACGATCGACGGCGTCATCGCAGCGGGCGTTCCGACCGAGCGGATGCGGGTGCTCGTCGATGACGCCCAGCCGGAGGGCCGGGAGCGGGCAGCAGAGCTTCGCGGCACGGCCGATGCCGCTCGAGTCGCCGTGCTGGCCGCCGACGCTGCGGCCCTGAACGCTCGGATCGAGGAGACCGAAGCCGACACGTTGTTCCTCGTCCGGTGGGGCCGTCTCACGCCGACGGCGATTCCCGGCGGGGTGGGTTTCCTCGACCGCAACCCGGGTATCCACCTCGTCTACGGCGACTCGGTGACCGACCAGGGGCTCCCGTTGCTTCGTCCGCTCGCCTCGCCGATCAGGCTTCGGAGCAACGACTACCTCGGTCCGGTGGTGGTCGGTCGCGTCGCCGCCATACGCGCGCTCGGCGGGTTCCGACCCGAGGCGAGACGTGCGCAGGTCCTCGACCTGGCGCTGCGGGTCGACGCCGAGGGTGGCGGCATCGCCCTGCTGCCCCTGGTGCTCGCGACCGAGGATCTCGCTCCCGGCGATTTCGCCGGAACCGCTGAGGCGCAGCGACAGGTCGTCGAGGCCGCGCTCGAACGCGCAGGTCAGCGGGCGAAGGTCGACGAGTTGGAACCGTTCGTGCGTCGGATCCGGTACGAGATCGTCGGTGAGCCGCTCGTGTCGATCATCATCCCGACGCGTGGCGGTTCGGCGGAGATCGCCGGGAAGGATCGCGTGCTCGTCGTCGAGGCGGTGCGCGGCATCGTCGACCGATCGACGTACCGCAACGTCGAGTTCGTCATCGTCGCCGACGACGTCACCCCGGACGCGGTCGTCGACGAGCTCCGCGACCTCTGCGGCGATCGCCTCCGACTGGTGCTCTGGGACGCGCCGTTCAACTTCAGCGCGAAGATGAATCGGGGTGCCGTCGCCGCGTCGGGCGAGTACCTCCTGCTCCTGAACGACGACGTCGAAGTCGTCACCGACGACTGGATCGAATCGATGCTCGGTCTCGCGCAGCAGCGCGGCGTCGGCATCGTCGGCGCGCAGTTGTACTTCGAGGACAGCACCGTTCAGCACGCGGGGCAGGTCTACACGGGCGGAGTCGCCGGGCACGCGGCCTTCGGGTGGGTCGGCGGCCGCGACGATTCCATCAAGTCGATGTCGACCGACCACGAGGTCTCGGGCGTGACCGCCGCGTGCGCGCTCATCTCACGGGACCTGTACTTCGAGGTCGGCGGATTCACGCTCGAGCTTCCCGGCAACTACAACGACGTCGACCTCAACCTCAAGGTCCGCGAGACGGGCCGCTCCGCGGTCTTCACCCCATGGGCGCGGCTCTACCACTTCGAGTCGAAGACGCGCGATCCGCGGATCCTCCCGAGTGATCTCGACACGCTCCAGGCGCGCTGGAAGCGTCGGATGCAGGTCGAGCTGTACTCGCGGATGCTCTGAGCCGCTCCCCGCGGCCGCGCGACCCGATCCGATCCGCTGCGGCGCGCGGCCGCGAGGTCAACCGGAGACGGCGCCGCTCGTCACGGCATCATGGAGCGCCTCGCGCCAGTCTCGCATCGGCTCGAGGCCGGCGGCACGCCAGGCGTCGTGACCGAGTACCGAATACGCGGGTCGCGGGGCCGGTCGCACGAACGACGAGCTGTCGGTCGGCGTGATCCGCTCCGCGTCGAGGCCCGACTCGGCGAGCACCGCGCGCGCGAACTCGAACCAGCTCGCCTGTCCGGCGTTGGTGCCGTGGTAGATGCCGGCCGGGGCATCCGCCTCGACGAGTTCGACGAGCTTGCGGGCGAGGTCGGCCGTCCAGGTGGGCTGGCCGACCTGATCGTCGACCACCGACCACGTGTCCTTCGCGGCGGCCAGCTTGAGCATGGTGGCGGCGAAGTTCGGACCGTGCTCGCCGTACAGCCACGCGGTGCGCACGATGTACGTTCCGCCGGGGTGGGCCGCGAGTGCGAGCTCCTCACCCGCTGCCTTCGTGCGGCCGTAGGCGTTGAGCGGGTCCCGGGGCCGGTCCTCCGCGTACGGCGCGCTCGCGTGCCCGTCGAAGACGTAATCGGTCGAGACCGTGACCAGGCGCGCGCCGGTCGCGGCGCACGCCGATGCGAGGTTGGCCGTGCCGGTGGCGTTCACGGCGTAGGCGGTCGCCTCGTCGGCCTCGGCATCGTCGACCTTCGTGTACGCCGCGCAGTTGAAGACGACGTCGTGGCCTGCGACCGCCGCAGCGACGGCCGTGGCATCCGTCACGTCGAGATCGGCGCGACCCAGCGCGGTCACCTCGTGACCCGCGAGGGCGTCCTGCAGATCGCGCCCGAGCATGCCGGACGCGCCGGTGATCAGCGCGCGCACCCTACTGGCCCTGCGCCTGGTAGCGCGCCTCGGTCGCGGCCTTCTGCGGGCCCCACCACGCCTCGTTGTCGCGGTACCACGCGATCGTGTCGGCGAGGCCTGCGGCGAAGTCGGAGTACTGCGGCGTCCAGCCGAGCTCGGTGCGCAGCTTCGTCGAGTCGATGGCGTACCGGAGGTCGTGGCCCGGCCGGTCGGTCACGAGGTCGTAGGCGTCGCTCGACTGCCCGAGCTGGGCCAGGATCGCCTCGACGACCTCCTTGTTGTTCTTCTCGCCGTCTGCGCCGATGAGGTAGGTCTCGCCGATCACGCCCTTCTCGAGGATCGTGAGCACGGCGGAGGAGTGGTCGTTCGCGTGGATCCAGTCGCGCACGTTCTCGCCCGTCCCGTAGAGCTTCGGCCGCTCGCCGCGCAGCACGTTCGTGATCTGGCGCGGGATGAACTTCTCGACGTGCTGGTACGGACCGTAGTTGTTCGAGCAGTTCGAGATCGTCGCCTGCAGGCCGAACGACCGCACCCACGCTCGGACGAGGAGGTCGCTGCCGGCCTTGGTCGAGGAGTACGGGCTCGACGGGTTGTAGGGGGTCTCTTCGGTGAAGCGCGCGGGGTCGTCGAGTTCGAGGTCGCCGTACACCTCGTCGGTCGAGATGTGGTGGAAGCGGGTGCCATGACGGCGTGCAGCCTCGATCAGCGTGTAGGTGCCGATGATGTTGGTGTCGAGGAACGGCCGCGGGTCGTGCAGCGAGTTGTCGTTGTGGCTCTCGGCGGCGTAGTGCACGACCGCGTCGTGGGATCCGACGAGTTCGTCGACGACCGCTGCGTCCGCGATGTCGCCCTGCACGAAGCGGAAGCGGTCCTGCGGGAGGCCGTCGAGCGAGGCCAGATTGCCGGCGTAGGTCAATTTGTCGAGGACGGTCACCGAGTGGTCGGTGTTCGCCAGCACGTAGTGGACGAAGTTCGAGCCGATGAAGCCGGCGCCGCCGGTCACGAGCAGCCGCATGCGTGGGTCTCCTGTCGATGGGAACCGATCGAGTCTACCCGGCACGCCCGGACAGGCTCGCGTCGGACCGATTCCTCCTGCATACTGTCGACACCCCCGGCAAGGAAGCAGGACGCATTGCACGCAGCGACGCACTCAGCGCACATCGACGCGGAACGCGGAACCGTGCCGTTCTGGCTCGGCCCCGCGGCCTACTGGCAACCCGCGCACATCACCACCTCGGCATGGCTCGGGCATGCGCCGTTCGCGTCGTGGCTCGTCGACGCGATGCGACCGCGCACGATCGTGGAACTGGGCACGCACTTCGGCTTCTCGTGCTTCGTGTTCGCCGAGGCGGCGCGCCGGCTCGGACTCGACACCACGATCAACGCGCTCGATTCCTGGGTCGGAGACGATCAGGCCGGCTTCTACGGCGACGAGGTCTACGACGCGGTCCACTCGATCGCGGAACGGGACTATCCGGGTCGTGTCGCGATGCTGCGCGGCTGGTTCAGCGAGTCGAGGCCGCTCATCGCGGACGGTTCCGTCGATCTCCTCCACATCGATGGCCGGCACGGCTACGAGGACGTCCGCGAGGACTTCGAGCAATGGCGCTCCACGGTTCGCGACGGCGGGATCGTGCTGTTCCACGACATCGCCGAACGCAGCGATGGCTTCGGGGTCTGGCGATTCTGGCGCGAACTCGCCGACGAGCATCCGACGTTCGCGTTCGACCACAGCCACGGGCTCGGCGTGCTCGCGATCGGCGAGGTCTCGGACGGTCCCGTCGGCCGGCTCCTCACGGCGGACGACGCCACCGCGGCGCGGATCAGGGCGGACTTCGAGGCGCTCGCCGCGGTCGTCGAGCAGCAGGCCAGGTTCGAGGCGATGCCGGCCGAGATCGCCTCGCTGCACGACGTGGTCGAGATGCTGCAGGCGCGGAACGAGGACACCCTGGCCCACCTCGCAGCGCGGGAGCGCACCATCGACGAACTCCGTTCGAGCACGAGTTGGCGGGTGACCCGTCCCATCAGGTGGATCGGCACGGCGCTGCACCGGCGCTCGCACGGGTGAAGACGCCGCCACTCGGGGTTGCTCGCAGCACACCTTGATAGGCTCTCCTCCCGTGCAGATCCGCGAACTCAAGATCCCCGACAGCTACGAGATCACGCCCAAGCAATTCGGCGACGACCGGGGCGTGTTCCTGGAGTGGTATCGGTTCGACCGGCTCGAGGAGGTCGTCGGGCACCCGCTCCGACTCGCGCAGGCGAATACCTCGGTCTCCAAGCGCGGCGTGGTGCGCGGCATCCACTTCGCCGACGTGCCGCCGAGCCAGGCGAAGTACGTGACGGCGACGCACGGCGCGGTGATCGACTTCGTGATCGACATCAGGGTCGGTTCGCCGACGTTCGGCCAGTGGGACTCGGTGCTCCTCGACGATGTCGACCGGCGCGGGATCTACCTCGCCGAGGGGCTCGGGCACTGCTTCGTCGCGCTGACCGACGACGCGACGGTGAGCTACCTGGTCACCTCGACCTTCAACGCCGAGCGCGAGCACGGCATCGATCCGCTCGATCCCGCGGTCGGGCTCGAGTTCGGCATTCCCGACGACGAGCTCCTGCTCTCCCCGAAGGACACCGACGCGCCGAGCCTCGCCGAGGCCGAGGCATCCGGTCTGCTGCCCACCTGGGAACAGGCGCGCGCGTACTACGACGAACTGAACAAGGGAGCATGATGCGCGGCATCATCCTCGCCGGTGGATCCGGCACCAGGCTCTGGCCGATCACCAAGGGCATCTCCAAGCAGCTCATGCCCATCTACGACAAGCCGATGGTCTACTACCCGCTGTCGACGCTGATGATGGCGGGCATCAACGAGATCCTGATCATCACCACGCCCGAGTACCACGACCAGTTCAAGGCGCTCTTCGGCGACGGGTCGCAGCTCGGCATCCGCCTCGAGTACGCGGTGCAGCCCTCGCCCGACGGGCTCGCCCAGGCGTTCATCATCGGCGAGGAGTTCATCAGCGACGAGGGCGTCGCCCTCGTGCTCGGCGACAACATCTTCCACGGCAGCGGACTGGGCTCGGCGCTGAGCCGCCACTCCGAGGTCGACGGGGCGCTGATCTTCGCGTATCAGGTGAGCGACCCGACCGCGTACGGCGTGGTCGAGTTCGACGAGCACGGCCGGGCCATCTCGATCGAGGAGAAGCCCGCGAACCCGAAGAGCGACTTCGCCGTGCCGGGGCTCTACTTCTACGACAACGACGTCGTCGAGATCGCCAAGACGATCGAGCCGAGCGCCCGGGGCGAGCTCGAGATCAGCACGGTCAACGACGTGTACCTCCAGCGCGGCAAGCTCAACGTCGAGGTGCTCGACCGCGGCACCGCGTGGCTCGACACGGGCACGTTCGAGTCGATGATGCAGGCGTCGGAGTACGTGCGGGTCATCGAGGACCGGCAGGGTTTCAAGATCGGATGCATCGAGGAGATCGCCTGGCGGGCCGGATGGATCGACGACGCCAGGCTCGAGGAGCTCGCGGCCCCGCTGGTGAAGAGCGGGTACGGCGGCTACCTGCTCCGCCTGGCGCGGCGCGGCTGAACCGAACGCGGTCGAGGGGCCCGTGCGCTGAAGCGCGCGGGCCCCTCGAACGTCTCAGCGACGACGGCGACGCGACAGCCCGGCGCGGACCCGCAGGCCGATGGCGAGCGAGGCGCGAACAGGCCACCAGAGCGGTCCCGGGTACTTCTTCGCGAGGAACCGCTCGGCGCTGCGGTGGTGGGCCTGGACCATCGCGTCGGACTCGCCCTCGGTCGAGTGGCCGCCCGTATGCGTGACCTCGGCCACGGGGGTGAACCGGTTGCGCCAACCGGCGCGCGCGAGGCGGACCCCGAGGTCGACGTCCTCGAAGTACATGAAGAAGTCCGGGTCGAAGCCGCCGACCTCCTCGAACGCCGACCGGCGCACCAGCACGCACGAGCCGGAGAGCCAGCCGGCATCGCGCTCCGCGTCCACCGCCGTCGCCGCGTGATACCGGCGCGTCCAGGGGTTTCCCGGCCAGACCGGCGCGAGCACGGCGTGCCCGACGCCGACGCCGAGCCCCGGGATCGCGCGCGCGGACGGATACGGCGTGCCGTCGGCGTTGCGCACGAGGGGGCCGACTGCACCGACGTGCGGGTCCGCCTCGCCCACCTCGCGCAGGCGGTCGATCGCCTCAGGGTGGAACGTGACATCGGGATTGGTGACGAGGATCCATTCGACCACCCCCGGCAGCCGGGTGACCGCCGCGTTCACGGCGCCGCCGTAGCCGAGGTTCTGCGTCATGGCGACGTAGTCGCCCCCGATCGCTCCGACGACGCCGGGCGTGTCGTCGGCGCCGGGAAGGTTGTCGGCCACGACGATCATCACCGGGCGGCTCGTGGCCGCGGGAATGCTCGCGAGCATGCCCGCGAGCGGTCCCGCCGAGCGGTAGCCGACCGTGACGATCGCGAGTGAGGGCGCCGTGCTCTCGGTCATGCGCCGCCCACGGGCGAGACGTCGCCGCTGGCGTCGAACTGGATCACCCCTGCGCCCATCCGGTCGTCCTCGAAGTCGAGGAACCCGGCCGGGTCGAGCAGCGAGAGCGGCTCGCCCGTGAGCGTGGTCGCGCCGGCGGAGACGACGAGCCGGTTCATCCCGAAGTTCGTGGCGGGCAGCACGAAGCGAATGTCGTACTCGCCCGGCTCCGCAGGCAGGTCGATGCCGAGTCCTTCCGTGTTCAGTCGGTAGATGGCCTGGCCGAGGGAGCTGTGCAGCGTGAATCCGCTGACCCACTCGGTCGGACGATGGACCTGCGCGTGCACGGTGACTGCGAGGTCGGCGCCGCGCTCGATCAGGCGGTCGCCGAGTGGTGCACCGTCGGCGCGCGCCACGCTGACGCCGGTGATCTCGACGGCGGGTTGCGTGGGCCCCTCGTCGGTCTGCTCACCGGCGAGACGATCGCGCTCGTAACCCTCCCTGAGCGTGCGGATGCCGGCGCCGACGTCTCCGTCGTGCACGATCCGCCCGCCGTCGAGCACGATCGCCCTGGTGCACACGTCGGCGACCTGCTCTGCCGAGTGGCTGACGAGCACGATCGTGCGGCCGTCCTTCTGGAACTCGCGGATCTTCGTCATGCACTTGAGCTGGAACGGCTCGTCGCCGACCGCCAGCACCTCGTCGACGAGCAGCAGGTCGGGGTCGGAGTGCACCGCCACCGCGAATGCGAGGCGCACGTACATGCCGGACGAGTAGAACTTGACCTGCGAGTCGATGAACTCGCCGATCCCGGAGAACTCGACGATGTCGTCGAAGACGCGGTCGGTCTGCGCGGTCGTCATGCCGAGGATGGCGGCGTTCAGGTAGACGTTGTCACGACCGGTCAAATCGGGGTGGAATCCGGCGCCGAGCTCGAGGAGCGCCGCGATCCGGCCACGACGGTAGACCTCGCCGGCGGATGCCTCGATGATCCCGCCGAGCACCTTGAGCAGGGTGCTCTTGCCCGAACCGTTGTGCCCGATGAGGCCGACGGTTTCGCCCAGGCCGATCTCGAACGACACGTCGTCGAGCGCGCGGAACTCGGACCGCGACCGGTTGCGCTGTCGCCAGGACAGCAGCCGGTCTTTGACGGACTTGTCTTTGTGGAGGACGAACCGCTTCGAGACGTGCGAGACGACGACGAGGGGATCGCTCGATGTGGTGGTGGTCATAGCTCCTGCGCGAAATTGCCCTGAAGTCGGGAGAACACCCGCTGGCCGATCCAGAGGAGCACGATCCCCGCCAGCAGTGCGATGAACATCCGGAGGCCGAGGTCCGGGGGCCAGTACTGCGACGGGTCGTTCGTGCCGGAGATCCACATCGCCTGCTGCATGCCGAGCACCGCGAGCGTGACCGGATTGGCGAGGTAGAGCTCCTCGAGGAAGGTCCCGCCGATCGCCTGGTGCACGAAGCTCAGCGGGTACACGATCGGCGAGGCCCAGAACAGGATCAGGAGCAGGATCTCCACGAGGTGCTGGATGTCCCTGAGGTACACGTTCAACGCGGAGAGGATCAGCGCGATCGCGGTCGCGAACGCGAGGATCAGCGCGATGCTGAGCGGCAGGTACGCGAGTTGCGGATGCAGCGGCGCGACGCCGAAGACGAGTGTGGCGACGAGCAGGATGCCGAACTGCACGGCGAAGTTGAACAGCGACCCGCCCACCGCCGCGAGCGGGAAGACCTCGCGCGGCACGTAGACCTTCTTCACGAGGCCGCCGTTGGACACGATCGACGATGTGCCCGCCGAGAGGATCTCGCTGTACAGGCTCCACGCGGTCAGTCCGGTGAACACGAAGATGGCGAAATCCGGGGTGAACTCCGCCGCGCGCATGAACTTGCCGATCGCGACGTAGTAGATGAGCAGCTGCGCGAGCGGGCGCATGAGCGACCAGACGACACCCAGGCTGCTGTTCTTGTACTTCGCTCGGATCTCGCGCGAGATCAGCCGACCGAGCAGTTCGCGGTGACGGAGCACCTCGGCCAGCGAGGCCCAGGTTCCACGCGCGAACGAGCCGTCGCGACCGACTCGGCGCAGCGGCTCATCGACGATCCGCCCGAAGGCAGGGGGTTGTGGTTCGTGCATCTCGTGCTTTCTCGGGGAGGTCCAGTGCATCCTACCGAGTGCGTTCGGCAAGGGGCTGTGCGCACCCCGAACGCGGTGGCCACTGACCACATCGAAGGGGCGTGGGTTAGCCTGTTCCCCAGGTCGGCTCACGCCGACCGCCTCGGGGGAGGCTGCGCAGTGAAGATGCTGGGGAGACGAGTCGTCGCCGTGGTCGCCGGCCTGGTGCTCGCGGCGGCCGCCGTCGTCGCGATGCCGGTGCGGGCCGAGGCGCTGTCGGGAGCCGACTTCGACCCGGGCAACATCATCAGCGACGGCAACTTCTACAACGGCTCGGCCATGACGGAAGCCGAGATCCAGCAGTTCCTGGTGAACGCGGTCGGCGGCTCGTGCGCGAACTCGAACTGCCTTGCGGTCTATCGTGCCGACACGCCGACCAGGACGTGGTCGTTCGGCACGTGCGCGACGTACTGGGGAGCGGCGGGCGAATCGGCGGCCCGCATCATCTTCAAGGTGCAGCAGGCGTGCAACCTCAGCGCGAAGGTGATCCTCGTCACGCTGCAGAAGGAGCAGAGCCTGGTGACCAACCCGGCGCCGTCCGACAGCGTGATGCGCAAGGCGATGGGCTACGGATGCCCCGACACCGCGGTCTGCGACTCGACCTACTACGGCTTCTTCAACCAGGTGTTCGCCGCCGGTCGGCAGCTGACCTGGTACGGCAATCCCGAAGGGTCCTTCACCTACATCCGCGTCGGCCAGGTGAACCAGATCAGGTACCACCCCGACGCGGGGTGCGGGACGAAGGGCGTGCTGGTCAAGAGCCGGGCGACCGCCGCGCTGTACTACTACACCCCCTACACGCCGAACGATGCGGCGCTGGCGAATCTCGGCGGGACCGGCAACGGATGCAGCGCCTACGGCAACCGGAACTTCTGGGTCTTCTACAACAACTGGTTCGGGCCGACGGTCGGTCCGGACGGGCGCGCGTACATCGCGGCGGAGTACAGCGCGCAGGGCGGGCCGTCCGGCCACCTGGGCCAGCCGATCACCGAGGTCCTCGTCATCCCCGAGAACGGCGGCGGGCTCGGGCAGGCCTACCAGAACGGATCGATCTACTGGACCGCGACCACCGGGGCTCGCACCGTGAGCGCGGGTCCACTGCGCGACTACTACTTCTCGCTCGGAGGGGCGGCCGGACCGATGGGCTGGCCGATGCTCAGCCAGCAGGCGATCCCCGACAACGGCGGCGGCAGTGGGCAGCTCTTCACCGGCGGGTCGCTGTACTCCTCGGCCGCGGGCACGTTCCTCGTGAAGGACCCGATCCGCGGCGGCTACTTCGAGCAGGGCGGCGCGGCCGGGCCGATGGGCTGGCCCGTCGCCGACCAGACCTGCGGACTCCCCGGCGGTGCGTGCGGGCAACGGTTCGCGGCCGGCGACGTCGTCTGGACCGCGAGCGGCGGCGCGCATGCGATCTGGGGCGTCATCGGGGCCGGCTTCACCGCGGCGGGCGGAATCGGGGGCTCGTGGGGCGCGCCGACGACGATGATCACGAACCTCCCCGGCGGAATCGGGCAGGCCTACACCCGCGGCTCGGCCTACGCGACGGGCTCCACGGCGTACTTCGTCGACGGCACCATCCGGGACCTCTACTTCGCGTACGGCGGCGCGACGGGCCGTCTCGGGTTCCCGACCAAGGCCGAGTCCTGCTCCGGTGACGGCACCTGCGTGCAGGAGTTCCAGTACGGGGTGATCATCGCGCCGCCGACCGGTCCGGCGCGCATCGGCTCGCCCGACATCGAGGCTGCGTACGCCGCGACGGGCGGGCCGGCCGGGGTGCTCGGGCCGATCTCCGGGATCATGGTCTACTACCCGTACGGTGGCGGCGGGCTCGCGCAGGGGTACGCGTCCGGCGCGATTTTCCGCAAGACCGGGCTCGCGCCGCGCGCCGTGTACGGGCCGGTGCGGGACGGGTACTTCGCCACCGGTGGCGCCGCCGGCCCGCTCGGATGGCCGACCGGCGACCTCCGATGCGGCAGCCCGGCAGGGTCGTGCACGCAGTCGTACGAGGCCGGTGTCGTGCTCTGGACCGCGGCGACCGGTGCCTACTCCGTCCGCGGCGCGATCTGGGACGCGTACTCGAGAGCCGGCGGAGGCGGCGGCGCCTGGGGTTGGCCGCTCACCCACACCGTCGCGCTGCCGGGCGGCTGGGGACAGGCGTTCACGGGTGGATCGGCGTATGCATTGGGAGCCGGTGCCGCGGTGTTCGTGTCGGGTGCGATCCGCGACACGTACTTCGGCTTCGGGGGAGCGACGGGCTCGCTCGGCTATCCGACCGCGGCCGCATCGTGCGGCCTCACCGGGGGCGGCTGCTCGCAGTCGTTCCAGAACGGGACGATCTACTGGAGCCCGGCGACCGGCGGGTATGCGGTACCGACGGTCTACCTCGCCGCCTATCAGGCGGCAGGCGGTCCGGCGGGCGCCTGGGGGTACCCGATCAGCCCTGCCATGGAGTTGCCGTACGGAACCGGTGGAGCGGGCCAGGCGTTCCAGAACGCGTCGATCTACGCGGCGGTCGGCAACACGCCGCGAAGCGTCGCCGAGCCGATCCGAGCGCACTACTTCGCACGCGCGGGCGCCGCCGGGCCGTACGGGTTCCCGATCGGCGCGATGTCCTGTTCGGCGACCGGATGCACGCAGACGTTCCAGGGCGGCGTCATCAGGACGGACGCGAACGGCCGACTCGTGCCCTGAGTGCGGGAGCGCACGTCAAGCGGTGCGACGCGCGGTCGGCGATGCGAGCCGCGGCGTCAGGCGGTGCGACGCGCTTCGAGCGTCTCGAGCTCGCCGACCAGGTCGACGAGTGGGCGTGCGAAGTCGAGGTTCGGCCGGTGCGACTCGGCGATCAGGTCGTCGAGGAAGGTCGCCGCGCCCGGTCCGTCGTGGATGAACCCCTCGGCGTCGCGCTCCGGCACCCGACGGATGTCCCCGGCGTGGAAGTTGCGAAGGGCGTGGTAGTTCACCGGAGACGCGCTGTTGAGGGCGACGTGGATCGGATGCAGGTCGACGATCGTGATCTCGTCGGACGCACGGCGGTCGCGGAGGAACGTCCGACCGTCCCAGCGCGGGGCGCGCGCGAAGAACTCGAGGTCGTCCTCCCAGACGTACGGCACGCGCGCGAGCGATCGGTCATGGTCGAGCGGGAGTTCGCTCGGCTCCACGCCGTGCAGGTCGCGCACGTAGAGGCTCGTGTCGAGCTCGATCGGGCTGCGGTCGACGACGGTCTGGAGGATCGGCGTCGACTGCACGAGGCAGTGCGTGCGCATCGTGCGGGCCTCCGGCACGATCCGCATGCACTCGTCGATGACGGATGCCGGGTCGGCGCCGTGGCTCGAGCCCGGCTGGAAGTTCGGGTGGATGCCGAGTTCGACGAGGTCGGAGTGGCTGCGGAGTTCGTCGAGGACGTCGGTCTCGTGCGTGATGAACCAGGTCGAGCGGATGCCGCCCTCGACGAGGGTCGAGAGCAAGCGTCGCATCGCCCAGTCCGGCGCCCAGTCGACGTCGATGGTGACGAACACCCCGTGCACGCGCACTCCTCCCCGGCCGCCCGCGGTCTGGAGGCGGCCCGCGCTAGGATACAGGGCGGATCTGGGCCGGCCTGTCAGGCGCCCGGGCGAGGCGGCGAACCCGCCTGCGCTCGTCGAGCAGGTCGAAGCGACGACGCCGCTTGCTAGTATGACGGCGCGCTCTCGCTCTCCACTCCCACCTGCGGACTCGGCGACGCGTCGCATTCAGGTCGCGGTCCGCCGCATACGGTGTCGAGGCGACTCGGCGGTGAGATCCGAGTCTTCAGGAAAGGCAGTCCATGAGTTCCGCACACGCACGCCCGGATCGTCCGTCGGACGCGCCGGCGACCGGACCTCAGGTGGGCCCGGTGCGCCGCGCAGGGCGTGCGGTGTCACGTCACGGCGACCTCGTGAGCGCGATCGTCGCGGCGCTGGTGGTGATCTTCTACGGAATCTCGCTCGGAATCCTCGCGATCGACGGACACCCGATGTCGTGGCTCGACGAGCACGTGCACTTCGACACCGCGGTGAAGATGCACGAGGGCACGCTGTCGAACCAGGGCGCCCTCTACGAGCAGGAGGTCATCGACGAGTGGACTTGCGGCGTCGGGCATCAGGCCGGTGCGCTCCCGTACGGCTGCGGTGACGCGCGTCTGGACTCGTCCGACATCCCGTCGGGCACGTACACGACGGGGTACATCCACTACCCGACGTACTTCGTGGTCGCAGAGGCGTTCAGGGCGATCATCGGCACGCACGGCCCGTACGGCATCGACACGTATCGACTCTTCAGCGCACTCCTGATGACGCTCGGCGTGGCCGCCTGCGGTGCGTTCGCCTGGCTGCTCGGTCACCGGCGCCTCGGGCTCATCGCCGCCGTCGCCGTGCCTTCGGCCGCGACGAGCATGAGCGTCATGGGCGTGATGGTGACTCCCAACTCGACCGCGCTGCTGGCCGGGGCGCTCGTCGCCGGGACCGGACTGCTGTGGATCAAGCGCGGAAAGGGATTCGTCTGGCTCGCGCTCGCGGCGGCGTTCGCTTCGGTCAACGCCGTGATCGACTCGCTGCCCGTCGCGGCGTTCCTCTTCCTCATCGCGTGGGAGTTGATCCTCGGTCGTCGTCGTCGCGTCGAATCGCCGGGTCCGCGGCTTCAGGCGAAATGGTGGCAGTTGGTCGTCCTGATCGCGATCGTGGTCCTGCCGGTGTTCCTGTGGGGCCGGTACATCGCCGCGACCGCGACGCGGACCGCTGCGGAGGTCTACGGCCCGTATCAGATGAGCAGCTGGCGGAACGTCGCGCTCGGAGCCGTGCAGGAGGCCGCGGCACTGCACACGCCGTGGACCGATTGGGCGGCGGGAATGGTCGCAGGCCAGGGCTTCTTCTCGATCCTCGTTCGATACGCCGCGGCGGGCATGCCCGCCACCGTGACGATCATCGTCTTCGGCGCGCTCGCGTGCGCGCTCCTGCGGATCGACTTCAGCGGTCGTGCGCCGCGAACGGCCGCGCCGTGGACCACCCAGCACATCACCGCCCTCGGCGCCGTGATCGCGGTCGTCGCCTATCCGGTGGCGTTGCGCATCTCGAACGCGCTCAACTACGGAGTCGACTACCCCGTCGTGGCGCGGTACTCGATCGCCTTCGCGCCGCTGCTCGTGCTGCTGCTGCTCGGACTCGCGCCGAGCAGGGGCTTCCGAATCCTGCTGATCGTGGTCGGACTGATCGGCACCCTCGGTGCCGTCGCCGTCTGGATCTGAGCGACCGGCGACCTGAGCGACCAGAGCGACCTGCCTCGGTCAGGCCGCCTCGAGGCCCGCGCGGTCGATGATCGCCGCCGCGATCTCGAGCGACGCGGTCGCGGCCGGTGACGGTGCGTTCAGCACGTGCACCTGGTGCGGAGCGTGCTCGATCAGGAAGTCGTCGACCAGGGACCCGTCCCGGCGGATCGCCTGAGCCCGGACGCCGGCCGGTGCAGGAACGAGGTCCGCGGCGGTGATGCCGGGCACGAGGCGCGCGAGGCTCTTCGCGAAGAGGTGCTTCGAGAACGAGCGGCGCACCTCCGCGATCCCGACGCCGACGTTCTTCGACGCCATCCGCAGGAAGCCGGGGTAGGTGAGGTCCCCGATGGCCTCGGCCGGTCGGATGTCCCGCCAGCGGTAACCTTCGCGCGCGAGCGCGGTGACGGCATTGGGTCCGGCGTGCACGGTGTCGTCCATCATCCGGGTGAGGTGGACGCCGAGGAAGGGGAGTTCCGGGTCGGGCACCGGGTAGATCAGGCCGCGCACCAGTTCGCGGCGTTCCGGCACGAGCTCGTAGTACTCGCCGCGGAACGGGATGATCCGCGCGGCGGGCGTGAGCCCGGCCATCCGGGCGACCTTGTCGCTGCGCAGCCCTGCGCAGTTCACCAACAGGTCGCCTTCGAACTCGGCATCCGCTGTCGCCACGATCACGCCGTCGGGCCGCGCGCTGATCGAGACCACTTCGGCGGAGGTACGGAGGTCGCCGCCGCGTTCGGCGACGAGTCGGGCGAGCTGGCGGCTGACGGCCGAGTAGTCGATCGTGCCGGTGGACTCGATTCGGAGCGCCGCGACCGCAGCGACGTGGGGTTCGTACTCGCGGGCCTGATCGGCGTCGAGGCGCCGGAACGGCACGCCGTTCGCGGCCGAGCGACGCTGCAGTTCGTCGAGAGCGGGGAGCTCAGCTTCGGAGGTCGCGACGATGAGCTTGCCGGTATCGCGCCACGGGATGCCGTGCTCGGTGGCGAAGGCCTTCATCGACCGGTTGCCGGCCGTGCACAGCTGCGCCTTCAGCGAGCCGGGCCGGTAGTACGGGCCGGCGTGGATGACGCCGGAGTTGCGACCGGTCTGGTGGAGCGCCCAGTCGGCCTCCTTCTCCAGGACGGTGACCGAGTGCCCGAGCCGCGAAGCGCGTTCCGCCACGGCGAGACCGACGATGCCGCCGCCGACGACGATGACCTGCTTGGGCATGTGCTCCTCCGCGGCCCGCGCGACGGTCGCGCCGACGGCCTCGGCTACTATAGATGAGGCCCGCCGGTGGTGGTCGTGGCCGTCAGGAAAGAGGTAGAGCTTGGCCGACACGATCGCCCTCGGACAACCGACAGTCGGCGACGAGGAGCTCGACGCGATCCGCGCGGTCTTCGAGTCGGGATGGCTCTCAGGCGCCGGGCCCACGTGCCAATCGTTCGAGGCGAGGTTCGCCGCCGAGGTCGCCGGCACCGCCCACGCGCTCGCGACGAGCAACTGCGGGTCGGCGCTCCACCTCGCACTCGACGTGCTCGGCGCGGGCCCCGGCGACGAGGTCATCGTCGGCGACTACACGTTCCCGGCGACCGGCCACTCCGTGGTGTGGACCGGTGCGAAGCCGGTCTTCGCCGACATCCGTCCCGACATCTGGAGCGTCGATCCCGCGGCGGTCGAGGCATCCATCACCCCGCGCACCGTGGGCATCATCGCGGTCGACGTCTTCGGCCAGCCCGCCGACTTCGACGAGCTCCGCGCGATCGCCGATCGGCACGGCCTGTGGCTGATGGAGGACGCGGCCTGCTCGGCCGGCGCCACGTACAAGGGTCGTCCGGCGGGGAGCCTCGCCGACATCGCGACGTTCAGCTTCCACGGCCGCAAGGGCATCACCGCGGGTGAGGGCGGCGCGCTCACGACCGACGACGCCGACCTCGCGGCGCATGCGCGCAAGCTGCACACCTACGGCATCGCGCCGGCGATCTCGCGCGAGGGCGTCACCGACCTCCCGCTGCCCTCGTTCGACGAGGCCGGATACAACTACCGTCTCTCCGATCTGGCTGCCGGCGTGATGCTCGCCCAGCTCGATCGGCTGCCCACGCTGCTCGAGAACCGTCGCCGCGTCGCCGGCTGGTACGCCGAGCTGCTCGCCGATGTCGAGCAGGTCGCGGCGCCGGTCGCGCTCGACGACCGCGAGCACCCCTGGCAGTCGTACGTCGTGACCCTGGACGCGGGCGTCGACCGTGGCGCCGTCGCCGCGTACCTGCGCGCCAACGGCGTGCAGTGCAACTTCGGGACGTATGCGTCCCACCTGCAGCCGGTCTACGGCTTCGAAGGCAGCCTTCCGGTCTCGGCCGACCTCTTCCTGCGGCATCTCGCCATCCCGATGCACGCCAACCTCACGCAGGCCGAGGTCGAACGCGTCGTGGCGACCCTGACCGATGCGCTCCGCGCCGCCCGCGCCTGAGACCGCACCAGAACCAGATCAAGCGATCAAGTAAGGAACATCTGTGACTGACAAGAAGGTTTTCGTCGTCGGCGGAGCCGGGTTCATCGGACTGCACGTGGTCGAGCAGCTGCTCGAAGACGGATGGAACGTCCGCATCTTCGACAACATGGTTCGCGGCGACCGCGACCGCGCGAACGAGCTCGTGAAGACCGGTCGCGTCGACGTCGTCGACCAGGACACGCGCAACGGTGCCGCGGTGTACGCCGCGATGAAGGGCTACGACCACGTCATCCACCTCGCCGCGGACTCGATCAACAAGAGCGTCGCCGACCCGTATTCGTCGATCGACATCAACATGGTCGGCTCGCACAACGTGTTCGCCGCAGCCGCGAGCCTCGGTGTGAAGCGCATCGTCGCCGCATCGAGCGCCTCGGTGTACGGCGACCCCGAGAAGCTGCCGATGCACGAGGACGACAAGCTCAACCCGCTCACGCCGTACTGCATCGGCAAGCGGACCAACGAAGACCTGCTCGGCTACTACGGACGCAGCAAGGGCCTCAGCTGGATCGCGCTTCGATTCTTCAACGTGTACGGCGAGGGGCAGAAGACCACGGCGTACTACACCTCGGTCATCAACCACTTCGTGAACCGGCTGAAGAACGGCGAGGCGCCGGTCATCGACGGTGAGGGCAAGCAGTCGATGGACTTCATCCACGTGAAGGACATCGCGCGCGCCGTCGTGCTGTCGCTGACCTCGGAGCGGTCGAACGTGCCGATCAACGTCGGCACCGGCATCGACACGACGGTCGCCGAGCTCGCCGAGATCCTCATCGACGCCGTCGGCGTCGACGTCGAGCCGCAGTTCAACCCGCGCCCGGTGCTGGTCACCCGGCGCGCCGCCGACATCACCCGCGCGAAGGAGGTGCTCGGCTTCGAGGCGAGCATCCCGGTGCGCGAGGGGATGACCGCGCTGGTCCGGAACTCCTGACGATGACCGCCGGGCTCCCCGAGAACCCGTACAACCCGCATGCGTGGGTGATCGGGGAGCCGGTCATCGGAGCCGGAACGTGGATCGGCGCCTTCACGGTGATCGACGGGTCCGGCGGCCTCACGATCGGGCGAGGATGCGATATCTCGTCGGGCGTGCAGATCTACACCCATTCGAGCGCGATGCGCTGCGTCTCCGGGCGTGAGTACCCCGTGGTGGACCGCGCCCCCGTCTCGATCGGCGATCGGGTCTTCATCGGGGCGAACGCCGTCGTGAACATGGGCGTCACGATCGGCGACGAGGCCATCGTCGGCGCCGGGGCAGTCGTCACGAGCGACGTGGCGCCGAGGACCGTCGTCGGCGGGGTGCCCGCGCGAGTGATCGGCACGGTCGATCTCACCGAGCCGGCGGCTCCGCGGACCATCCGGACCGCCTAGCGGCCCAGGGGCGCGCAGCTTCGCCGCACGCGAGGCGCGCGCGGTCGCGGCGCAGCGTGGTACCGCTCAGGTCGCCGGGACGACCTCGGAGATCCAGAACGTCCCGGTGCCGCCCTCGATCGTGCGCACCGTTCGCAGGCACGGCTGGTCGAGCTCGGACATCGCGACGACGTACGTGATGTGCTCCTGCGCGACCGCGTTGCACGAGTCGAACGACGCGATCACGACATCCGGTCCGGCGCTGGACACCTCGGTCTCGCCGGGTGCCGGCGTCCACGCGACGAGTCCGAGCCGGTCCCAGGCATCCCGGTACTCGGAGTCCGGGTCGATCATCGACCACATCTCCGGTGACGGCGAGGACTGGTAGCCGGAGAGCGCGGGCACTCCCGTCTCGGTGAGCATGGCGATCGCCGGGTCGCCCATCGCGATCCACCGGCCCGGGGCGTCCTCCTGGATCTCCTGCACCGCCTCGGCGACCGGGGTCTCCCGGAGGTCGAAGACGCCCGCCCGAAGCGGGTTGACGCCGACGCCGACGACGAGCGATGCGATCAGCAGCGCTGCGGCACCGATCCCGGGACGTGCGAACAGGAAGGCGCCGACGGCCACGAGCATCGCGCCGAGCGCGAGGATCCACGCGCGATCGCCGAAGAGGATCGGCGAGCCGGTCCTGAACAGCACGTATCCGACGTACCCGTACACGACGGCGACGGTGACGACGGTGACCACGATCACCGGCCACGGGAAGCGCCGACGCGGGGCGAGGTTCGGGATGGCCCGGCCGATCAGCACGGCGAGCATGACGAAGCCGAGCACCCCGATGCCGATCCGCAGGCGCGGGATGGTCGTGCGGTCCAGGAGCAGCAGCTTCGCCGCGGCATCCCAGCCCGGAATGGCGTAGAAGGCGAGGAAGAGGAGCGCGACGACGAGCGTCGAGCCGGTGATCCAGTCCGCGCCGCGAAGGCCGTTCCGGCGCACCGAACGGTACCAGGACCACGCGACCGGGACGGCGAGGAGCAGCCCGACGAGCAGGAAGGTCGAGGCCTCGGACTCGTTGGCGCCGAAGATACCGCCTCGCGACTCAGCCATTCCCGTCGAGAACGGCCCCGCGACCAGCGCGGTCGCGTCGCCGGCGGTCCCGGCGCCCGTCGACTGGATGCGCTGACCCGGGTACTTCGTGCCGACGAAGCGCTCGGCCGACTCGAGCCGGGTGAGCAACCAGACGCCGAGGACGACCAGCGCGCCGACCCCGGCCGCGGCCAGCGGCCAGAGCCGCACGAGCCGGGTCCGGAAGGGCGACTCGGTTCTCGTCGCGACCACGCCGACGGCGAACGCGAGCGCGACCAGCGCGCACGGCACGATGAACGGCGGGTAGATGAGCATGCCGGTGGTGATCGTGAGCAACCCGACGATCACCGCGAGCACGACGCCCGCCCGCCTCCGTGCGCCGGTGACGAGCCAGAGGCACGCGGTCATCACCGCGAACGCCCACGCGGGCGTGAACGAGGTGACCGACAGATGCCACCACTGGATGAACGGGGAGAGGACGAACGAGATCGCGAGCGCCATCGCGGTCAGCGGTCGGCCGCGCATCATCGTCAGGAAGAACGCGTACGCGGAGCAGACCAGCGTGGCCGGCGGCACCCACCACTTGAGCGACATGGCGGCATCGAGCGGCAGGAACCGGAAGCCGATGAGCTCCGGCCGGAACCAGACCGACCAGTCCGTCGAGGGGAGGTCGTGCTGGATCGTGGTGTTCATGCCCCCGGGGAGCACCGGGTTCACGACCGGCAAGCCCAGTTGCACCTGCGAGACCGTCCACGCGGTCTGGACGTACCACTCGTCGCTGCGGACCGAACGCGGCATGCCGGCGAGCGCGGCCGGATCCGCGCCGTCGAAGAAGACCGGCCAGAGGATGCCCGATGAGCTGCCGGTGATGCCGAAGACCGCGAGCACGACCACGATCAGTGCGATCGCCGCCATCGGCCAGAGCAGGATGCCGGTGCGGGGGAGTCCGTCCGGCGCCGCGACCAGGTAGGCCGTCCAGCGATCGAGGTTCCGGCGCAGCCGCGACGGTGCCGTCGTCATGCCGCTGCAGCGCCGGCTCGGCGCTTCAGTGCCTCCACGATGCGATGGGCGGGGAGGATCGACTTCCGCTCGGCGTCGGCGTCCACGCTTCCCGCGATGAGGCCGACGAAATGTTCGAGCTGGGCGGCGAGCGGTTCGCGCCCGGTGACGAGTTCGGGGATCTCGATCACCGTCTGCTGCCGGTACCCGCGCCCCTCGGCGTCGGTGTCCTGGTCGACGTGCCGGTACACGGTGACGTCGCGCCGGAGCAGGTCGATCTCGATGAGCTTGTCGAGATCGTGGATGCTCATCGAGCGGATTTTGCGCTGACCGACCCGGCTCGCCGAGACATGGGCGACCCGCCCGCCATCGAAGGTCAGCACGGCCTCGGCCACGTCTTCGGCGCCGTCGACCGACATCGGGTGGAACTGGGCGAGGGCACCGGTGATCGTCGTCGGTTCGCCGCCGAGGAACCGGCTGGCGAGGTCGACGTCGTGGACCAGGAGATCCCAGCCGACGCCCGTGCGGATCCGCGGCGCGTACGGGGAGTGCCGGGTCGCCGTCACGAACTTCGGCTCGTCGATGAGTGCCTCGGCGGTCATGACCGCCGGGTTGAAACGCTCGAGCAGGCCGCACATGATCGGCACGCCCAGGGTCTCGGCGAGTCCGAGCACCGCGAGGGTCTTCTCGAGGCTGTCGGCGACCGGCTTCTCGACTAGGAGCGGCTTGCCGGCCTCGAGGACGAGCTGCGCGAGGTCGAAGTGCGCTTCGGTCGACGCGGCGATCACGACGGCGTCGACGTCGTCCAGTCCGTCGAGCGTCGGGCGCCACTGCGCTCCGAACCGGTCGGCGAGTGCGGAGCCCGCATCCTCCCGTCCATCGACGACGACGGCGAGCTCGGCGATCGGCGACTGGGCGATGACGCGCGCATGGAGCGAACCCATCGAGCCGGCGCCGACCAGCATGATCCGGGGCGAGCTCATCCGCGGGCCTCCGAGACGATGTGCTCGACCGAGTCGACGATCCGGTCGATGTCGTCGGAGGAGAGGTGCGTGTGCACCGGCAACGAGACGACCTCGCGCACGACGCGCTGCGCGACCGGGTAGGAGCCCACGAGGACATCGTCGCGGTCCCGGTACGGCTCGTAGTCGAACACGAGTCGCGGGTAGTAGATGCCCGCGCCCACGCCGCGCTCGCCGAGCTTGGCGACGAACTCCTCGCGGTCGATGCCCGCCTCCTCGGTCATGCGAATCGTGAACTGGTGCCACACGTGACGGCGGCCGTCCAGCTCGCGCGGCGCGACGATCCCCGGGATGCCCGCGAGCCCGTCGGCCAGGCGGCGTGCGTTCGCCTGCCGCGACTCGACGACGGCGTCGTACCCGGCGAGCTGCGGGATGCCGACGGCGGCCTGGAGGTCGGTCATGCGCCAGTTGTGGCCGGCCACCTCGTACTGGTACCTGGCGCGCATGCCCTGATTGCGGAGCACCCGGAGTCGATCGGCCAGGACGTCGTCGTCCGTGGTCAGGATCCCGCCCTCTCCGGTTGTGAGGTTCTTCGTGGCGTAGAACGAGAACGAGCCGATGCCGAAGCTGCCGGCCCCGCGACCCCGGAGCGAGGCGCCGTGCGCCTGCGCCGCATCCTCGACGATCGCGAGTCCGTGCTGGTCCGCGAGGGCGGAGATGCCGTCCATGTCGGCGATCTGACCGTAGAGGTGCACCGGCATCAGCACTCGGGTGCGTTCGCCGATCTGCTCGGCGACCGAGGCCGCCGTGATGTTGAAGTCGTCGTCGGAGATGTCGGCGAATCGCGCCGTCGCGCCCGCCTCGAGGATCGCGTTCAGGGTCGCGACGAAGGTGAACGGGCTCGTGACGACCTCATCGCCCGGCTGCAGGTCGAGCACCGAGAGCGCGGCGACCAACGACGTCGTGCCGTTGTTGACCGCGATCGCGTGCCGCGTCCCCACGAGTTCGGCGAAGCGCGACTCGAGTTCGGCGACGCGGGGACCCTGCGCGATGGAACCGCTCCGCAGCGTCTCGAGGACCGAGCGCTCCACCTCGGGACCGAGCTCGACGACAGTGATTGGTATCATGAGGTTTGTTTCTCCGAGTGGCGGCTTCCACGGGCGTGGGTGCGCCCCGTGCATTCTACGGGCGAGTATGTTCTCTTCCCGAACGGCATGGTCGGCTCGGTCTGAGCCGCGTACCCGATCGGAAAGTGTATATGTCCAAGTTGCGTGTCCTCTCGCCCAAATTGCTGTTGGCGATCCGGTACGCCCTCGTGGTCGTGGTCATCGGCTTCGCGGTGTACTACCTCGCGTCGCAGTGGGACGAGGTGCAGGTCGCGCTCGCGCTCATCTCGTGGCCCTCTGCGGTGCTCTCGCAGCTGCTGGTGCTCGTCGGCCTCGGATTCGGGACCCTGAGCTGGGTCACCATCCTGAACGGACTCGGCCCGAAGGTGCCGATGCTGCGCGCTTCGCAGGTGCT
The DNA here is from genome assembly GCF_043518605.1 of Agromyces sp. MMS24-JH15. Taxonomy (GTDB): domain Bacteria; phylum Actinomycetota; class Actinomycetes; order Actinomycetales; family Microbacteriaceae; genus Agromyces. The sequence goes on from NZ_CP171358.1 coordinate 2,414,976, forward strand.
CCTCGTCGGCCAGCTCGGCAAGTACGTCCCGGGTTCGGTGTGGTCGTACGTGATGCAGATGGAGCTCGGCCGCCAGTACGGGATCCTGCGCCCCCGAGTGCTCGTGACCGCGTTGTACGCCGCGGGCATCGGCATCGTCGCATCGCTCCTGCTCGGGGGCCTCGCGCTGCCTGTCGTGGTCGACGGTCACGAGTGGATGCTGTTCCTGTTCCTGCTCCTGCCGATCGGGCTGGTCTGCCTGCACCCTGCGGTGATGACCTGGCTCGCCTCGACCGTCCTGAAGGTCTTCCGTCGTCCTCCGCTGGAGCACCGGGTGAGCTGGGGGGCCGTGCTGGGTGCGCTCGGCTGGTCGCTGCTGTCGTACGTCGCGTACGGCCTCCACCTCTGGCTGCTCGTCAACTCCCTCGTCGATCCCGACCTCGGCACCCTGATCCTGCTGACGGGCGCGATCTCGTTGGGATTCACGCTCGGTTTCTTCGCGTTCTTCCTCCCGTCGGGCATCGGCGTGCGCGAGGCCGTCCTGATCGGCGCGATGGCGACGATCATCACGGTCCCGCAGGCGACGGCGATGAGCCTGGTCTCGCGCGCGATGTTCACCCTGGCCGACCTCATCGGCGCGGGCGTCGCGATTCTCTTCGTGGTGATCATGCGTCGCCGCCTCGCGCGCGAGCAGGTCGCCTACCTGCGCGACGAGGTGCGGTACGAGCACTCCGCCGACCACGTGGAGGAGCACGCCGGGGCCGATCGGTGAACCGCATCCACCCCACCGCCGTGATCTCCGGCGACGTGCGCATCGGCGCGCGCACCACGATCGGAGCGTTCGCGGTCGTCACCGGGCCCGTCGAGATCGGAGACGACAACTGGATCGGGGCCGGCGCGATCATCGGCGCGCCGCCCGAGGTCCGCAGCTTCGCGCACCCCCTCACCGCGGACGACCCCGCCGGCAACGGCGTCCGGATCGGACACCGCAACGTGATCCGCGAGGCCGTGCAGATCCACCAGGGGTGGAAGGGCACGACGACGATCGGCGACGACGCGTTCATCATGAATCAGACGTACATCGCGCACGACGGCGTCCTCGGCGACGGCGTGACGCTCGCCTCCAGCGTGCTGCTGGCCGGCCACGTGCGCATCGGCGATCGGGCGAACCTCGGGCTCGGGGCATCCGTGCACCAGTTCCGCGAGGTGGGCGCGGGCGCGATGGTCGGCATGGCCTCGGTCGTGACGCGCGACCTGCCGCCGTTCGCCAAGGCGTACGGCAGCCCCGCGGTGGTGCGTGCCGCGAACGTGGTCGGCATGGAGCGCTCGGGCGTCGCGTCCGAGATCGTCGACGTGCTCGAGGCGCTCTACTCGGGCTCGGACGTCGCGCTCGACGCGCTCGACACCGACCCGGCCATCCGCGCACAGGTCGAGCGATGGGTGCGCGCCAGGGACGAGACGCGGACCGCCTCGGGACTCGCATGAGCGATCGGCGGGCTGCCGAGGCCGGGGGAACGACCCCGGGCGGCCGGGTCTCGGTCGCGATGTGCACGTTCAACGGGGCGCAGTTCGTCGAGGCGCAGTTCGAGAGCATCGTGCGCGAGGGCGCCGGACTCGTGTGCGAGATCGTCGTGGCCGACGACGGGTCGGCCGACGACACGTTGGAGCGTGTGCGGCGAACGGCCGTTCGGCTCGGCGTGCAGGATTCGCTCGTCGTCCTGGAGGGAGGCGGCCACGGCGTGACCGCGAACTTCGAGCGGGCGATGCGTGCGTGCGCCGGCGAGCTGATCGCGCTGTCCGATCAGGACGACGTCTGGTTGCCCGGCAGGCTGGAGGCGCAGGTCGCAGCCCTGGATGCCTCGCCCGATGCCCTGCTCGTCTTCGCGGACGCCGAACTCATCGACGCCGAAGGCCGGCCGCTGGACGCGAGACTGCTGGACCGGCTCGAGGTCGGTGCCGACGACCGTCGGCGGCTGGTCGCCGGCGACGCCTTCGACCTGCTGCTGCGACGCAACGTGGTGACCGGTGCGACGGTCCTGGTGCGGCGCGAGCTGCTCGAACGAGCGCTCCCGTTCCCGTCGTCGTGGGTCCACGACGAGTGGCTCGCGGCGATCGCCGCCGTCGACGACGGCGTGCGCCTCATCGAACGGCCGGTGACCGCGTACCGGCAACACGGCGGCAACGAGATCGGCGTGAAGGAACCCACCTTCCGACGCAAGGTGCAGCGGATGACGCAGCCGCGCGCCGATCGGAATCGTCGGCTCTCAGCACGAGCCGACGACTATGCCGCCCGACTCGATGCGCTGGGCGGCGGCCAGGCGAGGCGCGACGCAGCCCGTCGAAAGGCCGACTTCGAGCGCTTCAGGGCCGACCTGCCCGCCTCGAGGATCGCGAGGGCGATCCCGGTGCTGCGCCGGGCGTCGAGTGGTGCCTACGGTCGCTACGCCAGCCAGGGCAACCTCGACGTCGTGCGCGACCTCGTTCAGCCCGCGCGCTGACGGCGGCGGGCCGTCGCCCACCAGGCGGCGAATGCGGTCGAGAGGACGACGACCGCGAACACTCCCATCAGCAGGGCGTTGCCGCCGGGTGCCGCCCACGCGGGATCGCGGATCACGGCCGCCCAGGTCGCGTCTGCGCCCGCGGCATTGCGCTTCAGCGCGATGGCGTAGCAGTACGCCTGCGAGAGCGCCCAGCCGGCCCAGACGACGGCGAAGAGCCGGGTGAGGGAACGCGCGGTTTCTTCGGCTTCGGCTTCGGCGTCGACCGGATCGGCTCGGGCCGCGCTCCCCGCTCGCTCGCCGATGACCACGGCGAGGCCGACCACGGCGATGGCGAAGAGCGGAAGGGTGTAGCGGCCCTGCCAGATGTACCCGCCGGCCGTGACGTAGGCCGCCTGCGCGAGCGGGGGCAGCAGCACGAGGGCGAGCACGATCGCGCTGCCGAACACCAGCCGGCGACCCCTGAGGATCGCCACGCCGGCGAGGACGAGGGCCCCGGTCAGCGCCGACCACACGAAATAGACCGCCTGCGGCGCGGGCGTGTCGAGCCATCCGAACGACGCGATCATCTGCGTGCCGTGGTTGAACGTGTCCAGCAGGGTGACGGCGAACCCGGTGAGGAAGCTCGTTCCGACGCCCGGGTACTGCTGCATGTGCTGCTTGTCATCGAGACTGCCCGTGAGCGAGCTGCTCGAGACCGTCCACAGCGCCGCGAGCACCGTCGCCGCCAGCACGGCCGCGACCGTGACCCAGACCACGCGTCGCTGCAGCAGGGCGCGCAGCCGATCCCACGGGATCAGGATGAGGGGCGCTGCCAGCGCGACCGCGAACCAGAGCGGAGACAGGCCGCGCATCTGCACGCCGAGCACGGTGGAGACGATCGCGATCGCCAGCGGGCCGCCGATGGATGCCTCAGGTCCGCGGCGCACGACGGCGAGCATGGCGGTGAACGCGGCGAGCGTGGTCGTCACCTCGAGTGCGTTCGGGTTCACCGCGCCGGTGAGGAACAGCAGCGTCGGCGTCGCGACCACGCCGACGGCGGCGAGCGAGAGCGCGGGGCGCCCGAGCCCGAGCGAGAGCCTGGCGGCGAACGCGATGAACAGGGTCGTCAGCACGACGCTGACGATCCGCATGGCGTAGATGCCCGTGATGTCGCCGAACAGGAGGCTGGGCCAGCCGACGAGCAGGTAGTAGACCGGGTTGTAGAGCCCGGCCGTCGTCGTCGAGTCCGCGATCTCACCGGGATTCTCCGGATGGGCGGCGATGCAGTCGGCGGGGACGTCCTTCTCGAAGACCATGCATCCGACGCCGTGTGCGGCCGCGACGTACCTCGGCACCTGCACGATGTGACCGATGTGCGAGGGCTCGCCCACGAACTGCCCGCGCGCGACCGACGCCGCCTTCACGAGATGCGCCGGTTCGTCGGGCGAGCCGCCGATCGGCGTTGCGAGGGCCCACAGGATGCCGATCACCGCGGTCAGCATCCAGGTTGCGGCGAAGACGAGCCGGCCTTGACGGCGCGCCGCGGCGGCCGCCGGCGGAGCCGCCGCGATGTCGGCGCGCGTCGGGGTGGGGGAGGTGCTCATCGGACTCCGGATCTCGTCGGAACGGCGCTCCCACTGTAGTCGGTCCACTCTCGACGAATGCCCGGTCGGGGCAGGGTATGCTTCCCGGCGGGGGAAGCTGAGGAGGAGTCCCCCATGTCGCGCCCGCGCCCGCGCCCGCGTACCGCGTCCGCACGCCGGTCGACAATGCTCGTGGTCGGCGGTACGGCGGTGCTCCTCGGCGTCGCGGCGGTGCTGATCGGCTGGAGTCCCGCCCTCCTCGTGGCCTCGGTGCTCGGCGTCCTCACGATCGCCGTGGCGCAGCGGGCCTCGTTCGCGCTCGCCTTCGCGGCATCCACCCTGTTCCTGCTCGCAGTGCACCTGCTGCTCAGCCGTCTCTCGCCCGTCGTGGGCTGGGACTACGGCCTGACCTCCCTCGGCGGGCTGGCACTGGTCGCGGTGTTCGCACTCGGCTGGATCGCCCGGCCGGACCGCGGCCGCGAACCGCGGCTTCCGGGGCGGGCCCAGATGCCCACCTCGATCGCCACCCTGCTGCTGCCGGTGCTCACGCTGGGGTTCTGGGTCGTCGCACTCGGCTGGGGTCCGCGCATGCGCGTGGGCTGGATCCTCGCGAACGACGCGGTCTGGAACACCATGTCGGCCCGGTTCATCGTCACCGACGGCGGCATCGATCCGGCGGCCCACCCGAACCCCGCCGCGTCCACCGCCGCCCTCGCCGCGACCTGGATGATCCCCGGTCGCTCGTGGGCGGGCGAACTGCTCCGCCATGATGTGGCGCGGGAGGCGCAGCTCGTGCTGCTGCTCGTGCTCGCCTGCGCGGTGTTCGCCTCCCTCATCGCCACCCGAATGGTGCCGAGGGCCCACCCGCTGCTCGGCATCGCGGCCGGATTCGCGGCGGGCGGGCTCATGCTCGGCTGGTACGTGCTCGGGTTCACCGCCGAACTGGGCTTCCTGAACGCGCCGGCGGCGGTCGTGCTGCTCCTGGCGTCGTGGCTGTGCTTCGCCGAGTCGCCGCGTTCGCCGGCTCTCGCCGGGTCGGCGCTGCTGCTCGCCGCGACCCTGCTGCTCGGCACCTGGGCCCCGCTGGTCGTGGTGCCGCTCGCGCTCGTGGCGATCGTCGGCGCCCGGCATTGGCGGCGCGCGGTGGCGCGGCGCGGGCTCGGACTGCTGGTCCTCGCGGCGGCGGGGGCGCAGTTCGCGGTGTACGTCGCGTTCGTCACGCTGGCCGACCTGCGGACGACCGGCGGCGCACTCGCGGCCGATGGCGCGGCCCCGCCGGTCGAGCCCCGCGACGTGGCGGCCGTCGTGGCGTTGACGCTCGTCGCCGTCGTCGGGGCCGCTGTCACGGTCCGGCTCCGCCGCAGCGGTGAGTCGGGTGGGACGTCGCGCGTCGGCCCTGCGGTCGTCGGCCGGGGTACCGTGCTCGGTATCGCCGCGGTCGTCGCCGCGGCAGCCGTCGGATGCGGCTACCTCGCGTGGCAGCGCGTCTCCTCGGGCCTGGGATGGTGGGGGTACTACCCGGCCAAGTTCTCCTGGCTGGTGTGCGTGCTCCTGCTCGTCGTCGCGATCGGGATGATCGCGGCAGCGGTGTCCCGACTGCGGGTGAGACCCGCGCGCCGCATCGCCCTCATCGTCGGCGCCGGGCTGGTCGGGGCGACCGTCATGATGTCGCTGCCGCTCGGCGGGGTCGGGCGACTGGTGGCCCCGGTCGCGCTGGCGACCGACGGGCAGTTCGCTGCGCGCAACACGACGGCCGAGCGGTTGTTCGCCGTCGCCGATGGCGGCCGGACGATCGCGCTCCGCTCCGGTGCGCCCGCCGCCGACGACGCCCTGGTGAACTCGTGGCTGCTGCAGTCGTACTCCGACCGCAGCGAGGATCCGGTGCGCATCTACGCGTACGGGCTCGACCCTGCCAACCTGGACGCCATCTGCGATGCGGTGAAGACGTGGGGCGGCGGGGTGCGCATCCTGACCGCCGACACCCTCCTCGCCGACGAGCTCGGCGCGACCTGCCCGGACGCGGGCTACGAGGTCGTCGTGTCGTCCTGATCCGCCGTCGCGGCCGTCTCGATCGTCGACGGTGCGTCGAGCGCGGCGAGTCGCTGATCGAGCAGGGCGACATCCTCGGCGAGCGTTCGGATCTGGGTCTCCTGCCTGGTGAGTTCGGCGCTGTGCTGGATGCACACCAGCACCAGGAGCGCGATGCTCACGAAGAACACGAGGTTCGAGGGCGCGGTCACGCCGATGAGCGAGGCCGCCCAGTCGAGTACGCCGGGGAAGAGGCCGACGACGAGCGCCAGAAGGCCGCCACCCAACCACCAGACCGCGTGACGTTCGCGGAGCCGGCGGTGGCGGAGCATCTGGACGACCACCGCGATGGTGACGATCGCGGCGAGGACGCCGAACAGATAGGCGGTGGTGCTCATGCGTGGCTTTCCGGGACGTCGACGGCGGGGGGGCGAGTAAGGGCGAACACGAGCGCGAGCACCGCGCGGCCGAGATACACCGCCGACTTCCACGGGTTGTGCGAGGGGACGCCGCCGGCTCGCTTGCGCATGGTGACCGGAACCTGCCGGATGACCCGCCCGGAGCGTGCGGCGATGACGAGCGCCTCGATCGTGTCGCCCAGGTACTCGGCGGGGTAATGACGGGCGAAGATCGAGATGGTCCGCCGGTTGATCGCCTTCAGGCCCGACGTCGTGTCCGTCAGCTTCGTCTTCGCCGTGCGGCTGAGCGTGAGCGCGAGCAGCCGCATCGCCCATCGTCGGGGCCCACGCGCTTCGTACTCGCCCGAGCCGGCGAACCTGGCGCCGATCACCAGATCGGCGGGCCCGCCATCCGTGCCCTCCAGCGCCGCCAGCAACGCGGGGACGCTCGCGGGATCGTGCTGTCCGTCGGAGTCGATCTGGACGGCGACGTCGTAGCCGTGGATCATGGCGTACCGGAAGCCGAGTCGCATCGCCCCGCCGACGCCGAGGTTGAACGGGAGGTCGAGCACATCGGCACCCGCAGCGCGGGCCCGGGCGGATGTGCGGTCGGTCGAGCCGTCGTTGACGACGAGGACCGCGGCGCCCGGGAGCTTCTCGTGCACTTCCGCGATCACCGCCGCGATCGACGCCTCTTCGTTGAACGCAGGCATGATGATCAGCGTGCGTTCAAGGAGGTTGGACATGGGATCGATTCTAATCGGGAGTGCCCGGTCGCCCGTTCAACGACCGAAGGCGTGACGGGCGAGCGATCGGATGCCCCGACGATCCCGTGCGACGAGCGCCGCGGGGAGGACGGTGATGGCGTTCAGCCGTGAGGTGAGTCGCGTCGAGGCGGCCCGTGCCGCCTTCGGCCAGCGATGGTCGCGCATCGTCCGGGTGGCTTCCGCGAGATAGCGTCGCTCCTCCGCGAAACGCGAGCCCTCGGCGGCACGCCAAGCCGACACGCTCTTGGCGTGGCGGCGGTACTGGAACACCGGACGCTCGTCGAGCACCATCGTCCCTCCGGAGTCCACGATCTCGACCTGCAGGGCGAGGTCGAGCACGACCTCGTAGTCGGCGCGGAAGTCGAACCGCTTGAGCTCGGTCGTGCGCCACGCGATCGACGGGAAGTAGGTCCAGTTCGCTCGAAGCAGGCTCGCTGCGAGCGCTTCTCCGCCGAGGACCCGGGGACTTCCCGCGACCCTCGGACGGTAGAGGGCCTTCACGCGATCGGCCAGCGGCGTGACGAGTCGGCCGTCCCCGTCGATCACCTGCACGCCGGGTTGCAGGTACGCGGCGTCCGGATGGTCATCGGCGAGCTCGCGGATCCGACGCACGTAGCCGGGAAGCAGCAGGTCGTCGCATCCCATGATCACGGTGTACGGCGCGGATGCGACGCGCACGGCTTCGCGGAAGTTGCCGCTCACGCCGAGGTTCACGGGGTTCCGGCGGTACTCGATCCGAGGGTCGCCGAGTGAGCCGACCCATTCGCCGGGGGCTGGATCGGGATAGGTGTCGTCGACGACGATCAGGCGCCACCCGTCGGCGTCCTGCTGCCGCACGCTCTCGACGGCGAGTCGGAATTGGTCGGGGTCGCCCCAGAACGGCATCACGATGTCGACGAACGTCTGATCGGCAGCCTCGTGCGAGGCGGGATCGGTCACGTGCACTCCAGTGGGGGATCGCGCGAGCCGGATCGGGCGGCGCGTAAGCTCTCCGTCAGTGTACCAATCGAAGGGAATGCCGACCGTGGCCGTGGATGAGCCTGAGCCGGCGAGAAGGTCCCGCCCGTCCGTCGCATGGATGCTCGCCGGCACCGTGGTCGGCGGGATCGCCGGGTACCTCGTCCTCTGGTTGACCGCCCGCGCCGTCGGCGCCGCCGAGTACGCCGTGTTCGGCGTCTTCTGGTCGGCGCTGTTCCTCGTCGTCGGCGTCCTCTTCGGCATCCAGCAGGAGGCGACCCGGGTGACGGCGGCGGCGGACGCAGCACCGGTCGCGACGTCGCCCAGGAGCTCGCTCTGGGTGTTCGGAGGCGTGGCCGGCATCCTCGTCGTCGCCGTCATGCTCGCCAGCGCGACGCTCTGGGCGCCGGCGTCGTTCGGCGCCGAGGACGCGGACCTCGCGGTTCCGGCGGCCGTCGGGTCGGGCCTCAGTGCGATCGTCGCCGTCGCGAGCGGCATCCTCGCGGGGCGCCGGAAGTGGCTCGTGATGGGGCTGATCATCGCAGCCGACGGCCTGCTCAGGCTCGTCGCCGTCGCGGTCGTGCTCGCACTCGGGGGCGGCACGAGCGCCCTGGCGTGGGCCGTCGCCGCGCCGTACGTCGTCGTCGTGCTCGCGTTCCTCGTGATCGGCGGTCGTCGGTTCCTCGCCGCGGGACGGACGATGCTCGGCTACCGTCGGCTCACGGCGAACGCCGCCCGGACCGTGCTGGCGGCGTCGGCCACGGCCGTGCTCATCAACGGGTTCCCGCTCGTCCTCGCCGTCGTCGAGGCCGGCATGGATCAGGCGCTGCTGGGGTCGCTGATCTTCGCCATCACCTTGACTCGGGCGCCGCTCCTCGTGCCGTTGATGGCGCTGCAGAGCTACCTCGTCACGGCGTTCGCGATGAGCCCCGAACGACGGTGGCGCATCCTGCGGACGTGGCTCGGCGTCGTGGCGGGGGGTGCCGTCGCATTCGCCCTGGTGGCGTGGATCCTCGGTTCGTGGGCGCTCGAGTTCTTCGTCGGCACCGAGTTCGCACTGTCGGGCGCCCTGCTCGCGGCGCTCATCCTCGCCTCCGGGTGCATCGGTGCGCTCTGCGTGACCGGTCCGGCGGTCCTCGCGCAGAACATGCACACCGCGTACGCGGCCGGTTGGCTGGTCGCGTCGGCGGCGACCGTCGCGCTGCTCTTCCTCCCGATCGAACTCACGGCCGCGGTTCCCATCGCGCTCGCGGTCGGGCCGATCGTGGGCATCGGCATCCACCTCGGCCTCCTCCGATGGGCGACACGTGCGGATCCGGCTGCGAGACATCCCCGACCGTCGGGGCGGCCGAGCACGACGGAAGGTTCGGGTCGGTAGCGTGGACGGGGGAGGACAGATGGAGCCTGAGGATGCCCCCACCGCGGGACGTGAGTACGCCGACCGCCTGAACGACCTCGAGTCGGCGAGATGGCGCCGCCTGCTGAACGTGCAGGCGCCGTACCGGTGGAACATCCGGCGGCTGCACCTCGGCCGGACGCTCGACGTGGGCTGCGGCCTCGGCCGGAACCTCGACCACCTCGACGGGAACGGCGTGGGCGTGGACCACAATCCGACGTCGATCGGGATCGCCCGCGAGCGCGGGCTGGACGCCTACACGATCGAGGAGTTCCGGGCGTCGGATCGTGCGACGCCCGAGGCCTACGACTCGCTGCTGTTCGCCCACGTCATGGAGCACATGGACCGGGAGTCGGACGTCGCGCTCGTGAAGGAGTACCTGCCGTACCTGCGCAGCGGAGGCCGGGTCTGCTTCATCACGCCGCAGGAGCGCGGCTACCGGTCGGACGCGACGCACGTGCAGTTCGTCGACTTCCGCGGGCTCGCCGAGATCGCCGAGGCCGCGGGCCTCGTCGTCGAGCGGAGCTACTCGTTCCCGTTCCCCCGCGCGGCGGGCAACGCGTTCACCTACAACGAGTTCGTGCTGCTCGCGCACAAGGCGTGACCCGGGCGCCGCGGCGCTCCGCGCCCGGTCGCGCCGACGCTACGAGTCGTGCGTCGGCCCCGTCGCCGACCGCGTCCGCGACAGCGCATCCCGCCAGCTCATCTCCCGGGCGGACTTGACCGCGCACAGCACGAGCAGCATCCACCCGCCCTCGACGAGCGCGAAGCTCTCGGCGAACGACGTGACCGCGATCGCCACGAGCATGAGCGCGGGCCAGAGGTAGACGACGCTGCGGCGGTTCGACGCGAGCAGCCAGGCCCGCACGAGCGCGACCGCGACGAGTGCGGCGAACAGCAGGGCCCCGATCAGGCCGACCTGGAAGTACGCGTCGACCCACGCGCTGAGGGCCGACGCGTGATGGCGCCCGGTCATCCGCTCGATCCAGATGTAGGGGGCGAGGTCCGGCCACTCGCCGACCCAGCCCCAGCCCTGGAGCGGGTTCGAGGCGAGGTAGCGGGATGCCTCGCGCCACACGTCGAGGCGCACCTCGAACTCGGCGCGCGCGTCGAGCAGGCCGATGATGCGCTGGCGGAGGATCCACGCGGCGATCAGGAAGGCCGATGTGACGCCGAGCAGGGCGAGCTGCCAGCGCCACCTGACCGCGACGGGGATCCGGCGCAGGCCGTAGAGCGCGGCGAGGCTGACGAGGGAGGCGCCGAGCGCGATCCAGGTCGTCGGTGATCCGGCCAGCAGGATGCAGGTCGCGGCGAGCACGAGCGAGGCGATCGCCTTGCCGCGCCGGGCGATCTTGGTGCGCCATTCGATGATGAACGTGAGCAGGGCGACGAGCGCGACGAAGCCGAGCATGTTGCGGGTGCCGAAGACGCCCTGGATCGGGCCGAGTTGCGCGAGGTCGCCGCGGATGCCGAGGAACGCGATCGGCAGGTCGAGCAGGATGCCGCTCAGCACCTCGAGTGCGAGCGAGAGGCCCAGCAGGACCCTCAGCACGTCGGCGACCGCGCGCACCACCTGGATCGTGTCGCGCATGAGCGCGATGTACACGCCGAGGATCCCGAACGCGATGAGGTAGGCCACGCGGACGGCGCTGAGCAGCGTCGTGTCGCTCCAGAGCACGGATGCCGCGGCCCAGCCCACGAACACGAGGATCGTGAGGGGGAGGAGTCCGTACCACTCGACCGCGCGCCAGCGGGCGACGAGCGAGGCGCCGGCCAGCACGAGCAGCAGCACGAGCCACGCGATCAGCCCGGGCCATCCGATGAGCGAGCGGATCGCGTACGTCCCGAACGCCGTGCCGATCGCGACGAGCGCGAGCGCCTGGGCGAACCGCGCGGAGCCGACGAGGTCGCGCGCGACGCGCGGGACCCGCGCGCCGGGAGGGTCGCCGCTCATCGGGGCCCGGTGGCGTCGAACCGCGGTCGGAGCGGTGCGGCGGGCAGTGGCTCGGGGAGCCACTGGCGGCTCTTGGTCGCCCACGCGATCACGATGAGCAGGACGAGGTTGCCCTCGAGCAGGAGCCGGCTCTCGGCGAAGCTCTGCCCGAGGAGCGAGACCAGGATCAGGAGCGGGATAAGGGATGCCGCCGAGAACGGCCGCCACGCTCCGGCCGCGTCCATCGGGCGGTCGACCGCGAGGAACCAGCTCCGCCAGAGCGCGCCGAGCGCGATCGCGGCGAACGCGAGCAGGCCGATGATGCCGAGCTGCATCCAGACGTCGAGCCACGCGTCGTGCGCCTGGAGGTAGGTCACGCCCTTGCGGACCGCGAGGTCGTCGAACGGCTCGACCCACGGATTCCAGTAGCCGACCCAGCCCCAGCCGGCGATCGGGCGTTCGAGCGCGAGCGCGGTCACGGACTCCCAGATGTCGAGCCGGCCGGTCAGGTCCTCGCTCTTGCCGAACGCGTCGAGCAGGAGTCGCCAGCCGAGTGAGACCGCGAGCACGGATGCCACGCCCAGCCCGGCGGCCGCCCAGTACACGGGCCGGCGGCGGAGCGGGCCCACGCGCCGCGCCCACAGCGCGAACCCGACCACGATCGCGACGAGCACCGCGTCGAGGATGACGGTCGCCGACCGCGTGAGCGCGAGCGTCGCGCCCGCGACCACGAGCCAGGCGATGCCGGACCCGCGCCGCACCGTGCCGGCGGCGAGCAGGCAGGCGAACACGATCGCGCCGAGCAGCGCGATCATCGCGAGCAGGTTTCGGTTGCCGACGATCCCCTCGATCGGGCCGCCCTCGAGGAGCAGCCCGCGCGACCAGTAGAACGCCTGGGGGACGTCGCCGGTCGTGTCGAAGTCCGCGAAGTTCGGCAGCACCGGCCCGCCGACGACGATGGCGACCCACGCCTCGAACACGAGCGACAGCACGAGGATCCACTTGATCGCCGACGCGAGCGAGCGGACGATGCGATCCCAGTCGACGCAGAGCGCGAGCGCGAGCGCGACGATCACGGTCGCGTAGGTGATCGCGAGCCCGAGCGCGGTCGCGCCCGGGTACGCCGACCACAGGATCGACGCGGTCGCGATCGCGAGGAACACGAGCGTGGACTTCGGCACCCGTCGCCAACTCCACCGGGGGCGGGTGACGACGACCACGGCGACCGCGCCGATCACGGTCGCGCCGGCGATGATCCCGAACCCCCACCAGCCGAACAGGTTCCGCCAGAACTGGCCGGCGAGCACCGTGAAGAGTGCGAACGTCGCAAAGGCGCCGATGAGCGCGTGACGACGGGCGGGGGTCATGCGGTCAAGGCTAGCGCGGGCGGGGGCGCCCGGTCTCAGACGAACGCGGCCTCGCCGGTGATCGCACGACCCACGATGAGCGTGTTCATCTCCCGGGTGCCCTCGTAGGAGTACAGCGCCTCGGCGTCGGCGAAGAACCGGGCGACGTGGTGCTCGAGCGTGATGCCGTTGCCGCCGCACGCCTCGCGGGCCCACGCGACGGTCTCGCGCATGCGCGACGTGGCATACGCCTTCGCGAGCGCGGAGTGCTCGTCGCGCAGCGTGCCGGCGTCCTGCATCTGGGAGGCGCGCACGACCATGCCGAGCGACGCCGTGATGTTTCCGAGGCTGTTCACGAGGTGCTCCTGGATGAGCTGGTGCGACGCGATCGGCCGGCCGAACTGCAGGCGCTCCTTCGCGTAGGCGAGGGCCGCCTCGTAGGCGCCGACGGCCGTGCCCACGGCGGACCACGCGACCTCGGCGCGCGTGCCGCGGAGGATCGCCGCGGTCTCGCGGAACGAGTTCGCGCGCTGGAGGCGGAGCGACTCGGGCACGCGCACGTCGGTGAGCGTGATGTCGGCGTTCTGCACGGGGCGGAGGCTGATCTTGCCCTCGATCTTGGTCGCCGCGTAGCCCGGGGTCGACGTCGGCACGATGAATCCCTTGACCTGCCCGTCGGCGACGTCCTTCGCCCAGATGACGGTGATGTCCGAGAACGTGGCGTTGCCGATCCAGCGCTTCTGCCCGTTCAGCACCCACTCGTCGCCCTCGCGGTGCGCGGTGGTGCGCAGGCCCTTCGCCGAGTCGGACCCGGAGAGGGGCTCGGTGAGGCCGAAGGCGCCGACGACCTCGCCGCTCGCGAGCTTCGGGATCCACTCCTCGCGCTGCTCCGGCGAGCCGGCGACCGCGAGGGATCCGGTCGCCAGGCCGTTCTGCACGCCGACGAACGTGCCGACCGAGGCATCCACGCGCGCGAGCTCGAGCGCGACGAACCCGCGGAAGACGCTCGAGTTCTCGAACGGCCGGACCTCGTCCCACGCGAAGGAGAGGACGCCGAGGTCGGCGAGGGGCTTCACGACCTGCATCGGGAACTCCGCGCGCTCCCAGTAGCCGCCGATGATCGGCTTCACGTCCGCCTCGAGCCAGGCCCGCAGGTCGGCGATCGCGGCGCGCTCGCGGTCCGTCAGCAGGTCGGCGTAGCCGTAGAAGTCGCTCGCGAGCGGTTCGAAGGACATGCGGGTTCTCCTCGTCGTCGTGGGATGCGCCGAGCCTAGGCTTCGGGCCCGCGACGGCCCGAAGCCGTTGTAGCTTGAACGCACGACGAGGAGAGGAACCGGCAGCCATGTTTGTCGCCATCAGCAACATCCCGCGTGATTATGCGTGGGGCGCCGACGACGACATCGCGGCCTTCCGCGGCGTCGCACCGTCGGGCCGGCCCGAGGCGGAGCTCTGGCTCGGCGCGCACGCGGGCGCGCCGTCGCGGATCGACGAGCCCGACGCCGTCGGGGGAGCCGTGGACCTGCGGGCCTGGATCGCGGCCGACCCGGAGCGCGCGCTCGGACCGCGGTTCGCGGCATCCGGGCGCCTGCCGTTCCTGCTGAAGCTGCTCGCGGCGGCGGCGCCGCTCTCGCTCCAGGCGCATCCGACGCCCGAGCAGGCGCGCGCGGGCTTCGCGCGCGAGGAGGCGGACGGCGTGCCCGTCGACGGGTACGAGCGCAACTACCGCGACGAGTTCCACAAGCCCGAGCTCATCGTCGCGGTGAGCGAGACCTTCGACGCGTTGAGCGGGTTCCGACCGCTCGACGAGGTGGCCGGCATCCTCGGGGTCCTGCGCGCCGCCGACGCGGCCGACGTCGCGCACGAGTCGGGTGCGGTCGACCTGCTCGCGACGCACGTCGCGACCGGCCTCGACGACACCGTCGCGTGGCTCCTGCACGACGGCCGCGGGGGCGACACGGGCGAGGCGGCCTGGGTGGTCGACCGCGTGGTGCGCCTGTCGGCCTCGGCGGAGGCCGCGGCCTCCCCGTGGGCGCGATCGTTCGAGACGGTCGGCGAGCTGGCCGCCGCCTACCCGGGCGACCCCGGGATCGTGATCTCGCTCCTGCTCAACCGCGTGCGCCTGCGTCGCGGCGAGGCGCTGTACCTGCGCGCCGGCAACATCCACGCGTACCTGCGCGGCCTCGGAATCGAGCTCATGGCCGCGAGCGACAACGTGCTGCGCGGCGGCCTGACGCCCAAGCACATCGACGTCGACGAGCTCGTCGACGTGCTCGACTTCAGCCCCATTCCGCCGCCGCTGCTCGCGCCCCAGCCCGGCGGGCCCGGCGTCGAGACGTTCCGGCCGGACGTCCCGGACTTCCTGCTGCACCGCGTCGAACCGGGCGAGGATGCCTCGCGCGTCGAGCTCGACGGCCCCGCGATCGTGCTCGTGGAGCGCGACGGCGTGCGGCTCGAGGGCGCGTCCGGTGCCGTCGACGTGCCGCGCGGCCACGCGGTGTACGTCACGCCGGACGAGGGCGCGCTCCGCGTCACCGGTGCGGGCATCGCCTGGGTCGCGACGACCGGGCGGTAGCCCCGCCTACGACGCGAGCGCCTGCCGGGCGCCGAACAGGCGCCGGTAGGCGGTCGGGGTCGTCTGCAGCACCTTCAGGAAGTGGTGCCGCATGACGGCCGCGGCGCCGAAGCCGGTCTCCCGGGCGATCTCCTCGAACGTGAGGTCGGTCTCCTCGAGGAGCTGCTGGGCGCGCAGCAGTCGCTGGCGGTTCAGCCACGCGTTCGGGGTCGTGCCGGTCTCGGCTCGGAACTTCCGGGCGAACGTGCGCGGCGACATGAGCGCCTTGCGTGCGAGGCGGTCGACGGTGAGCTCTTCGTCGAGGTGCTCGAGCATCCACTCGGTGACAGCCGCGAGCGAGTCGCTCCGGCACGCGACCACGGGCGTCTGGATGTACTGGGACTGGCCGCCGTCGCGTTGCGGCGGGATCACCATGCGTCGCGCGATGATGTTGGCGGCACCCTGTCCGAGCTCGGCGCGCACGATGTGCAGCGCGGCGTCGATGCCCGCGGCGGTGCCCGCGCCGGTGACGACGTTGCCGTCCTGGACGAAGAGGACGTCGGGGTCGACCTCGGTGTCGGGGAACTCGGCGGCCATCCGGTCGGTGTACATCCAGTGCGTCGTCGCGCGGCGGCCGTGCAGCACGCCGGCCTGGCCGAGCGTGAACGCGCCCGAGCAGACGCTGAGCACCCAGGCGCCGCGATCGACCGCGTCGCGGATGACCTCGAGCACGCGCTCGTCGGTGCGCGTGCCGATGAGCGACGCGGGGATGGCGACGAGGTCGGCGGTGCGTGCGGCCTCGAGGTCCTCGTGCACGACGACGTCGAAGCCCATCTTCGTGGGGATCGGACCGGGCTCGGCGGCGACGACGTGGAAGTCGAAGGCCGGCCCGCCCTGCGCGGAGCGGTCGATGCCGAACACCTCGCAGATGACGCCGAACTCGAACGGGGCCATCTGGGGGAGTGCGACGCAGGCGATGGTGCGGAGCATCCGTCCTCCTCGGGGATCACCTGGCTGGCAGGAATGTGCTGGTTGCTGTCCAGCCTGCCACTTTCGGCAGAATATCGCAATGCGTAGCGTTCCTGCCATGACCGGAATCATCCTCATCGCACTCGTCATCGCCCTCGCCGTCTGGGGCGTCGCGGCCACCGTCCGATCCGTCCGCTCGGACGGCTATCGCCCGTCGTCGAGCAGCGACGAATTCCGCCTCGGCGGCGGACGCCCCGCCTGACCCGCCACCCGCCCGCACCGACTCCACCCGCCGTCACCGCCGCAACCGCGCCGCGCCCGCCCGGCTAGCATCGAGGGGCGCGCCGTGCGGTGCGGAGAGGCGGAGACATGACCTGGCTGGTGACCGGCGGAGCGGGCTACATCGGAGCGCACGTGGTGCGTGCGTTCGAGGCGAAGGGCATCGAGTCGGTCGTGATCGACGACCTCTCGAGCGGCCGGCGCGACTTCGTTCCCGGCGGCACGCCGTTCGTGCAGGGCACGATCCTCGACGGCGAGCTCCTCGAGTCGACCTTCGAGCGCTTCGACATCCAGGGCGTCGTGCACCTCGCGGGGTTCAAGTACGCGGGCGTCTCGGTGCAGCGTCCGCTGCACACCTACAGCCAGAACGTCACGGGCACCGCGACGCTGCTCGCGGCGATGGCCGAACGCGGCGTCGAGCGGATCGTGTTCTCGTCGAGCGCGGCGGTGTACGGCACGCCGAACGTCGACCTCGTCACCGAGGAGACCGCGAAGCGCCCCGAATCGCCCTACGGCGAGTCCAAGCTCATCGGCGAGTGGCTCATCGCCGACCAGGGGCGCGCCGCCGGGCTGCGCCACACGAGCCTGCGCTACTTCAACGTGGTCGGCTCGGGCACGTCCGAGGTGTACGACGTGAGCCCGCACAACCTCTTCCCCCTGATCTTCGACGCCCTCCTCGACGGCCGCACGCCGCGGATCAACGGCGACGACTACCCGACGCCCGACGGCACGTGCGTGCGCGACTACATCCACGTCGCCGACCTCGCCGAGGCGCACGTCGTCGCCGCGCAGCGCCTCGCCGCGGGCGAGCCCGTCGAGCCCGCCTACAACCTCGGTTCGGGCGACGGCGTCTCGGTCGGCGAGATCATGCGCGCGGTCGCCCGGGTCACCGGGATCGAGTTCGCACCGGAGATCGCGCCGCGCCGCGTCGGCGACCCTGCGCGCATCGTCGCGACGGGCGAGCTCGCGGCCCGCGACCTCGACTGGCGGATGCGCCACTCGCTCGACGAGATGGTCCGCAGCGCCTGGAGCGCCCGACGGGCGGCGGCCTGATCACCGCCGCTCCGACCGGTCCGATCACGTCTCGGACACGCCGACGGCGTGTCGACCGCGGAATGAAGCCTCGATGCCGGATTGAGGGTTTAACATCCCGCGACTTGACGCGATCGAATCACACCGGTGTAATTGTCCCTGACACGCCCGCGTGGCGGTCGGTACAACTGGGTGGGAGACGATATGGGAATTCCTGAATATCGTTCTGGGGTACCTGAGGACTGGTTCGTCGATCCGGTGCGCTTGGGCGTACCGGGCGTCCGGGGGGGCGTCGGCGATCAGAACCCTCTGGCCTGGCAGAGCGACTCGCTCTGCGCGCAGACCGATCCGGAGGCGTTCTTCCCCGAGAAGGGCGGCTCCACCCGCGATGCCAAGCGCATCTGCGGCGGTTGCGAGGTCAGGGCTCAGTGCCTGGAGTACGCGCTCGAGAACGACGAGCGATTCGGCATCTGGGGCGGGCTCTCCGAGCGCGAGCGGCGAAAGCTCCGCCGTCGGGCCGTCTGATCCGGATTCCGCGCCGCGCCCCGAAACGGGTCGCGGACGGATCGCGGCACGCCCGAGGGTGATCCCGGCAACGCGGTGACAGCCACCTAGGCTGTCCCCGATGTTGCCGAGAGTCACCGCAATCCTCGTCGTGCAGCGCGGCGGAGACCGCCTCCAGCGTTCGCTGGACGCGGTCCTCGCGCAGGAGCGCCGACCCGATTCCCTGGTCGTCGTGCTGCTCGAGCCCGACGCCGCCGCGACCGAGCAGGTCCGCGCCGCCGCGCCGGACCACGCCATCGAACTGCAGAGCCGGATGCCCTTCGGCGAGGCGGTCCGCGCGGCAGAGCGCTCGCTCGAACCGCCGGACGACGACGCCGACCTGCTCTGGCTGCTGCCGGCGGACGCGGCACCGGCGCCCGACGCGCTCGCACGACTCGTCGCGGTCCTGGAGACGGGCCGATCGGTCGCGATCGCCGCCGGCAAGCTCGTCGCGTGGGACGATCCGCGCCGCATCCTCCACCTCGGCCGCTCGGTCACGAAGTACGGGCGCACTGTCGACCTCGTCCACGGCGAACTCGACCAGGGCCAGCACGACGACCTCAGCGACGTCCTGGGCGTCGATGCGGCCGGCCTCCTGGTCCGCCGGGTCGCGTGGCGCGCACTCGAGGGCTTCGATCCCGCGCTCCCATCGGCCGACGACGCGCTCGACCTCTCGATCCGCGCCAGGCTCGCCGGGCACCGCGTGAGCGTCGTCCCCGAGGCCAGGATCGCGTTCGCGCAGACCGGGATCGCCGGGCCCGCCGTCGGCGGGGCATCCGCGCTCCGTCGCCGCCACCGCGTCGAACGCGCGGCGCAGCTGCATCGGCGACTCGCGTACGCCCCGGCCGTCACGGTCCCGCTGCACTGGCTGGCGCTCCTGCCGCTCGCGCTCGTCCGGTCCGTCTGGCTGCTGCTCGTCAAGTCGCCCGGGCGCATCACGGGCGAGTTCCGTGCGGCGCTGGGCGTCATGCTGCGCCCGCATCGGGTCGCGGCGTCGCGTCGGGCCCTGAAGCGTGCGAAGGCGGTCGGCTGGTCGGCGCTCGCGCCGCTGCGCGTGCCGCCGGACGAGGTCGGGCGCCGACGGCGCCTCGAGGCCGAGGCGCGGCGCGCACGCGCGCGCGGCCGGTCCGACGACCTCCAGTTCCTCGGCACCGGAGGGGGCTGGGTGCTGCTCGCCTCGGTCGTCGCCTCGGTCGCGCTGCTGTCGTGGATGCTCACGGCCGGCGGCCTCGCGGGCGGGGCGCTGCTGCCCCTCACGGACGACGTCGGCTCGCTGTGGCGGAACGCCGCCTACGGCTTCCGCGACGTCGGTGCCGGGTTCGTCGGGGCCGCCGACCCGTTCTCCGGGGTGCTCGCGGTGCTCGGATCGCTCGCGTTCTGGTCGCCGTCCTGGGCGATGGTCGGCCTCTGGCTCGTCGCGGTGCCCGCCGCCGCGCTCGGCGCCTGGTTCGCGGCATCCCGCCTCACCGACCGGGGAGCGCTGCGCGCGCTCGCCGCGATCGCCTGGGCGTGCTCGCCGCCGTTCATCACCGCCTTGGCCGACGGTCGCCCGCAGGCGGTCGTCGCGCACGTGCTGCTCGGCTGGCTGGCGTTCGCGGCGCTCGGGGCGGCGCGCTCGTGGGCCGCCGCGGCGACGGCCGGGCTGCTGCTCGCGGCGGTCGTCGCGGCCGCGCCGAGCCTCGCGCCGGCGCTCGTCGTCGGGTGGGTGCTCGCGATCGCGGTGAGCGGGCGGGCCGCCCCGCGGTACCTCCTGCTGCCGCTGCCCGCGGTCGTGCTCGCGGGCCCGCTCGTGTGGGCGCAGGCCGTCGCCGCGAACCCGTGGGGGCTCGCGGCCGACCCGGGTGCACAGGTGGCAGGCGACGTGTCCGGTTGGTGGTGGCTGGCGCTCGGCTTCCCGGGCGGATCGACCGGGGGATGGGCCGAGGTGGCGTCCTCGCTCGACGCCGGAATCGCTCCGGAGTGGATCGCGACCGCGCTGCTGGCACCGCTCGTGCTCGCGGCGGCGGCGGCCGTCGCGGCGCCGCGTGTCCGGCGGGGCATCCTCGCCGTCGCGTGCGCCGTGCTCGGATTCGCGACCGCGGTCGCGGCCTCGCACCTGGCGGTCGCGACCTCGGGCGCGGACTCGATCCCGGTGTGGACGGGTGGCGGGCAGAGCCTCATGTGGTTCGGGCTCGTGGTGGCCGCCGTGGTCGCCCTCGACGCGCTGCCCCGCGCGTCGGCGTGGCTCGCCGCGCTCGCGGCCGTGGCGGCGATCGCCGCGGTCGCGCCGGCAGCCGTCGCGCTCGCGCTCGGCACCGGCGAGGTCCGCGTCGCGGGGGAGCGCACGATGCCCGCGTTCGTGGTCGCGGAGGCCGAGGCGGACCCGCGGGTCGCGACGCTCACGATCGCGCCGCTCGCGGGCGGAGGGATCGCCGCGGGACTCGAGCACGGGACGGGCGACACCCTGGACGCCCAGTCCACGTTCGCCGCCACCGGCACGTCGCTCACGGAGGACGAGCGCGAGCTCGCCCACATCGCGGGGAACCTCGCGTCGCGAAGCGGTGCCGACGCGGATGCCGCGATCACGGAGTTCGGCGCGACCTTCGTGCTGCTCGCCGCGGCGCCCGACGACCCGGCGGCCGAGGCGACCGAGGACCGCGCGATCGCGGCGCTCGACGCCAACGCCTCGCTCACGCCGATCGGCGATACCGCGTTCGGTCGCCTGTACCGGTTCACCGCGGCGGTCGGCCCGCAGCCGCCCACCGCGATCCCGCCCGGCGCCGGCGGCACCCTCGGCACGTGGATCACGATCGTCCAGCTCGTCGTCATCGGTGCGGCGCTGCTGCTGTCCATCCCCACGGGCGGCGGTCGCGAGACGGACCGGCGGCCGCCGCGTGAACCGCGCGCGTCGCGCGCCTCGCGTCGGGGCGGATCGGCGGGGTCCCCGCCGCCCGCCGCGGCCGCCGCCGAGGCGGAGGCGGCCACCGTCGACGGCGAGTCGGTCGAGCCTGAGGCCGCTGCGGCGGAGGCGCCGGATGTCGCGACCGTGCACGACGCGCCGGATGTCCCGCCCGAGCTGGAGCCGGATCCCGATCCCGCGCTGGAGCCCGAGCCCGAGCCCGAGCCCGATCCGGAGCCCGACGCCGCGGACGACGCCGACATCGAGCCCGACACCGACATCGCGCCCGACGCCGCACCCCACCACGACCCGGCCCCCGAACCGGCCACCGACGGAGGCGACCGCCGATGACCACCCGACGACGCGCGCTCACCGCGACCGCCCGAGCGGTCGGCGTCCTCGCCGTCCTCGGCGTCGGCGCCGCCCTGGTCGCGGCCTCGATCACGCCCGACCGCCCCGAGCGCGTCGCCGAGCCCGACTCGGTGCTCGTCTCGCCGGCGGCGAGCATCCAGCAGCGCGTGTGCCCGGGCCCCCTCCTGCAGATCGGCGACGACTCGCAGTCGGCCACGGCGGCGAGCTCCTTCGGGCCCACTCAGCTCACCACCGCCGTGCTGCCCGCGGACGTCGAGGTCGAGCAGGTGCCGATCGAGGCGCCCGACAACCCGCTCGCGTCCGACGACGGCGGCCCGGTGTCGCTCGAGGCTCCGGCGGACGCCGTCGAGGTCGGGCTGCTCGCGGGCGCGCAGTCGCAGTCCGCCGCGACCGAGACGCTCGCCGGGCTGGCGGTGGCCGGGTGCCGTGAGCCGCTCGACGACGCCTGGCTGGTCGGCGGTTCGACTGCGCTCGGCCGGACCACCCTCATCCTGCTCGCGAACCCGACCGACGTCGCCTCCACGGTGGACCTGCGGATCTTCGGCGAGACCGGTGCCGTCGACGCGCCGGGCGGCCTCGGGCTCGTCGTGCCGGCGCACACGCAGCGCGTCGTGTCGCTCGCGGGTCTCGCGCCCGACCTCGCCTCGCCGGTCGTGCACGTGACGAGCACGGGCGGCCGGATCGCCGCGACGCTCGAGCAGAGTGCGATCGACGGGCTCGTCCCCGTCGGCGTCGAGCTCGTCGGCGCCGCGGCGCCGCCCGCCGACGAGCAGCGGATCGCCGGCTTCGCGGTGGTCGCGACCGCCGACGCGGTCATCGACCCCGATCACTCCGAGGGCGACGGATTCCCCGTGCTCCGGCTGCTCGCACCGGGGGAGGATCCGGTCGCCGTCTCGGTCGCGGTCGTCCCCGAGGGAATCGGGGAGGGCACGACGATCGAGGTGTCGCTCGAGCCCGGCCAGGTGCTCGACGTGCCGCTGTCGGACCTCGCGCCCGGCGACTACGCCGTCGACGTGATGGCCGACGCCCCGGTCGTCGCCGCGGCACGGTCCACGGTCCCGCCGATCGCGCCCGACGCCGACGCCACCGCGCTGGACTCCGCAGCCCAGGGCGAGCCGGGCGACCTCGCCTGGTACCCGGCGTCGGGTCCCCTGATCGGCGACGTCGCCGTCGCGGTGCCCGATGCCCCGAGCCCCATGCTCCACCTCACGTCGTCGGGGCAGGCCGCGACCGTGATCGTCGTCTCAGGCGGCGCCGAGGATCGGGTCGAGGTCGCAGCGGGCGGCTCGGCGTCGATCGCGGTCGAACCGGGCGCCGCGCTCACGCTGCGCGGGGTCGAGGGCCTGCACGCGACCATCACGGTCGGCGACGGGCAACTGCTCGCGGCGATGCCGATCGAGCCGCCGGGGCCGCTCGACGCGCCGATCCGGGTGTACCCGCGTTGAGCGGGTGCGCGCGCTAGAAGTGCCGGTAGCGGCCGGGCGCGAGTTCCCACGGGTCGCGCCCGAGGAACTCGGCCACGGCGCGGAACACGCACGACTCGACGAGCAGCTTCTCGTCGCGTTCCTCGCCCTCCTGGAGGCGGAGGAAGCGCACGATCGGGAGCCGGTAGAAGCTGATCCGGTTGTCCTCGTGGCTCACGTGCCAGCGGTCGACATGGTCGTCGTGGATCGCCTCGGCGGGCCCCTGGGCGACCTCGAACGACACGCCCTCCAGTTCGGGCCAGAGCCCGCGCAGGTACGACGCCGTGCTCGCGACGGTCAGGTCGAAGTCGTCGAGTCGCGTCCGCAGCGGCGGCAGGTGCGGCCCGGTCACGGAGGAGCGCATGCCCCGCCCGTGACGGTCGCGGGCCAGCCGCCGCGGGGACCTCGGAGTCGAGGCGACACGGCGGGAGCGGGGCATGGCTCCATCGTAGTGTCCGCCCCCGGCGCTAGTCTGATCGAGCCATGAGACCGTGTTCGCGTATCGCGTGCCCCGCCGAGGCGGTGGCGACGATGACCTACGACTACGCCGACTCGATGGCGGTCCTCGGCCCGCTCGCGCTCCGGCCCGAGCCGCACGCGTACGACCTCTGCGCCCGCCACGCCGAGCGCACGTCGGCGCCGCGCGGCTGGCGCGTCATCCGGCACGTCCCGATCGTCGGCGGGGCCGCGGGCGAGGCCGACCAGGAGCCCGTGCGCTAGGTTCGAGGCGTGATTCCCGAACGCGACGCGGCCGCCAGCCGCCTGCAGCCCATCGTGAAGGCCTACGACGTGCGCGGCATCGTCGGCGAGGGCCTCGACGAGGACGTCGTCGCGGCGCTCGGAGCCGCGTTCGTGGACGAGGTCGGCGCGGCCGGGGCATCCGTCGTCGTCGGCCACGACATGCGCGACTCGTCGCCCGCGTTCGCGGCCGCGTTCGCGCGCGGGGCGACCGCGCGCGGGGCCGACGTCGTCGCGATCGGGCTGTGCTCGACCGACGAGAGCTACTACGCGTCCGGCGCCCTGCACGCGCCCGCGGCGATGTTCACCGCGAGCCACAACCCCGCGCGCTACAACGGCATCAAGTTCTCGCGCGCCGGGGCGCAGGGCATCTCGCTCGACACCGGGCTCGCGTCGATCCGCGATCGAGCGGCCGCCTACCTCGCCGACGGCGTCGCCGAGGTCCCCGAGCCGGGCTCCGTCGAGGGGCGCGACGTGCTCGCCGACTACGCCGGCCACCTCCGGTCGCTCGTCGACCTGTCCGGCATCCGGCCGCTGAAGGTCGTCGTCGACGCCGGCAACGGCATGGGCGGCCTCACGGTCCCGGCCGTGCTCGGCGAGGCGGCGGGGCTCCCGGCGCTGCCGATCGAGGTGGTCCCGCTCTACTTCGAGCTCGACGGCACGTTCCCCAACCACGAGGCGAACCCGCTCGAGCCCGCGAACCTCGTCGACCTGCAGCGCGCGGTGGTCGCGCACGGCGCCGACCTCGGGCTCGCGTTCGACGGCGACGCCGACCGCTGCTTCGTCGTCGACGAGCGCGGCGACGCGGTGAACCCGTCGGCGGTCGCGGCGATCGTCGCGCTCCGCGAGATCGCGCGCGTGCGCGCCGAGGGCGAGGAGCACGTGAACGTGATCCACAACCTCATCACGTCGCGCGTCGTGCCCGAGACCATCGAGCAGGCGGGCGGCACGCCCGTCCGCACGCGCGTCGGGCACTCGCTCATCAAGGACCGCATGGCCGAGACCAAGGCCGTTTTCGGCGGCGAGCACTCGGCCCACTACTACTTCCGCGACTTCTGGGGCGCCGACAACGGCATGCTCGCCGCGATGCACGTGCTCGCCGAGTTCGGCGCGCAGGATGCCCCGCTCTCGACGCTCGCCGCGCGGTTCACGCCGTACGCGCTCTCGGGCGAGATCAACTCGACCGTGGACGACGTGCCCGCCGCGTACACGCGCATCGTCGAGGCGTTCACGGGCCGGGTCGACTTCGAGGAGTTCGACGGGCTCACCGCGACGGGCATCACCGCCGGGGATGAGCCGTTCTGGTGGTTCAACGTCCGGCCGTCGAACACCGAGCCGCTGCTGCGGCTCAATGTCGAGGGCCGTGACGTCGCGACCATGGAACGCGTCCGCGACGAGGTGCTCGCACTCATCCGGGCCTGACCGGGCGGCGGGCGCATTCGACGCCCGATCCGTGCGACGCGCCCCGCGCCTGACAGAATGGTCGGCATGACTGTCGCCGCGCCCACCGTCCTGCCGTTCAAGGTCGCCGACCTCTCGCTCGCCGAGTCGGGTCGCCATCAGCTCCGCCTCGCGGAGAACGAGATGCCCGGGCTCATGTCGCTCCGGGCCGAGTTCGGCGAGTCCAAGCCGCTGTCGGGCGCACGCATCGCCGGCAGCCTGCACATGACCGTGCAGACCGCGGTGCTCATCGAGACGCTCGTCGCGCTCGGCGCGCAGGTGCGCTGGGCGAGCTGCAACATCTTCTCGACCCAGGACGAGGCGGCGGCCGCGGTCGTCGTCGGCCCCGAGGGTACGGTCGCCGAGCCGAAGGGCGTCCCCGTCTTCGCCTGGAAGGGCGAGACGCTCGAGGAGTACTGGTGGTGCACCGACCGGATCTTCGACTGGACCGCCGAGGCCGAGGCCGCGGGCGCCGACTGGATCGGCCCGAACCTGATCCTCGACGACGGCGGCGACGCGACCCTGCTCGTCCACAAGGGCCGCGAGTTCGAGGCCGCGGGCGCCGTGCCCGACGCCGCCGCGGGCGACAGCCACGAGTACCGTGTCATCCTCGACGCGCTCCGCGCCTCGCTCGAGCTCAGCGCCGACCGGTGGACCCGCGTCGCCGCGGAGCTCCAGGGCGTCACCGAGGAGACGACGACCGGCGTGCACCGCCTGTACGAGCTGCACGCGGCGGGTGAGCTGCTGTTCCCGGCGATCAACGTCAACGACTCGGTCACGAAGTCGAAATTCGACAACAAGTACGGCATCCGCCACTCGCTGCCCGACGGCCTGAACCGGGCGACCGACGTCCTCATGGGCGGCAAGGTCGCGTTCGTCGCGGGCTACGGCGACGTCGGCAAGGGCGCCGCCGAGGCGCTGCGCGGCCAGGGCGCGCGCGTGATCGTCAGCGAGATCGACCCGATCAACGCGCTCCAGGCCGCGATGGACGGCTACCAGGTCTCGCGCCTCGAGTCGGTCGTCGACCAGGTCGACATCCTGGTCACGGGCACCGGCAACAAGGACGTCGTGCGTCTCGAGCACCTGCTCGCGCTCAAGCACCTCGCGGTCGTCGCGAACGTCGGCCACTTCGACAACGAGATCGACATGGCCGCGCTCGAGGCGCTCGAGGGTGTCGAGAAGGTCGAGATCAAGCCCCAGGTCCACGAGTGGCGCCTGCCGACCGGCCGGAGCATCCTCGTGCTCAGCGAGGGCCGCCTCATGAACCTCGGCAACGCCACGGGCCACCCCTCGTTCGTCATGTCGAACTCGTTCGCCAACCAGGTGCTCGCGCAGATCGAGCTGTGGACCCGTCCCGCCGAGTACCCCGTGGGCGTGTACGTGCTGCCCAAGCACCTCGACGAGAAGGTCGCGCGCCTGCACCTCGACGCGCTCGGCGTCGAGCTCACCGTGCTCACGCCCGAGCAGGCCGCCTACATCGGCGTGCCCGTCGAGGGCCCCTACAAGGTCGACCACTACCGGTACTGACCGGTCGACGTCGAGGATGCCCCGGGCCCGTCGCCCGGGGCATCCTCATGTCCGGTGCGCTCAGCGCTCGGGGAAGCCGTTCGGCCGGGCCTCGAGGACGGGCGCGAGCCGGGCCATCCGCTCGTCCTCGAGCCGGAGCGCGGCGGCGTCGCGCTCGCGGCGGAGCACCGAGACCGCGGCGAGGAACGCCTCGGGCGGGGCATCCGGCACCGAGGACACCCAGGGCGCCGTCTCGTCGGCGAGCGAGCGGGCCACGCGGAAGCGGCTCGCGGGCGAGAGGTGCGGCAGGTTGCGGAAGAACGCCGCGATCCGGCGCTCGAGCGCGTCGGGCAGGCGTGCGACGTCGGCGGTCGCGGCCCAGCCGACGAGGCCCGGCGGCATGCCGAACGCGTTGGAGACGGGCACCGGGACCCGCTCGACCTGGGCGTGCGTGCCCGCGAGGAGGTCGCCGAGGCGACGGCCCGACGGGTCGAGGAATCCGACGATCGCCGCGATCCCGCCGAACGTCAGGTAGATCTCCACGACGCCGACCAGTGCGCGCACGAACGCGTGCCGGAACCCGATCGACCCGCCGTCGTCGCGGACCACGCGCAGGCCGAGGGCGAGCTTGCCGAGCGAACGCCCGTGCGAGGCCGTCTCGACCGCCACGGGGACGACGATGAGGCAGGTCACGATCGTGGTGATCACGACCGCGTTCGTGGCCGCCTCGTCGAGTGCGAGCGAGGAGACCAGCCACACGACGCCCAGGATGAGCAGGACGGTTACGGCGACGTCGATCGCGGTCCCGCCCGCCCGGATCAGGGCGCTCGCGGAGCGGACGTCGAGCGCGACCGCCTCGCCCGTGAGCAGTCCGTCGTCGTCGGTTCGGGCGGTGGATCGCCCCGCGGTCGCGGCCTCGGACATGGCTAGTATTCAAGCAGATGGACCTCGATGCGCTCGCCTCCGCCCGCCATGCCCAGTGGGAGCGACTCGACGTGCTCGCGCGCACGCGGCGGCTCGACGGCGCCGAGGCCGATGAGCTGATCGAGCGCTACCAGGCCGCCGCCGCCGACCTCTCCCGGGTGCGCACGACCGCGGGTTCCACCGCGCTCGGCGACCGGCTCTCGGTCGGCCTGGCCCGGGCGCGGATCCGCTTCACCGGGACGCCGGATGCCCCGCTGCGCCAGTTCGCCCGGTTCTGGCTGGTGAGCCTGCCCGCTGCGCTCTACCGGCTCCGCTGGCTCACGCTCGCGGTCGCCGCCGCCACGTTCGCGGTCGCGGGCCTCATCATGTGGTGGGCAGCCGGGGACCCCCGGGTCGTGGCATCCTTCGGCAGCGAGTCGGAGCTCCGCCAGCTCGCGGAGGAGGGCTTCGTCGCCTACTACTCGGAGCATCCGGCGGCGTCGTTCGCCGGGTCCGTGTGGACCAACAACGCGTGGATCGCCGCGCAGTGCGTCGCGTTCGGGATCCTCGGCGTCTGGGTGCCGTACGTGATCCTGCAGAACGCGGTCAACCTGGGCGTCACCGGCGCGATCATGGTGGCGTTCGACGAGGCGGACACGTTCTTCCTCTACATCGCGCCGCACGGGCTGCTCGAGCTGACCTGCGTGTTCGTCGCCGCGGCCGCCGGGCTCCGGATCTTCTGGGCATGGGTCGCGCCGGGTCCGCGCACGCGCGGCGAGGCGCTCGCACAGGACGCGCGCGCCCTGTTCAGCGTGGCGATCGGCCTCGTGTTCTTCCTCTTCGTCTCGGGGATCATCGAGGGGTTCGTCACGCCCGCGCCGTGGCCGTGGCCGGTCAAGATCGGCATCGGCGCGGCGGCGCTCGGCGGCTTCCTGTTCGTGATGCTCGGCCTCGGGCGCCGCGCGTGGAAGGCCGGCGAGACCGGCGACCTGGGCGAGTTCGACACGGGTGTGCGCCGACTCGTCGCGGGCTGAGCACGGCGCGACCGGGCGCGACGCACCCGGTACGGCTCGACCGGGCACGGCGCCGAGTCAGAGCCGCCCGGCGGCCTTGAGCTCGAGGTAGCGGTCGGCGAGTGCGGGCGGCAGCTCGAGCGGCGGCGCGATGACGGTCTCGGCGCCGAGGTGGCGGACCGCGGCGGCGACCCGCTCGCCGTCGAGCAGCGCGCGCTCTGCTGCGGCCGCGCGATACGCCTCGTCGAGGTCGCGCCGACCGGCGGCCGCGTCGACGGCGTCCGGGTCGGACACCCCGGCGACGAGCACGACGTGCCGTTCGGTGAGCTGGGGGAGCATCGCGAGCAGCCCCCTGGCGCTCGCCGGGGAATCCGCGCCCGTCAGGATCACGACGAGCGCGCGCCGGCTGGTGAGCCGCCGCACCTGCTCGGGTACGCGCGCCCAGTCGGCCTCGATCAGCTCGGCGTCGACGCCGGCCATCGCGTCGACCATGCGCGCGAGCAGCTCGGCGCCGCTCGCGCCGTGCACGCGCGCGCGGACGCGGCGGTCCCACGCGAGGAGGTCGACCCGGTCGCCGGCGTGGGTCGCGAGCGCGGCGAGCAGCAGGGATGCCTCGATCGCGGTGTCCAGCCGGGGTTCGTCGGCCACGCGCGTCGCCGACGTCCGCGAGGTGTCGACCACGACGACGATCCGGCGGTCGCGTTCGGGGCGCCAGGTGCGCACCATCGGCTTCGCGCTGCCCGGAACCTCCGGATCGGAGTGCCGTGCCGTGGCGCGCCAGTCGATCGAGCGGACGTCGTCGCCGCGCACGTACTCCCGGATCGAGTCGAACTCGGTGCCCTGGCCGCGCACGAGCATCGGGGTGCGGCCGTCGAGCTCGCGCAGGCGCGTGAGCCGTGAGGGCAGGTGCACCCGGGAATGGAACGGCGGCAGCACGCGGAGCCGGCCCGGCGCGAGGATCGTCGCCTGCCGCGCCCAGAGCCGGAGCGGTCCGAACGAGCGGATCGTGACGCGCTGCACGTGCCGGTCGCCGCGGCGGGTCGGACGCAGCGCGAGGGTCATCCGTCGCCGCTCGCCGGCCGGGATCAGGAGCCGGACGCGATCCGACCCGACGACCCCCGCGGACGGCTGCCAGCCGTCGCGGACGACGGCGTCGAGCCTTCGAGCGCCCGTGTTGGCGACGACGAGGGCCGATTCCGCCGGCTCGCCGAGCCGCACGCGCGCCGGGAGCTCGCGCTCGAGGTTCACCAGCCGCGGCGAGGCGGCCGCCGCGAGGTCGATCGCACCGAGCCCGATCGCGATCAGGAGCCAGGCCGCGAATGCCAGCCACGCGGCCGCCGCGCCGTCGCCCGGACGGCCCGCCGACGAGTCGACGAGCGCGCCGACGAGCACGACCGGCACGACGCCGAGCGCGAGCAGCACCACGAACCGACCGGTGACCGCCATGTCAGAGCGGGACCTGGACCTGCTGCACGATCGACCGCAGCACCTGGTCGACCGACACGCCCTCGAGCTCGGCCTCCGGCCGCAGCTGCACGCGGTGGCGCCACA
Organism: Agromyces sp. MMS24-JH15; assembly: GCF_043518605.1. GTDB lineage: Bacteria > Actinomycetota > Actinomycetes > Actinomycetales > Microbacteriaceae > Agromyces. The sequence continues at coordinate 2,445,081 of NZ_CP171358.1, forward strand.
CCGGCAGGAGCATCGCCTGCACGTGGTCGGGCGTCACCGAGTCGTACCCCGTGAGCCAGGCCCACGCCTTCGCGGACGCGAGCAGCGCGGTCGTCGCGCGCGGGCTCACGCCGAGCCGGATGGACGGGCTGTGCCGGGTGGCGCGCGCGAGGTCCACGAGGTAGGCGAGCACGTCGTCGGACGCGCCGACCCGGGCGACCGCCGCGCGCGCCGCCGCGAGGTCGGACGCGCCGAGCACCGGCTCCACGCCCGCGGCCGCGAGGTCGCGCGGGTCGAAGCCGTCGGCGTGCCGACGCAGCACCTGCACCTCGGAATCGCGGGGCGGCACGTCGAGCACGAGCTTCATGAGGAACCGGTCGAGCTGGGCCTCGGGCAGGGTGTACGTGCCCTCGTACTCGATCGGGTTCTGGGTCGCGGCGACGAGGAACGGCACGGGCAGCGGGCGGGTCACGCCGTCCGCGGAGACCTGGCGTTCCTCCATGGCCTCCAGCAGCGCCGACTGCGTCTTCGGCGGCGTCCGGTTGATCTCGTCGGCGAGCAGGATGTTGGTGAACACCGGGCCCTCGCGGAACGTGAAGTCGCCCGTCCGCGGGTCGTACGCGAGCGATCCGGTCACGTCGCCCGGCATGAGGTCGGGCGTGAACTGGACGCGCCGGGTCTCGAGCCGGAGGGTGCGGCTCAGCGTCCGGACGAGCAGCGTCTTCGCCACGCCGGGGACGCCCTCGAGCAGCACGTGGCCGTTCGCGAGCAGGGCGATGATGAGGCCGGTCACGGCGCCGTCCTGACCGACCACCGCCTTGCCGACCTCGGCGCGGACGCGGTTCAGCCCGTCGCGGAGGGCCTGGTCGTTCGTGGCTGGGTCCGTCATGGGGTCCTTCCTGATCGAGTCGGGGGAGTCTGGCCCGGCGGCCGGATCGCCGCACGGACCTCGTCCTCGAGGTCGCCGAGCGCCGCGGCGAGGTCGACGAACCGCCGGTCGCCGGCCGGGTCGTCGTCGACGAGGATCCGCCGCACCTCGACCGGGTCGCGACCGGTGGCCTCGGCGGTCGCCGCGGCCACCGCCGCGACCTCCGCGGTCCGGGGCAGGCGGAGCAGCGCGGCCAGTCGGCGGACCGTGCCCATGCGGAGCTGGTCGAGCGCGTGCAGCCGGCTCGCGCTCCGCGCGTACAGGCGCGCACGGCCCTCGCGGGTCTCGCCGGACCGCACCTCGACGGGCAGGTCCTCCACGACGAGCGGTCCGAAGCGTCGCCCGTGGTGGATGCCCGCGGCGATCGTGACGACCACGAGCAGCACGATGACCGGGGTGGTCCAGCCCGGGGTCAGCTCGCCGAGCGTGGGCGCGGTCGACGGGTCCGCGTCGGCCGGGCCCGGGAGGTACCACGCGAGTCGATCCGCGGGCCCCGTGAGCCCGAGCGCGAGCGCCGCGTTCCCGGCCTCGTCGACCGTGTCGTTGGCGAACAGCGCCGGCGACGGCACGAGCGCGAGTTCGCCGCCGCCGTCCGCCGGTCCGACGGCGAGCGCGACGCCAGCGTCGCCGTCGGGGAAGCACGCCCGCCACCCGGCGTCGAGCGCCTCGTCGTCGACGCGCAGCAGCCCCTGCCCCTCGGACAGGACGCCGGCGCGCCCGGCCGCCGGGACATCGCAGTCCGGGTCGTCGAGGGCGCCGACCGCCGTGCCCGCGTTGCGGACGCCGGGCGCGATCTCGGCGAGCGCGGCGAACGTCGGATCGACCACGACGAGCCGTTCGGCCGCATCGGCCAGGCGCGCCCAGCGCTCGCCGTCGAGCATGCCGTACTCGTCGTAGACCAAGACCGTGGCGCCGTCGCGCGCGGCGTCGAGCGCCGACTCGAGGTCGGCCACCGCCTCGACCTCGACGCCCTGCGCCCCGAGCACCTCCACGACCGCCTTCGCGCCCGTCGGCGCCGGGTTGTCGGCGCCGAGCACTGCCCCCGCGGGTCGGGCGATCCCCTGGATCGCCACGAGGGCGATCGCGCCCGCGACGAGGATCCCCGCGAGCACGAGCCAGGTGCGCCCGCGGCGGAACCGTGCGCGCAGCGTGGGCGTCTCGACGGCCGTCGTTGTGACGGGCGTCGGCGTGACGGGCGTCGGGGGCGCGGTGGTCGTCGGCGCGCTCATCGGGGCACCGCCGGGAACCGGTCGTCCGCCGCGTCCGCCGCGCCCGCTGGCGTCGCCGCCGCGAGGTCGGCCTCGAGCCTCGTGAGTCCGTCGTACGCCTCGCGGGAGCCCGGCGCACCGAGGTAGCGGACCGCGTCGAAGTCGTCGGCCGCCGACCCGAGTCGGTCCGCGGCTCCGGGGAACGGCCGGGTCGCGGCATCCGCGAACCCGTGCGCGGTCGTGCCGGGGTCGACCCTGAGCAGTTCGCGCTCGACGGTGCCGCGCACGAGCGCGCGGAAGCGCTCCTCGATCGCGAGGGGCCAGTCACCGGCGGCGGCGGCGGACTCGGCGGCCCGGCGGAGCGTGCGCAGGTCGCGGAGGTCGCCGTCGTCGAACAGCGGCACCACGGCCGCGCGGCGGCGACGGAGCCGCGGCACGCCGAACACGAGCAGCCCGAGCACGACGAGCCCCGCGATGACGAGCACGACGACGAGCACGACCCACGGCGTCGGGATCCCGCCGGCTCCGGAGAGCACGCCTTCGAGCCACTCGCGGATCGACTGCATGAGGCGGTCGAACCAGGTCGGCTGCGCGGCCTGGTACTCGGGCTTGGCGAGCTCCTCCTGCAGCCAGCGGCGCGCTTCCTCCGCGTCCGGATCGACGGGCACCTCCCAGCGCACGGCGGGATCAGGCCCAGCCGGGGTGCGCCTGCGGCGTGCGGAACGGGTCGCCGACGGGCTGCCCGGCGTCGCGGAGCTCGACGTGGCGCTCGAGCTCGATGTCGAGGCCCTCCGTCCGCATCCGCAGGTCGATGTAGATCACCGCGACGACCGCCGACTGCACGACCGCGGTCACGGCGCCGACGAGGAGCGAGACCGCCGCGGTCAGCACGACGACGCCGACCAGCACGCCCATCGACGCTCCCGTGCCGGTGGGGTCGACCAGCGCCGCCGCCATGCCGCCCAGCAGCCCGATCGGCTGGGAGACGAGGTTCGAGGCGAAGCTCAGGATCGCGGCGACGAGGAGCTCGACGCCGAGGGTCCGCCAGAAGTAGCCGTTCGTGAGCCGCCACGAGCGCACGATCGACTGCCGGATGCCGGCCTCCTCGAGCACGATCACGCTCGGTACGAGCGAGAGCTTCACGCCGATCCATGCACCGAGCACGAGGCATCCGAGGCCCGCGAGCACCGCGAACAGGACGCCGACGA